>JAQCNI010000137.1 GCA_028275105.1 Halorubrum sp.
GGAATCGTGACGCTCACGGGCACTCGTTCTCCGTACTCAGTAATAACGCTTTGGCGAACGTCGCCGTTCGACCCCTCAGAGTTCCGCCCAGTCGACGACCGAGACGTTCTCGATACGCTCGAAGTGATCGACGTTCGCCGTCAGAACCGGCAACTGCCGCACTCGCGCGGTCGCGCCGACGTACACGTCGTGTAGGTCGTCGAGCCGCGTTCCGGCGTCCCGAAGCTCCGCGATTATCTCGGCGGCCGCCGTCGCTATCGGCCGCGAGATCGGGTACACGTCGAAGCGCGCGAGGAGCCGGTCGAGGTCGTCCATCGCCCGTCGGTACTCGTCGGTGCCACGGTCGTACTGGAACTCGACGCCCAGACGGAGCTCCGTGACGGTCACCATGCTGATCGCGTGGCGGCCCTGGTCGTCGAGCGTCCGGACCTTCCGGTCGATCGCACCCGACGAACTCCCGTCGCCGGACGAGGCACGCTGCGTTCCGTCGACGCCGCCGCGGTCGATGTCGACGACGGTCGACGTGTCGAGTAGTTTCATCGGTCCGCCGGCCCGTCGGTCAGTCGCTCCAGCGTCCCGTCGCTCAACCGCCCGATCTCGCCGTCGACCGCGGCGAACGCCTCCGGATCGAGCACCTGCTGGCCGCTCACGTCCGCGAGCCGGCCGCCCTCGTCGAGCGTGTCGGCGATGAGATCGCTGAAACTCCGGTCGCCCTTCTCGCGTTTGAGCCGACGGTACACGTCGTCGCTGATCGCGATGTTCTTGCTCATACGTTTTCGTATAGGTACCCATACGTAAATACGCTCGCGTGGCCGGGGTGGTCGAACGACACGGCGAAGCGGGACGGATCCACGACGTCGTTCGCGGTCACCGACGGCGGGCCGTCTACATCGAGCGGCCGTTCGACGCCTCCGCCCACGACACGCTGGCCGACGCCACCGAGTCCCGGAACGCGATCAACCGTGAGCCCTCGTGGCTGGGGCTTTGGCGGTGGTCACGGTACAAGCAACTGCGTCGTACCGAGCGGTTGGGGCTTCGGCGGTGGTCACCGCGCTCGCAGCGACATCCTATCGACCGACTGGGACCTCGATACCGGTCATCCCGTCAGCCCCAGCGATCGTATCGTTACAAACCGTCCCACCCTCAGGACGCGTCGACGGCGCTGCCGGCCGCGATCAAGAACCCGGTGATCGCGGTGATCAGCGCCATGGTCCCGACCGCGACGATGCCGATACGGAGCGTGTCGCCGGAGAGGCGGTCCGTGATGAGAAACAGGAAGACGGTCGTGACGAAGCCGATGAGAACGAGAGTGCGGCCGAATCGGCCGACGTCGATCCCGGGCTCACTAGACACGGTTCAGGATCTCCTTGAGGACGCCCTGGTACTCGTCCTCCGTCGCGGAGTTACCGAGCGAGTGGATCGACTGACTGATCCACAACCCGGCAGTAAAGTTGATGAACGCCGCCATCGAGACGATGCCAGTCTGTCCGCCGACGAACAGCCCCGAGACGACCGCGCCAACGAACCCCACCGCCATCAGGGTGTGCGTGACGAGCGAACGGGTACCGAAGTCGGCGAGCTGCAGCGAGAGACGCGTACCTACGGCCATGCCTCCCGTTGAGGCCGGTGATTTAAAGAGGTATTGAGTGTCGGCAGCCGGCCCGCCGACGTGTGACGGGCCCGCGACGAGTCGAACCGACCGCGGGACGAATCGAATCGTTCCCGCGGCGTCACATATACCCGAGGTCGCGCAGCCGCTCCATCAGGTCCTCCTTGTCCTGGGCGCGGCCGGCGCGCTCGGTGGTCCCCTCGAGGTTCTGGAGCCATGCGGGCTCCTCGGTCGTCTTCTCGGTCGACACCTCGCTGCCCAACGAGCGGAAGCCGGCGAAGTACTTCGGCGAGATCGGCACGTCCTCGCTGGACACGCCCTCGGGCAGGTCGTCGTCGGCCTGCGGCACGTAGCCGTCGTCGGGGAAGGCCTCGACCGTGTCGGGCACGACGTGGTTCCAGAACGCCGCCCAGACGTCCGCCTCCGCGAACTGGAGGATCGGCTGAATTCGGTCGTGTGGCGGGTAGATGTCCGGGTCGTGACGCGGCGAGAAGAACGTCTCGTCCGCGCGGGCCTCCTGCTCATCCCACCGGACGCCCGAGATGACGCCGTCGATGTCGTACTCCTCTAAGGCGTTGTTCAACGCGACCGTCTTCAGCAGGTGGTTCCCGACGTACGTGTCCAACAGGAACGGGAACGTCTCCTCCTCGTACTCGAGGATCTCGCGAACGTGGTGCTGGTTCTGCTCGCTCAACTCGGCGACCGGGATGTCGTCGCCGGGCTCCAGCCCGTGTTCCGCGACGTACTCCCCGGCGTCCTCGTTGCGCGCGTACACGACCTCGATGCCCCACTCGTCGGCCCAGCGCTCGACGAAGTCGGTGATCGAATCGAAATGCTGGAAGTGGTCGATGAACACCGCGGTCGGCTTCTCGTAGCCGAACTCCTCGGCGACCTGATTGATGAAGTACAGCGTCAGCGTGGAGTCCTTTCCGCCCGTCCACATCACGGCCGGGTTCTCGTACGTCTCCAGCCCGGAGCGGGTCACGTCGACCGCCTTCTCGATTTTGTGTCTGAGCGACGGGTAGTCGTCGGGGTCCTCGCCCTCGCCGTCGGCGTAGTCGACGTCGACCGACGCCGGGAAGTCGGCTGTCATACGGGTGATGTGTCCGTGCGAACCGGAATAACCCTTCCGTCTCGGGCCGACAAGGGAACGGAACCGATTTGTCCGCGGCGGCTCGACACCCGGGGAGATGGGACTCTTCGACCGGCTCCGCGGCGACGACGACCGGGTCGTCTTCCTCGGGATCGACGGCGTACCGCACGACCTCGTCCGGGACCATCCGGACGTCTTCGAGAATCTGACGGCGATCGCCGAGGAGGGGGCCGGCGGCCAACTTTCGAGCATCGTCCCGCCCGAATCCAGCGCGTGCTGGCCCGCGCTGACGACCGGCCGGAACCCGGGCGCCACCGGCGTCTACGGCTTTCAGGACCGCGAGGTCGACTCCGCCGAGACGTACGTCCCGATGGGCAAGGACGTGAAAGCAGCGCGGCTCTGGGACCGCGTGACCGACGCCGGTCGCGACGCGACCGTCCTGAACGTCCCCGTCACCTTCCCGCCCTCGACCCGGATCCAGCGGCACGTCTCCGGGTTCCTGTCGCCGTCGCTGGAGGCCGCCGCGAGCGACGACGACGTCCGGACGACCCTGGCGGAGTTCGACTACCGGATCGACGTCGACGCGTCGCTCGGTCACGACGACGACAAACGCGAATTTCTCGCGGACGCCCACGCCACGCTCGACGCGCGCCATGAGGCGTTTACCCACTACCTCGACGCCGACGACTGGGACCTGTTTTTCGGCGTGTACATGACCACCGACCGCGTGAACCACTTCCTGTTCGGCGACTACGCCAATGACGGTGCGGACACCGACGGGACGGACGCCGACGGGACGGACGCCGACGGGACGGACGCCGACCAGTTCCTCGAGTTCTACGCGAAACTCGACCGGTACGTCGGCGAGGTTCGCGACCGCCTCGACGACGACACGACCCTCATCGTCGCCTCCGACCACGGGTTCACCGAACTCGAACACGAGGTGAACTGTAACCGATGGCTCGCCGACGCGGGCTGGCTCTCGCTCGCCGGCGACGACCCCGACTCGCTTGCCGACATCGGCGACGACACGCGAGCATACTCCCTGATCCCCGGGCGCTTCTACCTCAACCTCGAGGGCCGCGAACCCGAGGGAATCGTCCCCGAGTCCGAGTACGAATCCGTCCGCGACGAACTGATCGCGGACCTGGAATCGCTGACGGGTCCCGACGGCCGGGACGTGTGTAAACGGGTCGTCAAGGGTGAGACCGTCTTCGCGGGCGATTACACCGGGATCGCGCCGGACCTCGTCGTGATTCCCGCGGACGGGTACGACCTGAAGGCCGGGTTCAAGCCGAAGGACGCCGTCTTCACCGAGGGGCCACGAAACGGGATGCACAAGTTCGAGAACTCGCTCCTCTACACTACGGCCGCCGACGTCGACGTCGCGGGCGCCGACCTCTACGACCTGGCGCCGACGATCCTCGATCTGATGGACGTCGACGCCGGCGGCTCGCTCGACGGCGAGAGCCTCCTCGACGCCTGAGGAGACGGCGGGTCAGGCCCGTTCGGTCGGCGTCGAACACCGCATACAGAGCACGTCGGTACCGGCCCAGTTGACATCGTTCGCGCCGCAGTTCGGACACCGGTGTGTCTCGTTGCCGTACTCGGTCGTTCCACGCGGGGCGGCGAGGTGGCGGTCCGCGACCGCCTTCTCGACGAGTCCCGCGAACCGCCGTTTCTTGAATCGCGCGCGATACGCGAGAAAATCGCCCGGCTGTGAGGGGTCCGACCCGTGGAGGTCCTCCCATTTGATCGCGATCTCGCCGTTTGCCTGCCCGCGGGCGACCTGTTTTATCGGCAACGCCGCCGCCTCGAAAAGCGGGGTGGTGGCGACCGCCTGCGGCGAGTCCACCTCGTCCGCGGCCGCCTCGTACCGCTCGGCCGCCGCCTCGTACGCGTCGGCGGCGCCGTCGAGCCCGCCGGCGACGCGGAAGTCGGCGACGAACTCGGCGAGACACGCCCGCTGTGCCGGGGCGTCGAGCACGGTTTCGAGGTCCCGCGTGACCGCGATTCCCTCGACCGCTCGCTGCGTAGCGCGCCCCTCCGCGCCGGCGACCCGGTACGCCAGCGTGCCGACGAGAAGCTGTGCGACCCCCTGCCCGACCCACCCCTTCCCGTCGGCCGAAAACGGATCGAGGTCGGCGCGGGGGTCGGCGAGCACGCGCCGCCCGCCCCGCGTGTATCGGTCCCCGGCCGCTTCGTACTCGCGGGCCGCCAGCGCGTCGACCGCCGCGTCGTAGTGACCGCCGTCCTGCGTGTTCACGGTGGATCCACGGGCGAGACGGGATTATCGGTGTCGGTCGCGGCGGGCGTCGTCCGCGGGAGCGAGTGCCGGTCGTCGCGGCCGTCACCGCCGGCCGTGGGGGCGACGCTCACCACGTCAGCCCCTCGTACGTGATCCCCTCCCGGCGCTCGACGATCCGTCGCCCGTCGATCACGACCGACTCCGCCATCGCGTCGAACTCGTCGTCGAGGGCCGCGAACTCGTCCCAGTCGGTGACGACGAGCGCGCCGACCGCGCCGTCGAGCGCGGCCGCCGCCGACTCGGCGTACTCGACGTCCGGGAAGCGCTCGCGCATGGTCCCGGTCGCGACCGGGTCGTAGCCGACGACCTCCGCATCCCGGT
>JAQCNI010000144.1 GCA_028275105.1 Halorubrum sp.
CGTCGGGGCGCCGTTCGGCCGCCGGGATGCGCCGGAGGGGCGATCCGCGCCGGCGGCAGTCGCGGATCCGACTCGGCCGCACGCAACGACCGGGGTCGGTTGCGGGCGGCGATTCCCCGCGTCGCCCCCGGTACGACCGGTCGTCGGCGGTCTTCATCCCTCCCGCCGATGGACGGATCACTTAGTAGCTCCCGCCCGTAGCGCACCCATGAGCGAGACCGTCTTCGTCTTCGACGACGACTGTGGGTTCTGTACGTGGTGGGCCGAGTTCTTCAAGGATCGAGCCGGCGTTCGGATCGTCGGCTTCTCCGAGTTGGGGCCGGACCTCCGGAACCGCCTCCCGGACGGGTACACGACGTGTTCACACGTGGTGACCGACGACCGGGTGTACTCCTGTGGCGCCTCGATCGAGGAGGCCCTCCTCCGGAGCGGCCCGGAATCGGTCCTCCGCTCGGTCGTCGAACGGCTCCGCCGGATCGGTCCCTATCGGGCAGTTCGTGAGTGGGTGTACCGCCGGGGGTCGACGAACCGCGCCTTCTGGGGGAAGTTGCTCTCGAAGACCCCGCCGGTGCGACGCGGGGACGGCGGCACCGACGGGGAGTGATCGGCCGGTCCCACGATTCCGACGTCGCCGGACGCCGCGGACCCGGCCATCGGCCCCGCCGATCCGGAGTTCAGGTCGCTTCGACGGCGTCGATCAGTTCGTCGTAATCGGGTTCGGTCGTCGGGTCGTCGGCGACCCATTCGTACGTCACGGTCCCCGCATCGTCGATGACGTACACGGCCCGATTGGCGATCCCGTGGAGACCCAGTTCGGGGATGTCGATCGCGAGATCGTACGCGTCGATCGCCTCGCCGCCCATATCGCTGACGAGTGCGAACTCGAGGCCGTGCTCGTCGGCGAAGGCGCCCTGAGAGAACGCCGAGTCGGCGCTAACGCCGAAAACGGTCGCGCCGGCGTCCCGGAACCGGTCGATCCGAGCTTGAAGCGCGATCATCTCGTTGCTACAGGGGGCGTGAACGCGCCGGGGAAGAAGGCCAACACGACTGGGCCGTCCCCGAGATGCTCGCCGAGGTCGAACGTCTCGTGATCGGTCCCCTTGTACGTGGCCGTGAACGTTGGTGCCGTCTCGTCGGTCGCAGTCATACACGAGCATATACGATACGGAGCGGTCTAAGCGTGTCGCGACCCCGCCCGGATCGGCGTCCCCTTTCAGGATTTTCCCGACCTGCTCCCGCCGCGGTCAACGGCTCACCGTCGGCAGTCGTACTCGATGACGGTCCGCCGGCTCGGCGCCTCGAACTCGCCGTCGATCGGGCTCGGCTGGTACATCCGGTACACCGTCACCCGTTCGACCGTCGTGTCGTGGGTCGCGCTTGCCTCCCGACAGACCCAGTCCGCGTAGCTCTCCGCGATGATCCCGTCGGATCCGGAGTCGCGGACGGCCTGCATGAACTTGCGGTGTCTGAACGTCTCGTACTCCGTGGCCGCGTCGGGCGGCCGGTCGAACTCCGGGTCCCCGCCCTCGAGTGCGTCCACCGTCGAGCCGTTCGCAAGATGGGCCGCTGGAACGTACCAGTTGTACGAATCCGAGGGGTTGGGCGCGTACAGGCTCCACCGCTGCTGGTCGAGATGCTCGTAGTCGACCTCGTCCGGAACCTCGTAGTCGGTGACGGTGCCCGCGCTGAACACGAGGATCCAGACGAGCACGCAGAAGCCGACCACCGTCAGCAGTGACTTGGCGTACGCAACGCCGTACGAGACGGCGAACTCGTGTCCCCGTTCCCGGAGCGCGTCGAGAGCCCGTCGTTCGAGCCGCGGTCGACCGAACGGACCGAGGGCGTCGGCGGACGGACGACGGGCGGCCCAGTCGTCCGGCGCCAGTTGCCCGAGGCGGTCCCAGAACACTGGGGGTAAAAATGGGAGCACCGACGCGGCGAGGACCAGCGGGAACAGGCCGACCGCCATCGTGAGCGCCATCCCGACGAACGCGCCGAGATACGCGAACGCGGCGACCATCCGGACGCGCCCGACGGTGGCCAGCAGAAACAGCGCGGAGCCCGCAAGCAACGCCACCCACGCGTAGTTGAGCGCCGTCAACACCACCGGGTAGTCGATGACCACGTCCCCGAGAAGGATCGTCATCACGTCGTTTGCCAGCGCGATCTCCAGCGCGTCCCCGGCGTACCACGTCTCGCCGGCGTGTTTCTCGATCGCGTTCGACGCGAACACCACGAGCGGTTGGACGAGCAGCGCCGCGGTCCCGAACCCGACGACCGTCGAGCGCGCCGACCCGCGTCGAAGCGCGTCGATCGACCACCGTCCCCCGAGCGGGGTCACGAGCGCGACGGCAAACAGCACCCGGAACAGCCGGTCGCCGCCGTTGAGCACGGCCGGGTTCCGCGCCTGTACCGAGAACAACAACAGCAGCGAGACGACCCCGACCAGCCGGGTCCGGTACCCGGCGATCAGCGCGACGGCGAACAGCCCCGCGCACGCGAACAACAGCGCTTGAAGCCAGAGATCCCCCGAGAGTGCGTGGACCGAGACCCCGGTGAACTGGCCGTACGTGGCCTCGTAGGCGGCGACCGGGTAGGCTCCCGCGTCGGTGTAGAACAGTTCGAGATACTGCGCGCGGTGGAGAAGGTCGATCAGGACGGTGACGCCAAGGACGATCCGGACGGCGGCGAGCGCGCGGGCATCGACCTCGAACCGCTTTCGGATCCGAGTCCGGATCGGTTCGAGGCGGC
This sequence comes from Halorubrum sp., assembly GCA_028275105.1. Taxonomy (GTDB): domain Archaea; phylum Halobacteriota; class Halobacteria; order Halobacteriales; family Haloferacaceae; genus Halorubrum. The sequence goes on from JAQCNI010000144.1 coordinate 2,752, forward strand.
GCCAGAGCCGCTCCAGCGTGTCCATGAGCGCGTCACCCGGCGGCCGTTCGGTGTCCGAATTCATGCGAGATGGAGGGTTCAGCGAGTGGATACTGTGTTGAGAACACCGTATGTATATCTGTTGGGCTTTGCCGGCTCCGTAGCCGTGCGAGATACACGGTGGATGATTCGGACTTTGGTAGTATGGTACACCATGTAGCAGCATCTATCGTCCCGAGTCCGTAGCAGTATCACATGTTACCCGACCAAGCGGCCTGAGACGTGTCGGCGCCAGCACAGCTAGTCCCGTTTCAGTTTGGAGGTGGATTCATCGAACTCGCGATCCTGTTCGTGATACTCGCGGTCGTTGCGGGATTACTCGGCGCGAAGGGGATTGCGGGAGTTAGCTGGGATATCGCCAAATGGCTCGTTATCATTTTCATCGTTCTGGCAGTCATCTCGTTCATCCTCTAACCTAACTACGGTAATCGAGGCGGCGTTGAGTCACGAGACCGTGTGGGCGGACATCGGGACGAAACCCGTTCGTCTCATGGTCGACGTCGACGACCCGACGCTCGCGGCCGGCCTCCGGGAGTCGCTGGGGGGCGTCTCCGGTCAGGCGGCCGAACTCGACCCGGCGGACCGGGAGCGCGCCCGCGACGTCGCCTACTTCACCGACCCGATCGATGCGCCCGACGCCGGCACCACCGGCTCGTACTCCACCGACTCCGGCGACGTGAGCCAAGTCGTGCCGCTCGGGGGGATGAGGGTCGCAACGTGGCCGGTCGGGACGCCGCCCCACTCCTGGCAGGCGGTGGCCGCCGGCGGATCGACCGGCACGGAGGAAATGATCTACGCCGCCAAAACGATCGGCGGGACGCTCGGTCGGCTCCTCACCGACCCGGACCTCCTCGCCGAGGCCGTCGCGGAGTTCGAGGACCGCGGCGGCGCGGACGGATACGAGTCGCCGATGCCGGACGACACTGACCCCTACGGGCCGTTCGGGATCGATCGACCCGAGGTCGATTTCGGGGTCGGCGGCGACGCGACGGTCGACGACGACGGAACCGCCGCCGCCGACTGACGGGCTATCCTGCCGCCGTCGCGGCGAGAATCCCGGCCGTCTGGCCGACGCCGACGACCGCGAGGGCCGCGACGGACTGAACCGCGGTTCCCGCGACGGTCAGGCCGACCGCGCCGACGAGACAGCAGACGGCGCCGAAATCGTACGCGCGGGCGTACGAGCCGACGTGACGGCCGGTGTACGCCAACCCGGCCGCCGGGAGCAGGATCCATGCGTACAGCGCGACGGTCAACAGCGGGTCCGCCGGGAGGCCGAGTCGGCCGTCGAGCGCGAGGAACCCGGCGACGCCCGCGACGGTGGCGGGCGTACCGGCGAGAATCACGGCTTTCCACGCGCGCAGCACCCCGGACCCCATCTCGGTCCACGAGGCGGCGAGGAAGGCGACGAGCAGGACGCTCATCACGACGTGGGCAACGAACAGCGCGCGTTCCGACACCTGCCCGACGACCGCGGCGGCGGCGACGGCCCACGCGGCCGGAACGAGCAACGCGGGACCGTTCGCACGGACGACTCGCAACACGCCGGTAATTTGCTTCCACCCGGACTAAAGCGCATCGCCGGCCGATCTGCGGCGGCCCCCTCGCCGGGGCGTCCCAACGCGTTGAAAACGGATCGGCTCCCGACGGATCCACCATTCAAACGGATACGGATCGATGTACATGAATAAAACGACCATATTACGCCAATGGTGGAAACGATCGTCCATCGAGGCCCATGGTAACCGTACGCTCGCAAGTCTTATGCCCGAAACGCGGTTATATTAAGTCGCAATGGCGACAGGAAAGGTTGATTTCTTCAACGACACTGGCGGCTACGGTTTCATTTCGACTGAGGACGAGGACGACGACGTGTTCTTCCACATGGAGGACGTTGGCGGTCCGGACCTCGAAGAGGGACAGGAGCTCGAGTTCGACATCGAGTCCTCGCCCAAGGGCCCCCGCGCGACGAACGTCGTTCGGCAGTAACCCGGAAACCGAAGCGGGTCGTCCGGCTGACGCCGAACACGGCTCCGACACGCGAAAACAAGTTTTCTCCCGCGGTGCGAACTCACGTTCGTCGCGGGCTAATATCAACCGTCAAGCGACGGCGACGCGCGTCGCCGGGCGGCTCGAATCCCTGATTCCCGGTCGTCCGGTCAGATGTGTTGTCCCCAGATTCCGTCCCCCTTCGTCACCTCGACGTCGCCCTCGACGCGGGTCTGGCACGCGAGCCTGACGTCGTGGCTGGGGTGGTGCGGCGGGAGCCAGAGTCGAGCCTTCTCCTTCCGTGCCGGTTCGCTCACCTCGCCATCGACCTGGACCGCGCAGGTCCCACACGAGCCGCTCCCGCGGCAATTGAGCTGTTCGGCCTTCCCGTTGTACACCGACAGCCCCGCTTTCTTGAGCACGTCGCGTAACACGTCGCCCTCCTCGCACTCAATCTCCTCGTCCTGATAGTAAACGGTCGGCATCGTTGTCCGAAGGTACGTGGTCGAACCACAAAGAGGCTGGCGTGTCGACGAGGCGTGTGCCGGGCGTCCGACGCCGACGGGGCGTTTTTTACCTTCGGCACCGCAGAGTGGTGTAATGGGACTCAGGTGTCTGCTCGGGCACGATTTCACCGGGCCTGAAGTGGAACGCGAACGGGAGGAGGACGGCGAGGAAGTCGTCACGACGGTCCGAGAGGTGAAGACCTGCCGCCGGTGCGGCGAGGCGCAGGTCGTCAGCGAAAACACCGAAGTCACGACGATGGAACAGTTGACCGATCAGGCGACGGGCGCGGATCCGGCGACGGGTGACGGCCCGGAGCCGAGCCCCGACGCGGTCAGGGCTGCCGACGCCGGCAGGGGTACCGACGACGATACCGTCGGGACTACCAAAGTTGACACCGCCGGCACGCCGTCGCAGTCGGACGACTCCGCCCGGCGTTCGGGTCCGAACACGGGGGCGCTCGACGACGCCGACGGCGACGACGCGGAGATACTCGACGACGGACCGACTCCGACGACGGGGGGTGACGGGCCGACCGGCGCGGCCGCCGAGGGAGCGGCGTCGGGCGGCAGTGAGACGAGCGACGTCGCCGGGGAGGACGCCGAAATCCTCGATGCCGGAGACGCGGCTGAGAGCGGGGAGTCCGGGTCGGCCGGGGACAACGGCGAATCGGAGTACGCCGCCGACGCCGATCGAGAACCGGTCGGGACCGTGGACGAGTCCACCGACGACGGGGAGCGTGGCCGCGGCGCGTGGCCGGCAGTCGACGAGGTGGCCGACGAGTCGGGACCCGAACCGGGGGACTGGCCCGAGCATCGTGAGGACGACGAGGGGTTCAGCGCCGAGGTCGGCGGCGACGGCGGCGACGGCGGGGTCGAGTTCGGCGGGGGACTCACGCCGGAGTCGGCGGATCCCCCGGCCGAGGTGGGACCGGAAACGGAGTACGTCGAGGCGCCGGGTCGGGGCGACGGCACCGCCGCCGGTCCCACGAGCGCGACGGGCGACGGGGACGACGGCCCGGCGGCCGATACGGGATCGGAGATCACCCGCGACGAGACGCCGGAGTTCGAACACATGACGAGTTCGGCGCCGACCGAGTACTACTGCCCCGAGTGTGGCATGAGCGAGCATGCCGGCGGGAACTCCATGCGCGCGGGCGACGTTTGCCCCGAGTGTAAGGGCGGCTACGTCGCCGAGCGTCGGCGCTGATCGGGACCGTCGACGCCGCCGGCCGGTCCGTCTGACCGACCGTTCCTCAGTCCTCCCGTCGGCCGCCGAAGCCGCCGTGTACCGCCGGTACACCGGGGACGAAACTGGTTTACGGTCCCCTGTCGAACGGTCGCGGAATGAAGGAGTACAAGATGCGCCGCGGCGAGCATCTGGAGGATCGGATGCCGGACCTGAAGGCCTCGGTCGAGGCGTATTTCGGGACGGTCTCCGGCACCGAGACGGCGAACGGCCACGAGCTGTACGTCGTCGAGGACCCGGAAAATCCGGTGTTCGATCGGATCCTCGCCGGGGCCGCGGAGTACGGCAGAAAGAAGGACAGGCTCATGGTCGACTTCGAGGAGCGCCCCGCCGAGGACGTCATCGCCGAGGGGAACGCCGACGCCGCCGCCGACGCCGTCGACGCGAAGAACGACTTCCTGCTTGAGGCAACCGGCCGCGACGCGAAGTCCCGCCGCGATTCGCTGAAGCGTGACGTCGAGGACGAGGCGCCGGACTACTGACTGCTGACGGAATACTGCCGCCATCCGCCGCGATCCACTTGCTCGCCGCGATCAGAGCCCGTTCCGTCGACGACCCGCTCAATTCAGGAACCCGGTCGCGTTCTCCCGAACCACCGTTCCGCCGTCGTCGAACTCCGTCAGCGAACAGTTGTCGGCCGCGAGTTCCGTCAGTGACCGTACGAGCGGGAGACCCCGCCGGTCGCCGACGAGGATCCGGATCGGATTGAGATGGGTGACGGCGACGACGGGGCCGTCCCGGTCGTCGAGGTCGGCGGCCGCGGCGACGACGCGGTCGTGGACGTCAACCCAACTCTCGCCGCTCTCCGGGACGCGCTCGGCCGCCTCCCGCCCGTTTTCGAGGAGGTCGAAGGCGGGAAACCGGTCGAAGAACGTGTCGCCACGGAGCCCCTGGTACATACCGAAGTCGCGTTCCCGGAGTCGGCGGTCGGTCTCGACCGGGACGCCGGTCGCGTCGGCGATCGCCTCCGCGGTCTCGACGGTTCGGGCGAGGTCCGAACTGACGACCGCAGCGACGTCGCGGTCGGCGGCCAACCCGTCGGCGACCGCCTCGGCCTCCGCCCGGCCCTGCTCAGAGAGTCTCGCCGGGGCCCAGCCTTGGATTCGTCCCGTCTCGTTCCACGTCGTCGTCCCGTGTCTGACGAACAGCGTCGTGCTCACGCCCGGGAGTAGGCGGGACCCCGATATAGGCGTTTTCCGACGGGTCGCCATCGACGGCCGGTGGCGAGATCCGGCAGTCGGTGGCAAGGGTCGACGGGGTCGGAACGCCGCCGTCGTCGGCTGACGCCGACGATACACTATTGAGTCTCGACGGAGTACGAACCCTCGATGACGGAGGGTTCGATACCGTCGGCGCTGTCGACCGCCCTCTCACGGACGGCCCGGCCGCTGCGGTCGGCGCGCCGCGAGGCCCTCGCCGCGCTCGACGTCGAGACAACGGAGTGGGAGTACGCCGGCCGGACGTGGTCGTGGCCGGCGGGCGAGGCGATGACGTACTTCGATGGGTTGGCGCCGGGCGAGGCGGCGGTCCTCGAGGCGGCCGCCGCGAACCACGGCCTCGAACTCGTCGGGGTCGGAACCGGGCGTGTCGCCGTCGAACTCCAGGCCGACCGCCTCGACGACCCGGCGGCCGTCAACGGACCGGCCGGCGAGGAGGCGGGATCGACGGGAACCGAACCCGGGGTCGTCGCGAAACTGGCGCGATACGGACCGTCGGCCGAGATGGGTGACGGCCGCGCACAGAACCGCCGGGAGAAACGAGTTTGGGACGGATGCGGAATACATCCGTTCCTGCCCGTGCTCGACGTGGACGATGACGGCGACTGGATCGCGATGCCGCGGGCGACCGTCCCGCCGCCCTCCGCCGACCGCGAGGACGCGATACGGCGGGTCCGCCGGGCACTCGATGGCCACGAGGACGCGTTCCATCTCGACGAACTGAAGGCCGAAAACGTCGGCATGTACCGCGATCGCTACTGGATCGTCGACTACGGTCGACCGCCCGGGGAACCCCGATTCGTCGAGTCGCCATGAGTTCGCCCGTTCCGCCGTAGACCCGATTCGTTCCGGTCGGTACCGCGACCGGTAGCCGCCGGCTTCCGACGCGTGGACCGCCCGATACCGACCCCCCGGAGTCGTCCGGCGGTCCGTTCGAGCGACGACGCTAGCCCGCGGTCGCCGGCGTCGTTCACGGGAACTGCGTCCCGACCGTCCCGTGATCCCGGGCGCAACGGGAGCGTTCGGTCCGACGGATCCCCCGCGATTAAGTGGCGACGGACCCCTTGCTTCATCGATGGCTCACTACGTGGGTGTCGACCTCGGCGCGACGAACGTCCGTGCGGTCGTCGGCGACGAGACCGCGGCCGTGCTCGGTTCTGACGCGCGCGGGACCCCCCGTGGACCGAACGGCATCGCCGTCACCGAAGCCGTATTGAGCGTCGTCCGAAATGCCTGTGCGGCGGCCGGTGTCGACCCGAGCGAGGTCCTCGCCGCCGGCATCGGGTCGATCGGACCCCTCGACCTCGCGGCCGGAGTGGTGTTGGGGCCGGCGAACCTCCCGGACACCGTCGAGCGGATCCCGCTCGTCGGCCCGGTTTCGCGGCTGCTCGACACCGAGAAGGTGCACCTCCACAACGACACCAACGCGGGGGTGATCGGCGAGCGATTCCACTCCGAGCGCAATCCCGACGACATGGTGTACCTCACCGTCTCCTCGGGGATCGGCGCGGGCGTCGCCGTCGACGGGACCGTGCTTTCGGGGTGGGACGGCAACGCCGGCGAGGTCGGTCACATGACGCTCGACCCGCAGGGAGTCATGACCTGTGGCTGTGGCCACGACGGACACTGGGAGGCGTACTGTTCGGGAGACAACATTCCGGCATACGCGCGGGAACTTCACGCCGAGGACCCGATAGAGACGACGTTGCCGATGGCGGACCCGGACTTCTCGGCGGTCGACGTGTTCGAGGCGGCCGGCGAGGACACGTTCGCCGACCACGTGATCGACCAGCTCGCCCACTGGAACGCGATGGGCGTCGCCAACGTGATCCACGCATACGCGCCGCTCGTCGTCTCGGTGGGGGGTGCGGTCGCGCTCAACAACCCCGAGCGGATCCTCGACCCGATCCGCGAGAAGCTCGCGGACATGGTGTTCATCAACGTCCCCGAAATTCGGCTGACGACCCTCGGCGACGAGGTGGTGGTCAAGGGCGCGCTCGCGAGCGCACTCACGGCCGGGACGGGCGACCGGTCGCGCGCCGAGAGACCCCCGGGGTAAGACCCGTCCGGCGCCTACTCCTCGAACTCGGCCACCTCCGGCGTTATTTCCGCCCCCTCCCCGTCGTGTGTCGCCGTGTAGGCATCCCGGTAGCGGCGGAGTTTCCGCACGAGGAGATATCCGAAGAACCCCTGAAACGCCGCGACGAAGACGAACAGCGACGGGACCCGTGGGAGCCCGGAGAGCGCGGAAATGATGGCGGTCGCGGGCCCGACGAGGGTGTTGTACAGCGCGTGGACCGTCGCTGCGATCACCAGCCCCTTGACAACGATCGGCCCGCGGTGTGACGGATTGAACTTCGCGAGTCCGAGATAGTACCCCGCGAACGCCGAGTACACCACGTGGCCGGGGCCGGCCAGCGCCCGCAACCCGGCGATCCCGTCTCCCGCGCCCAGCGCCGCGACCCCGAGCGAGAGCTCGGCCATGTCGACGGTCCGTGCGATGTAGATGAAGTTCTCGATGACGACGAACCCGAGTCCGGCGATCGCGCCGTACACCGCCCCGTCGATGACCGCGTCGAACCGGTCGTCGGTGTACGCGTACAGCCGGACGGCGAGCAGCTTCACCGTCTCCTCAACCGGGCCGACGACGATAAAAAACGAGAGGACGACCCCGACGGCCCCGAATGGGGAGAAGAACGGCCGTGCGACGTCGTTGAGGACGGCCGCGAACGACGCGGTCAACACCGACAACAGGAACGTCGCGACCAGCACGGAGAGCGGTTCGGCGGTCGTGACGTCGGAGACGTACACGTACGCGGCAAGCCCGAACGCGGGGACCGTCGAGAGCCCGACCAGCACGGCGACGGCGGGGTCGAAGAGGAGGCCAACGCCGAACGACGCGAGGATGGCGAGCAGGATGACCCCGGCGACAAGCAGCACGAGCGCCTTCGCCGACCGGGTGATGAGCCAGTACAACGCGACCGAGAGCCCGTCGAGGGAGGTTCGTTCCTCCCACGTCGCGACGTCGTAAAGGTCGCGGTCGCCGTCGGCGGCCGTCTCGACAGGGTCCGACCGTGATGACATACCGCACCGTTCGTCTGCGGGCGACTTAAGCCGTCGGCGTGACTCACGGACCGAGCCCGTCCAGCCGACCGCGAACCGGTTCGTCCCGCCGACGGAAACCCGGTTCGTCGAGCCCGCCGCGAACGACCGTAATTGAAGCCGCCGGGCGTGAAACGAGACCGTATGGAATCCGATCGCGATCGACACGCCCGGGGTGAGACGGCGTGAACGCCCGCGTCCGCGGGATATACGCCACGGCGCTCACCCGACTCCTGCTCGATGCCGGCCACGACGTCGTCGACGCGTCGCCGCCGATCCGTCAACGGTTCGACGCACCGTTCCCGACGGCCCCGCCGGACGCCGACGTCTCGACGACGGACGACCGGCTCGGCGTGGGGGTGACCGGCGACGGCGAGGCGGTGGACTCGCTCCGACGCCGACTCACCGACGTCGGGATCGACGCCCTCGCGTGGGCTGACCCGACCCCGGTCGGGACCGTCCTCGACGGCGAGGTGACCGAAACGCTCGACGGCGGAGCGGTCGTGGACCTCGCAGTCGGCTTGGGAGCGAGTGACCCAACCGCCACCGACCGCGCCGTCGAAGCTCCCGCACCCGGTGAGCCGGTCGAGGGGTATCTCCCCTACGGAAGCGTCGACGACCGGATCGAAACGGGGGATGCGGTCCGGGTTCAACTCCGCGAGTCGGCCGCGCCGTGGGCGTCGCGTCGGCCGGAACTCGACGCCGGGCTGCGCGCGGGGGGCGGTCTCGTCGCCGTGGAGCCGGGGTCGGGAACGCGGGTCGACGTCCGCGACGACGAGGCGGCCCGTGAACTGGCCGGAATGACCGACCTCCTCGGAATCGAACCGCCCGACGGGTGGCGCGCGGTCTGGGGCCCCGCCGCCGTCGACGCCGGAATGGACGCCCTCGAGGCGGGGCTGGAACGCGCCGTCGACGACGCCGAGCGGCTCGCAAGCGCGGTCGGGGAGACCGGAATCCTCGCCGGCGACACGACGGGCAGTGAGGGGCCGCTCGCCCGCCCGAACGACGGAGTCTGGGTACTGTTCGGGCGAGAGTCGCGGTTCGCGCTCGACGGCGTTCGCCGGGAGGCCACGGCGACGATGCCGGGACATCACCGGGTGAAGGCCGGCTCCGCGGCCGCGTCGACGGGCGTCGACTTCGCGGAGGCCCTGTGTGAGCCGGACCCCGACGCCGAGTTTCCGTTCGGGGTCGTCCGGGACTCGTTCGGCCCCGCTGAGGGCGACTCGCTCCGGATCGAACACGGCAAGCCCGACGGCCGGCTGATCACGCTCGGGGAGGGTGAGGTGACCGAAGTCGATGACGACGATGGCAGCGTCACCGTTCGCCGGAAAATGACCGCCGGCGGCAGCTACGACGGCCTCGGGTATCCCCGGGAGTCCGGCGACGTGGCGACGACGAGCCTCACCGAGGGACGGTGGTGGTACCCGACCACCTACCGCGCGTCGGACGGGACGGTGAAGGGCACGTACGTCAACATCTGTACGCCCGTCGAGGTGTTCCCCGACGCGGCCCGCTACGTCGACCTCCACGTCGACGTGATCAAACACCCGGACGGAACGGTCGAGCGGGTCGACGACGGCATCCTCGACGAGTCGGTCGCGGCTGGATACACCCCCGAGTCGCTGGCCGAGAAGGCCCGGAGCGTGGCGTCGGCGCTGGAGAACGCGCTTTAATTCGGTCCGATCCCCTCGTCGGAAACGGGTCGTGGCCGGTCAGAAGTGGGTCGTGGCCGGTCAGAAGTGGTTCGCAGCGTCGGTCTCGTGTTGGAGGTCGCCGCCGCGGCCCCCCTCGACGGTGGAGGCCCCCTGGTCGCCCGAGGAGGGAACGCGAACGGTGACGTCGGTGACCGCCTCGAAGTCCATGATGAGGTCTCGCCGAATGTTTTCGGCGGTGATGTTCGAGACTCCACAGCCGGAACAGCCACCGCCGAGTTCGACGACGACCTCGCCGGTCTCCGGGTCGGCCTCGCGCACGACGCTCGTCCCGCCGTGCATCCGGATGATCGGCATCTGGCCGACCATCCACGTCTCGACCCGTTCCGCGAGGGTTTCATCGCTCATTGGCACCTCTTGGGCACCGAGCCTTTGGAAGGTTTGGGTTTGGGACCCGGGCCGGCGGCTGGAAGGAACTCCCTCATCTTCGATCCTGCGTGACTACGAGTCACGGATTTGGTCCCGCCGTTCCGCAGTTCCCCCGCCGTTGGAGGCCCCGGCGTCTCGGGACGCGTCCCGCGTTGCCGAGTCATCGGATCGATCCCGATCGCTCGGGAGCCGCGTCGGGTCCGCCGGGTCGTCGCCGTGGACCGAATCCTCGCGCTCGAGCGCGTACACCAGCGGACCCAGCGCGACCAACACGAGGACGCCGGGGACCGGCGCGTCGGGGACCGCAACCGCGGTCGCCAGCCCGGCCCCCCCGGTGAGCGTGACGAGGGCGGCCCACAGCCCCGGCGAGCCAGTCTCGACGTCGATGCGGGTCGCGTCGCGGTAGACGAGCGCGGCCGCGGCCACGACGACGGCCCCGCCGCCGGCGACGATCGGAAACGTGGACATACGCCCCGTAGGAGCGAGACGAGAAAAAGCGTGTCGTGGGCGACTCGTGATTCGACCGCGCCTCAGGGCGATTCGCCGGTCTCGATGCTGAACGAGTCCCGGGGGTACGCAACGCACGTGAGGGTGTACCCGTCGTCGAGCTCGGCCGACTCGAGCATCTGCTGGTTGTCGTGTTCGACGAAGTCCTCGGCGGGGCCGTCGGTGATCCGGCCCGAGCAGGAGACACACTGTCCCTGTCGGCAGGCGTACGGGAGGTCCCACCCTTCCTCCTCGCCCTGATCGAGGATCGGTTCGTCGTTCGCGAGTTCGACCATCTCGCCCTGTTTGGCGAACTCGATCTCGTAGTATTCAACCTCGTCCTCCGCGATATCCCCGGGGCCGGTGCTCGTCGCCGCCTCGTCCTCGAGTTCGCCCTCGCCGCCGCCGGCCGGGATCGCGCCGCCGCCACCGCCGCCGATCGCGCGGTTGCCCGGTTCGGGGAACTCGGTTTCGGGAACGGATTTGGCGCGGCGTTCAAGCATCTCGTCGGAGACGTCCCCCGCGGGGTCCCACCCCGTCCCTTTCAGGCTACTGAAGAGAACGACCGCCAGCGTCGCGACCGACGCGATGACGATCGGCAGTGGGTTGATCATACCTGCGGCTTAGACGAGGTGGCATAAGGTCGTTTTGATCGGGCCAACGCGGCGGAAGCCCGACGGCGTCCGAAGCGACCGCGCGGGACGCGACGGGGAGGCGGGGCCGCGGCGCGGGACCATGGCACGAGGCCGCGGCGGAACGGTCCCTTTATTCGCGATGCGGCCGAGGTGGCGGCCATGCAAGTGAAGTCCCGTCACCATCTCCGGAGCGACGACATCAGCGAGATCCGCGAGGCGATCGCGGACGATCTCGGCGTCGATATCGACGGCGAACGCTTCGAACTCGTCGAGTTCGTCGACGCCGACTACCGGCTCGTGCTCGTCGACGACGACCCGGCGGTGTTCTACGTTGACGACGACGAGCCGTTCCTCACCGTCCGCGGCGCGAACGATTTCGACCCCGAAACCGGAGTGGTCACCGTCGATGCGGGCGCGATCTCGTTCGTCTCCGACGGGGCGGACGTGATGCGTCCGGGGATCGTCGAAGCCGACGCCGCGATCCGCGAGGGCGACCTCGTCGTGATCGCCGAGGAGACCCACGCGAAGGTGCTCGCGGTCGGCCGGGCGATGGTCGAGGGCGACGGGATGGTCGGCGACAACGGGAAGGTCGTCACCTCGATCCACCACGTCGGCGACGACCTGTACGAGTTCTCGGCGTGAACGCACCCGGCAACCGCCGTGCCGGTTACTCCTCCAGTTCGAAGGCGACCTCGACTTCGGCCTGGTAATTCCGTTCGGGCGCGCTCTGTATTTCCACGCCAAATTCCTTTACCTCCGCCCAGTAAACGTTCTCGAGGGTATTCTCGGCGCGGTCGATCGCCTCGTCGGCGGCGGCGTCGAAGCTCTCCTCGCTGGTTCCGATCAACGTTATCTTCTTGAACACCATACACCCGTGGGTCGGGCACGCATCGTTATAAATACCGGCGGCGGTCGGCCGGATGGCGGCCGAACCGTCGGGCGGTCAAACTCCGGTCAGGGACTCCCGGGCGCGCCCTCCATCACGGTGAACTCCTCGCCGTCGGCGTCGATGCCGATCACGGCCCAGTCGTACGGGGGTTTCAACGACACCAGCCGATCGCGGAGATCGCCGGCGCCCTCCCGCCACGTGACGAAACAGCGCAGTCGGGGTGTCTCGCCGCCGTCCGTCAGATATGGGTCGAGATCGTCCGCATCCATACACAGCGTCGTGACGAGCACGCGGCGCCACTTCCGCTCCGCGACGAACTCGCGTCCGTCCTCGGAGACGGTGTATCCGAGCTCACGAAAAACCTCTCTGGCCTCCGTCGTCGGGGGGATGCTCGCAGGGGCCATCTGCTCGGGGATTGGTCGCGATCCATGATAAACTTTCTCACGATTCTCGGGACCGGGGCACCTGCCCGGTTCCGGGGCAGCGGTTCCCGTACCCGTCCGACCGGTCACTCGTGTGCCGCGTCCCACTCGTCGGGCTTTCGGAGGTTGCTACAGTCCGTACAGTGGATCCGCCCCATCGTGTCCATCGCAGTGTCGAGCGATCCACAGTTCCCGCAGGCGAACCCCCAGCGGGTGTGCGCATTCGCGTCCGCGAACACGACGTAGAACGGCCCCTCGGCTCCGCGTTCACCGCGTGTCCGGTCGACGTACACCCGGTCACCGTCCGCGGTCGTCAGCGCGTCGAGATCCATGCTGGCTACTATCCGGTCGATCGACTTAAGCGGTAAGACGTCGGTCACCCGTCCTGCGGATGGAACCGGTCGGGATCAGGTCCGGAACGACTCGCCACAGCCGCACTCGGAGACGACGTTGGGATTTTCGACGTGGAATCCGGCCGCCTGAAGCCCGCTCTCGTAGTCGAGCTGACTTCCGCCGATGTAGTTCCGGCTGGCGGGGTCAACGAACACCCGCAAGTCGTGGTGTTCGACGACGAGGTCGTCGGGCTCCGGTTCGGTGTCGAACCGCATCCCGTAGGAAAGCCCCGCACAGCCGCCCTGCTGGACGAACAGTCGGAGGCCGGCCTCGTCGGTGTCGAGTCCTTCCCCCTCCAGCAGCGAGAGGGCTTCCTCGGCGGCGGCGGGCGTCACCTCAATCGTCGGATCGCCGCTTGACTGGGCCGATTCGGTGCTCATGCTAGCGTGTTATTCCTCACATGCTAAAAACCTTGGCGGCGGGTCCGCGTCGGCGGCTTTCGAGAGAGCAACTGAACCACCGTGTCCGGGTCAAACTGTCCGGATCGATCACCGTCAACAGGGTTATACCCGGGCAACGCGTACAGTTCATGTACTCAATGGCCTCCCATCGACGAGCCGCGTCCGGAGCGGAACCACGGTCGAAAACGACCCTGTTCTGCCCGGAGTGTGGCCACGAGAGCGACGTTGCGGGCGACTGGATCGTTTGCGACGGGCAAAAAGACGGTGACGCCGGCGGGCTGACCCACACGTGCCCGGTCTGTAAAACGACGATCGAGAGCGGACGCCGAGCCGAGCCGCTTTGCGCGTAGGACGCCACTCTGCGCCCAAGAGCCGGCTCCCGTCTCCGTAACCACGATCCTGACGGTCCGGCGTTTGACGTCCGGTGCCGATTCCTCCGAAACGGTTTTGCCGGCCCCTGACGGACGGTCAATATGCCAACGGATCCCGATACGGGGTACGACCCGTCGCTGGGTCGGAAGTTCGTGTTCGTCACCGGCGGCGTGATGTCCGGCTTGGGGAAGGGGATCACCGCCGCCAGCACCGGCCGACTTCTCGCGAACGCGGGGTTCGACGTGACCGCGGTGAAGGTGGACCCGTACCTCAACGTCGACGCCGGAACGATGAATCCCTACGAGCACGGCGAAGTGTACGTGCTCAAGGACGGAGGTGAGGTCGACCTCGACCTGGGGAACTACGAGCGGTTCCTCGGGACCGATATGACCTTCGACCACAACGTCACCACGGGGAAGACGTACCAACACGTCATCGAGCGCGAGCGCGCCGGCGACTACCTCGGGAAGACGGTTCAGATCATCCCCCACGTCACCGACGACATCAAGCGCCGGATCCGCGAGGCCGCCGCGGGGAGCGACGTCTGTCTCGTCGAGATCGGCGGAACGGTCGGCGACATCGAGTCGATGCCGTTCCTCGAGGCGCTCCGGCAGTTCGCCAACGAGGAGGAGCCCGAGGACATCCTCTTCGCGCACGTCACGCTCGTCCCGTACTCACAGAACGGCGAACAGAAGACGAAGCCGACCCAACACTCGGTGAAGGAGCTACGGTCGATCGGGCTCCAGCCGGACGTCCTGGTGGGCCGGTGCGAGGAGAGGCTCGCGCCCGACGTCAAGGAGAAGATCGCGCTGTTCTGTGACGTCCCGACCGACGCCGTCTTTTCGAATCCCGACGTCGAGGACGTGTATCACGTCCCGCTGATGGTCGAGGACGAGGGGCTCGACGAGTTCGTGATGGACCGTCTCGGCCTGACCGACGAGGCGCTCCCGAAGCCGGACCGCTCGACCCGGTGGCGCGAGCTCGTCACCCGCGACCGCGAGAAGGAGATCGACGTCGCCCTCGTCGGCAAGTACGCGTTGGAGGACGCGTATATGTCGATCCACGAGGCGTTGAAGCACGCCGGGATCCACACGAGGACGGAGGTCAACACCCTCTGGGTTGACGCCGACGAGACCGAGGATCAGCACGCCGAGCGGCTGACCACGGCCGACGCGGTCGTCGTTCCCGGCGGCTTCGGCTCCCGCGGCACGGAGGGGAAGATCGAGGCGGTCCGGTACGCTCGCGAGGCCGGCGTTCCCTTCCTGGGGCTCTGTTTGGGGTTCCAGATGGCGGTGGTCGATCACGCACGCAACGTGCTTGGGCTGGCCGACGCCCACTCGGCCGAGATCGACCCGGAGACGCCACACCCCGTCATCGACCTGCTCCCGAGCCAGTCCGAGGCGGAGGACATGGGCGGGACGATGCGACTCGGGGCGCATGAGACGGAGATCAAGCCGGGAACGTTGGCCGCGGCGGTGTACGACGCCGACGCGTGCACCGAACGCCATCGGCACCGGTACGAGGTGAACCCCAAGTACATCGACGAGTTGGAGGCCGACGGCCTCACCTTCTCCGGCCACGCGGACACCCGCATGGAGCTGCTCGAACGCGACGACCACCCGTTCTTCTTCGGGACGCAGGCACACCCGGAGTTCCGGTCGCGGCCGGATCGGGCGAGCCCGCCGTTCGTCGCCCTCGTGGAAGCGGCGCTGGAATCGACGGACACAACCGGGCGAGGCGCGGACGTGAGGCTATAGATGGTCGAGACGGACGAGTTCATCGAGGACGCGATCGAGGAGATCCGTGAGACGGTCGGCGACGCCAACGCGGTGATCGCCCTGTCGGGCGGGGTCGACTCGTCGGTCGCCGCGACGCTGGCGTACGAAGCGGTCGGCGATCGGCTCACGCCGGTGTACGTCGATACCGGGCTGATGCGAAAAGGCGAGACCGAGGGGGTCCGCGAGACGTTCTCGTTCATGGACTCGTTGCGGATCGTCGAGGCGGACGACCGGTTCTTCGACCGGTTGGCGGGGGTGACCGACCCCGAGGCGAAGCGGCACGTCATCGGCGAGGGGTTCATCGACGAGTTCGAGACGGTCGCCCACGAGGTCGACGCGGACTACCTCGTTCAGGGGACGATCTATCCCGACCGGATCGAGTCCGAGGGGAACATCAAGTCCCACCACAACGTCGGCGGACTTCCCGACGTCGTCGACTTCGAGGGGATCGTCGAGCCGGTGCGTGACCTCTACAAGGACGAGGTCCGCGAGGTCGCACGCGCACTCGACCTCGAAGCGGTCATCGCCGAGCGGATGCCGTTCCCCGGGCCGGGGCTGGCGGTCCGCATCATCGGCGAGGTCACCCCCGAGAAGGCGGGCGTCGCCCGCGAGGCGACCCACGTCGTCGAGGAGGAGCTCGCCGAGTACGACCCCTGGCAGGCGTTCGCGGCCGTGATCGGCAAGGGGACCGGCGTGAAGGGCGACAACCGGGTCCACGGCTGGATCGTTGCCGTCCGTTCCGTCGAGAGCCGCGACGGCATGACCGCCCGCGCACAGGAGATCGATTGGAGCACCCTCCAACGGATCCAGAGCCGGA
Source organism: Halorubrum sp. (assembly GCA_028275105.1). Classification (GTDB taxonomy): domain Archaea; phylum Halobacteriota; class Halobacteria; order Halobacteriales; family Haloferacaceae; genus Halorubrum. The sequence continues at coordinate 19,125 of JAQCNI010000144.1, forward strand.
TCACCGGCGAGAACGAGGACGTCGCTCGCGTCGTCTACGACGTTACCCACAAACCTCCCGCGACGATCGAGTACGAGTGATGGCGGGCGAACACGCTCGGACCGACGGCGGGGCGAACGGGGGCGACGACCGTGATCGGGAGGGAGGAGAGGCTGCGGTCGCCGTCGTCGCCGGCCCCGACGAACACGGGATCGGCGAGGCGCTGTCCGGGTTTGGGGTGCCGGTCTCCCGTATCGTCGACGTGGTCTCGACGGAGACGCTCGAAGCAGCGGGGATCGGCGGGGCCGACTACCTCGTCCTGACGGACGTCGAGGAGGCGACCGGGATTTTGATCGCCAAGGAGCTGAACCCGTCGGTCGCCGCCGTGGCGTACGCCGAGCGGTCGCTGCCGGAGTTCGTCGCCCGCGTCGCCGACCTCACGATCGACCCGGCGCTCATGGCGCCGGACCTCGTCGCCGAGGAGTTGGCCGACACGTCGACCGGTATCGCCGGCGTTCCGGGCGATTCCGCCGACGATTCGACCGATAACGACGGGGACGATGGCGGCACTGAGGCTGACGACGCGTGAGCGCGGCGTGGTCGACCGCGATACCTGCCCCGGTGCCGGCCGCTTATATGCCCGGCCTCGAAGAAAGGGTATGGACGAACAGTCACGCGCCGACCGACGGTCCCCGGTCGGCGAACCGGTCGTCCGGTCCGACCCGGCGGTTACGGGCGACCGGGCCGCCGAGGCGGTGGGGTTCGATCCCGACGACCGCGATAGCATCGCTGAGGCCGCGGAAACCGTGCGCCGGTTCGCGGCCGGCGACGTCGGCGACGACGACCACGTGTTGATGCTTCGGGGGGCCGCCGCGTGTGCGGCACTCGTCCGCGGCGTCGGGTCGTACAAGGAGGCGGCGGCCCGCGCCGGCGACGAGGTGTCCGTCTCGTTCATCCGAAAGTGGGCGCGTGTCCATGACCTCCCGCAGGCGATCCGGCGACAGGTCGCGAGGGGGCATCTCGCGCCGAGCGCGGCCAAACACGTCGCCCGACTCGGCGGAGAAGACCGGTACCTGCTCGCATGGACCGCGATCGACGGGGAGATGACCGTCCGGCAGGTCCGATCGGTCGCCTCTGCGGTCAACGACGGCGCTGACGTGGAGCGTGCGGTCCGCGAACTCGACGTCGCACCCGGCCGGTTGTCCCTCGATCTTCCGCCCGACACGTACGTCGAACTCCGGCGGCGGGCCGCGATGGGAAACGTCGACCCGGAAGCGATCGTCGCGGCGGCGCTCGACGACTACTTCGCCGCCGAGCCATAATCCGCAGCGAACCGCCGGACTGCGGCCGCGATCGCCGCTCGACCCGTCTCGACGTCCGCCCAGTCGATCGTCTCGTCCGGGTAGTGGGCCTCGTTGATGTCGCCCGGACCGAACACCACCGCCGGGATCCCCGCCTCGATGTAGTGACGGGCGTCGGTGCCGTACGTCGCGCCGATCGGCTCGGCGTTCGGGAGCCCGGTTTCACGCCGACCGGTGCGGACCGCGTCGACGATCGGGTCGTCGCCGGGAATCTCGCTGGGCTCGAACTGGACGGAGAACCGCTCGAATTGGGGAGGATGATCGCGGAGCCACGGGTCGTCGTCGACGACCGTTTCGAGCCGGTCGGCGAACGCGCGCTCGACCTCGTCGACGGTCTCCCCGGGGGCGACGCCGATCCGGAATTCCGCCCGCAGCGCCGCCGGCACCGTCGACGGCCACGAGCCGGCCTCGACCGTCCCGCACACCACGGGCCATGGAACGGGGAACTCGCCGTACCGCGGGTGAGTCACCGACTCGGCGCGCTCGCGTTCGAGGTCCATGAACGCCCCCCGGATCCGCTCGAACCGCGGCAAGACGTCCTCGCCCGCCCAGCGCGCGGCGGCGTGGGCGCTCCGACCGGCCAGCCGGAGTCGCATCATCAGACACCCCTCACAGGCGACGACCGGGCGGAGGGCGGTCGGCTCGGCGACGATCGCCGCGTCGCGCTCGAACGGGTAGGGGTTCGACAGCGTCGCCGTCGCCAGTCCGTAGCCGCCGTCCTCCTCGCCGGCGACAGCCTCGAGGACGACCCGGAGCCCGTCGGCCGGCGGGTCGAACGCACCCGCCTCGACCGATTCCCGGACGTCGAGTGCCGCGCCGACACACGCCGCAAGACCGGCTTTCATGTCCGCGGCGCCGCGGGCGGTGAGAGTCCGTCCGTCCACGTTCGAACTTGAGCCGTCGGCCGGGTCAGCAGTTCCCCCTCCAGCCGCGTCGTCTCGGGGGTTTTCCGCCCGCCACGTCGGCTCGAAGGGATCGCTCGACCAGCCGTCCGGTTCCGCCGGGACGACGTCAAGGTGGCCGTTCAACACGACCGTCGGGAGGGGGCCGGCGTCGGCGGTGCCGGCCCCGTCGACGGTCCCGACCTCGAGGACGCCCGCGACGCTCCGGCGACCGTCGACGTCGATCGCGTCGGGATCGTCGGGAAACGAGGAGTGGGTCGACAGGAGGTCGGCGTCGGCGTCCCGGACGTGGGTCTCGAACCCGAGCGCGTCGAGACGATCCGCGACCCAGTCGGCCGCCGCGGCCTCCTCGCCGGCGGTGGACCGGAACCGACAGAGCCGCTCGGTGAACGCGTCCATTTCGAAGGACATGTCGACCGCGACGGCGCCGGGATTCGTAACGGTTCGGATCGAGGCGGTCGTTTCGGCTCCGATGACGGTGTAAGATCGACCGATGGCCACCGACCCGCGGTTTCTAAACGTTTATCCGTCGTGTCGCCATACGATTGTTTACGGGCCGGTAGCTCAGTTAGGGAGAGCGTCCGGCTTTTAACCGGACGGTCGGGGGTTCGAATCCCTCCCGGCCCGCTGTACCGCCGCGAGCATTATCACGAACGGCGGTGCTGTACGGCGGGAGGGATTCGAATCAGGGAGCGAGCGAACGGGAGCGACCGTGGTTCGAATCCCTCCCGGCCCGCTGTACCGCCGCGAGCATTATCACGAACGGCGGTGCTGTACGGCGGGAGGGATTCGAATCAGGGA
>JAQCNI010000145.1 GCA_028275105.1 Halorubrum sp.
GTATTCAGCATACGTTTGGGTGCTAGCGGCGATCCCGGGGTCATAGACGGCACCGATCCCGTCAGCAGAGGATTCGTAGTACTCGATGATCGCGGCATTCCCCCCGATGTGATCGGCATCGTTGTGTGAGACGACGAGATGGTCGATCCGATCGATCCCGTGACCGTCGCGTAGCGTCATTATCGTATTTACCTGAGTTGAGGCGCTAAGGCCCCTTCCTCAACGAACGAGCGAAGCGAGTGAGTAGGGAGGAGATACAGCGCCTCCAGAAATCGAAGATTTCTGGTGTGCGAACGAATCGCTTCGCGATTCGTTAACGCCTGTGGAGACTGCGCTCCCTGTGTCCTCGATTGTGGATGCAAAGCGCGTCGTGGAAACAGGAAGCCCCACCCTCAAGCGCGAGGGCGTCAGCCCGAGCGGTAGGGTGGGGTAGTTCACTGCGCCCTCATCCTCTATATTCAGCAGTCAGTATTGGCCGATACCACATACCCAATATTTGTTTCGCCAAATTAGGTAAGAGCCAAGATCGTACGGTGGCGCGCGCCTCCGAGCGCCGAGGGGCGCGAGGAGCGCGTGCGAGGGACGCGGCGAACGCGAGCGGCGAAGCCGAGAGCCGTGAGCCGCGAGGCTGGGGAGGCGCGAGGTGCGGTCGCGGTGCGGGGTTGGGACGCAAAGGGGCAGCCGCGAGGACGAACCCCAGCGACGCAAGGACCGCAGGAGCGAGCAACGCGAGCGACGAGGATCGCAGCGAGCTGTGGGAGTCGTCGCGGCTGGGGCTTTGGGGTGGTCACCGAAGTCAGGTCCTTCGCCTCGTAGAATCGAGCGGCTGGGGCTTTGGGGTGGTCACTGCGCCAGCAACGATATATCAACGGCCGCTAGCAACACCACGCTCTCAGTTATCGGCCAGCACACCCACCCCGTACAACACTAGCTTTCGTTCCCGTTACCCCATCCACATCAGCGATGGCGTTCCGCGCGGCCACGGCTCAACCACGACGTCTGCGGGGAAAAGACGGATATGCGAATCGCTCGCAGACGCGGGACGACGATCGTTCAGTCGTCGGCGGGGGCCGCGCCGGAGCCGTCGTCCGCGTGCTGCTGTTTGACCCACGAGAGCTTCCCGCCGGAGCCGAGGATGTCGCGCTCGCGCTCGGAAGCGTCGAGGTCGGCCGTGAATTCCCACTCGCCGTCGTTGACGCTGACGGTGAACTCCTCCTGGCCGGCGTCGACGCCCGCGGGCACGTCGTCGACGATCTCGAGGTCGTCGCCCTGCTCGATCTTCTCGTACGTCTCCGCGTCGATCGCCAGCGGGACGATGCCGAAGTTGAACAGGTTCGCCTTGTGGATCCGGGCGAAGCTCCGCGCGAAGACGGCCTCGATACCGAGGTACATCGGACAGAGGGCCGCGTGCTCACGCGAGGAGCCCTGCCCGTAGTTCTCGCCGGCCACGAGGACGCCGCCGTTGGCGTCGAGCGAGCGCTGCGCGAACGTGTCGTCGACGCGGGAGAGCGTGAACTCCGAGAGCTTCTCGATGTTCGAGCGGAACTTCAGGATGTCCGCCGTCGCCGGGATGATGTGGTCGGTGGTGATGTTGTCCGTCATCTTGAGGAGGGCCTCGCCGCCGTCCACGTCGATCCCGTCCTTCAGCGGGACGTCGCCGATGTTCGGCCCCTTGACGAGGCCGTCGTCGATCGCCTCGTCGGGCGCGATGATGTCGGAGTCGTCCCGACCCATGCCGGAGGAGTACTTCGTCCCCATCTCCATCCCGGGCGCTTCGAGGTCGCCGAGATCGTCGGCGAGGTCACGCGGGTCGACGATCTCGCCGGTGATGGCGGCCGCGGTGGCGACCTCCGGCGAGCAGAGGAAGACGGAGTCGTCCTCGATGCCGGAGCGACCCTCGAAGTTGCGGTTGAAGGTGCGAAGCGAGACGGAGTCGGAGGCGGGCACGTGACCGATACCGATGCACGCGCCACACGTCGCCTCGGAGAAGTTGACGCCGGCCGCCATCATCTCCGCGGTCCAGCCCTCGCGGGCCAGCATCTCGGAGGCCTGCTTGGAGCCGGGCGCGACGATCATCTCGGTGCCCTTCGAGACCTCGCGTCCCTCCAGCATCTTTGCGCCGGGGAGGACGTCCTCGTAGGCGCCGTTCGTACACGAGCCGACGATGACCTGCGACACCTCGTTGCCCTCGTACTCGCTCACGGGGGCGACGTTGTCGGGCATCGACGGGGCGGCCACGAGCGGCTCGATCCCGGCGAGGTCGACCTCGATCGTCTCCGCGTACTCCGCGTCGTCGTCGGGCTGAAGGTCAATGTACGCCTCCTCGCGGTCCTGGAGCGCGAGCCACTCCTTCGTCTTCTCGTCGGTTGCGAAGATCGAGGAGGTGGCGCCGAGCTCGGTGCCGAGGTTCGTGATCGTGGTCCGCTCGGGGATCGTGAGCTTCTCCGTGCCGGGGCCGGTGTACTCGAAGATCTTGTCGACGCCGCCCTTGACCGTCAGCTCGCCGAGCAGGTGGAGCGCGACGTCCTTGGCGGTCGCCCACTCGGGGAGTTCCCCTTCGAGGCGGACGTTGACGACCTCGGGCATCTCGACGTAGTAGGGGCCGCCCCCCATCGCGACGGCGATGTCGAGCCCGCCCGCGCCGATCGCGAGCTGCCCGAGTCCGCCGGGGGTCGGGGTGTGTGAGTCGGAGCCGAGGAGCGTCTTGCCGGGTGCGGCGAAGTTCTCCTTGTGAACCTGGTGGCAGATCCCGTTGCCGGGCCGCGAGAAGTACGCGCCGAACGTGCCGGCCGCGGAGCGGAGAAAGCGGTGGTCGTCGGTGTTCTTAAAGTCGAACTGATACGTCTGGTGGTCACAGTACTGCGCGGCGAGTTCGGTCTGGATCTCGTCGAGGTCGAGTGCCTCGAACTGGAGCCAGACCATCGTTCCGGTCGTGTCCTGTGTGAGTACTTGATCGATCTCGATCCCGATCTCCTCGCCAGGCGTCAGTTCGCCCTCGACGAGGTGGTCATGGAGGACCTTCTCAGTGATCGTCTGTCCCATATCGATCGGAGGTGGCCGTCCCGAGAACATAAAACCCGCGAGTGTCCGCTCCATCGATCGTGTCAAACCCTTGGTCGACCCGTGGATCGCCGGACGACGACACGGTTTTACTCGCGCCGTGATTCCGGTCGGACATGTTCGACTCCGGGGCGTTCGTGGCCGACGCGCTCGAATCGGCCGGCGCCGAGCTCGACGACACACAGCGGCAGCCGAACGGGGTCGACCTCACCGTCGACGCCGTCTTCCGACAGACGGGGCGCGGACGGATCGGCCGCGAGGGGAAATGCGTCGGCGACCGGACTCCGATCGAGCCGGACGACGGCGCGTACCGGCTCGACGCCGGAGCCTACGTGGTCCGGTACGGTGAGCCCGTCCGGATCCCCGAGGGACGCATCGGGTTCGTCCTCCCACGGTCGACGCTGTTGCGGAACGCCTGTACTCTCGACACCGCGGTCTGGGACGCCGGCTACGAGGGGATCGGTGAGGGGCGGCTCGACGTCGGCCACCCGATCGACGTCGAACCGGGTGCGCGCATCGCCCAGTTGGTGCTCGCATGCGCGAACCACGACGGCGTTTACGATGGCGAGTATCAGTCCGAGGGGTTGTGACACGGCGGGTGCGGTCGGTTCGAGTCTCGCCTCGCTTTTCGCTCGACGACCGTACTTGCGTGCGGTAGCTCCACGTTCGAACGGAAGAACGGCTCGGCGTGCCGGGAAAAGGTGGCACGCCGGGCCGTTCGATAGGTCCCCGCTGACGCTTCGGCCCTCCAAGCGAAGCGTCACCATAGAGAAGGAGCGTGAGACACTTAACCGTGCCGGGGGCGGCAGGGATAACGTATTAACGGTATTTGATGAATTACCACCCCGGGCAATCGCGTCACTCCGAGGGCCGGCCCGCGGCGCCCCCGACTCCCGGGTGATCCGACCGAAGCCGGGACTGCCCCTCGCCGAGGAGCCGCTCGCGGAGGGTGCCACCCGGTGGGTCGGCGTCCGCCGGCGGCACGAGCCCCCGTTCGCGGAGTTCGGGGACGACGAGGTCGACGAAATCGGTGAGCGAGTCCGGGCGAACCACCTCCTTCACGTTGAAGCCGTCGACGCCGACCTCCTCGTGCCAGTAGGCCAGCTCGTCGGCGATCAGTTCCGGCGTTCCGACCAGCGTCGGCGACGTGGTCCCGAGCCCGCAAAACTCCGCGACTTCACGGACGGTCCAGTTCCGGTTCGGCTGCGCCTTCGTGAACGCGTTCATCGTCCCCTGGATCGCGTCCGTCTCGATGTGCTCGACCTTCTGATCGGGGTCGAGCTCCGAGAGGTCCATGTCGAGGAACCCCGACAGCAGCGCGAGCGTCGCCTCGACGTCGACGTGGCGGGTGTACTCGTCATGTTTTGCCTCCGCGAGCGCCTGCGTCTCCCCGACGACGGGAACGACGCCGATGAAAAACTTCAGGCTCTCGGGGTCGCGGCCGTACGCGGCCGCCCGCTCCGTCACGTCGGTTACGTACTCGCGGACGCCCTCCTCGGTCGGCTGGCTCGCGAACACCGCCTCCGCGTTGGCGGCGGCGAACTCCCGTCCCCGGTCCGAGGAGCCGGCCTGGTACACGACGGGCGTCCGCTGCGGCGACGGCTCACAGCCGTGGGGGCCGGGCACGGAGAAGTACTCCCCCTCGTGGTCGATCGCGTCGACCTTCGCGGGGTCCGTGTACCGCCCGGCCTCGCGATCGCGTTCGACCGCGCCGTCCGCCCACGACTCCTCCCACAGCGCGTAACAGACGTCGAGGAACTCGTCGGCGCGGTCGTACCGGGCCTCCTTCTCCATGCGTTCGTCGAGCCCGAGGTTCTCGGCGGCCGATTCGAGGTAGGACGTGACGACGTTGATCGCGATCCGTCCGTCGGTGAGGTGGTCCAGCGTCGAGAACTCCCGGGCGAGCTGGTACGGGTGCGTGTACGTCGTCGACCGCGTCACGGTGAACCCGAGGTGCTCCGTGGCCGCCGCCATCGCGGGGACGACGAGTTGCGGGTCGCTCGCGGGCGTTTGAACCGCTCGCTCGATGGCGACGTCCCGGTCGTCGCCGTACACGTCGTACACGCCGCGGACGTCGGCAAAGAACACCGCGTCGAACCCACCGCGCTCGGCGGTGCGGGCGACCTCCGTCCAGTACTCCGTGTCGGTGTACTCCGGCGATCGGTCCCCCGGATACGTCCACGACCCCGGCGAGACGTGCTCGACGGCGCTCATCGTGAACAGGTTGAGATGGAGCCGGTCGGACATGGGTTCGGTATGGCGGCCACGGGTAATACACCCGAGAAAGGGGCGGCCCTTGTCGGCATCGCTCACGTGATCGGTCGTGGCTCGCGATCGGTCGTCGGGCTACGGCGCCAGCGGCTCGGTCCCCGAGACGTACGCCGCGAGGTCGGACGTGGTAATGATTCCGATCGGGGTCCCGTCGCGGTCGACGACGGGGGCGTGGTGAAACCCGTGTTCGATCATCGTCGCAGCGATCGCCGACACCGAGTCCTGTGCGTCCGCCGTGATCGGGTCCGTAGTCATGTATCGCTCGACGGTCGTCTCCGCTTTGGGCTGGCTCTTGGCGACGATGTCGACGAAGTCCGTCGTCGTCAGGATCCCGGCGAGCCGGCCGTCCTCGACGACCAGCACGGAGCTGATGTCGTTGTCGAGCAACACCGCCGCGGCGTCCTCGACGAACGTGTCCGGGGTCACCGTGCGGAGGTCCGTCGTCATCAACCGGGCGACGAACACGTCATCTATCTCGTCCATGCGGGTTGATACCGCCGTCGTCGTATAAGGGTTGGTACGGCCGCCGGCGGAGACGGCCCCTCGCGGGTGATACGGACGCTGTATCGGGATCGGGATCGGTGGACTCGGGGTCGATCCCCGCCCCGGTGCTCACAGGAACCGCGAGAGCCCGGACTGTCGCCGCGGGCCGCCGGCGTCGGGGTCGGCGACCCACGCGGTCCGGTCGTCACGAAGCCGTTCGTGGTCGGTCGGTGGCGGGTCCGCCGGGTCGTACGCGGCACAGCCGGGTCCGCAGTCCCGCCCCGGATCGACGACCCGATCGAATCGGTCGCAGTAGGGTCGCCCGTCGGCGGTCGTCGTCGCGTGGGTACACCCCGGCGGGTCGGGGCGCCAGCCCTTCCCGTACGCGCGCTCGGCCACCCGGCGGCGCTTCCGCGCCTTCGCCTCGGGGGATACGAGCGCGACGTCGGTCCGAAGTGGCTGCTCCTCGCGGACCTCGACGCCGGGCGCGTCCGGATCCAGCGGCGTCGGCTCGCGGACGACGGCCAGTTCGCCGGTCTCCGGATCGAACCGCCAGACTCCGACCGGATCGGGGATCCGGTTGAGGTGTGCGCGGGTGACGTACGACGCGGTCGCGAGGACGACCCGCTCGAACAGCCCGAGTGCGACGTCGTACCGGAGCTGCGCCTCGAGGTCACCGGGTTCCCCGAGGTCGGGTTTGTTCTCGATCGCGGTCAGCGAGCCGATCCAGTCGTCGGGGTAGCGGGCAGTCGCGCGGACGACCGGCCGGCCGCTCCGGCGCTCGCGTTCGAGGTAGCCGGTGTCGACCGCGGCGTCGACGACCGCACTCGCCCGCTCCGGCGGGAGATCGAACGCCTCGGCGACGGGGACGGCCTCGCCCGGGCCGACGTCTGCCTCGATCGCGACCGCCGGGATCCGGTCGGGCGTCAGCGCGGTCCGATCCTCGAACTCCGGTCCGGGGGTCACCCAACAGACGTCGACGACCCGTACGCCGGGGACCGTCACCCCCGCGCCGAGCTGGCGGGCGAGCACGCGATCCGTGGATTCGAGGGCCGCACACAGTGCCAGCTCGAACCGGAACTCCATACCCGATTCAGGGGCGACAGCGAGTAAAACGCGTCGGCCGCGTGAACGGGGTCGGCTGTTGGGACTCGGACGCCCAAGCGGTCGACGCAGCCGGGGTAATTCCGGTTGCGTCGACGGCCGAAACCGGTATTCGGCACGGGGGCTTACGCCATGGCATGCGCCCGGTCACGCGGAACCTCCTCGTCGCCATCGCGGTCGTCGTCGTCGCGCTGCTCGCATTGGGCGCGCTGCCGAGCTACCTTGGTAGCGGGGACCCGTACTACCTCACGGCCGAGCCGATGGAGACCGACGGGCCGACCGCGAACGTCACCGACCTCTCCGATCGACGCTACCCGTACCTCACGGCCGCGCTCACGGGCGAGGACGGACGGTCGGAGGGATACCAGGTCGGCCCGTACGGGATCAAGCGGTGGTTCACGCACACGCCGTTCGACGAGGTCGACGCGCTCTCCCAACGCGTGCCGGAGGCCACGGCCGACGACGGCGTCCGGGTCGAACACGAGGGGGAAACGTATTACGTCGAGGTCGCCCAACCTCCGACATGAGCGAGGACCCATCCGCTGCCGACGGGGACACAGCAGCCGCCGGGGATACAGCCGCCGCCGACCTCCGTGACCTCCCCGCGTTCTCCGACGGGCGCCGCCACTCGCTGCCCGGCGAACCGGAGTGGCCGGTCCGGGAGGTCGCCGTGGAGTACGATCCCGGCTGGTTCGTCGGGGGTTACGACCGCGTGGAACAGCCCGACGGCACCGAGAAGGACTACTACTGGGCCGAACTGTCGCCCGCGACGGTCGTCATTGCGGTCGCGGACGACGAGGTGCTGTTCGTCGAGCAGTACCGGCCGACCGTGCGGAACACGCAGCTCGAACTTCCCGCCGGGGTCGTCGAAGCCGGGGAATCGTACACGGCCGCAGGGGCGCGCGAACTCGCCGAGGAAACCGGCTTTGCCCCCTCGTCGACGACGCTGCTCCAGGAGGTGTGGTGTTCGACGGGCGTGTTGCGGCACACCCGTGGATACGTGTTCGCGGAGGGGCTCGAACCGGTCGGCGTCGACCACGACAGTAACGAGTTTCTCGTCCCGCGGGCGGTCCCGGTTGACGAGGCGTTCGAGCGAGCGCGGGAGCCGCCGACGAACGACGCGACGCTGGAGGGGCTGCTGTTGGCGGAGCATGAGGGTCTGCTGTAGGCGGTCGACGGCCTCGCTATAGTTCCTGCCCTGCCGCCCGGTGCTACGCGATTGTTTGGTGAACGCCGCCAAAGCCCCAGCCGTGTTCGGCTCCCACGGCTCGCTGCGGTCCTCGTCGCTCGCGTTGCTCGCTCCTTGGGGTTCTGACGTCACTGGGGTTCGCCGAGCACGGTTGGCCCTTTGTGTCCCACCCGTACCGCGATGGCACCTCACGCCTCCCCAGCCTCGGCCTCGGCGACCCGCCGGAACCGCCGACGGGCCGCCTCGGCCTCCCTCGCGCTCGGGTTCGCGTCCGTCGGACGCTCACCGGAGCGCGCCGACCGCCCTCACCGTCGTCGGGTCGTCGGTTGTCGTTCCGGTGTGGGCCCCCCATCGAACGAATGGCCCAAACCGACCGACCCGTCGCGCCCGATCAAAACCGACCGAACGTTCAGTTTGACCGGGGAACAGGGAGGTATTAGTCGTCTCGGTGCCTAGTGGTGTCCATGAGCCGGATGCCGGAACGGTCAGTGTTGCTGTCGGAGGATCCGCCGCTGGACCTGCGGCTCTCCGACGCGGAACTCGCGGAAACCCGCGAACGGATCGTCTCGTTCATCTCCGACGTCGTCGAGGACGCGGGCGCGGATGGGGCCGTGCTCGGCCTCTCGGGCGGAATCGACTCGACGCTGACCGCGCACCTCGCGGTCGAGGCGCTCGGGACCGACGGACTCCACGGCCTCACGATGCCCTCGGCGGTGAACGATCCGGACGTGATGAGCGACGCCGAACGCGTCGCCGCGGACCTCGGGATCGAGTACGACGTGATCGAGATCCAGCCCATCGCGGAGGCCGTCTTCGAGGCGCTCCCCGGCCCGGCCGAGACCCGGATGGCGAAGGGGAACGTGTTCGTTCGGACGCGAGCCGTCTGTAACTACTTCGTCGCCAACGCCGAGAACCGGGTCGTGCTGGGGACGGGTAACCGTGCGGAGGCGATGACGGGCTACTACACCAAGTACGGCGACCAGGCGGTCGACTGTAACCCGATCGGAAACCTCTACAAACAGCAGGTCCGCCAGCTGGCGGCCCACGTCGGCGTCCCGCGGGATCTCGTGATGCAGGAGCCGACCGCGGGGATGTGGGAGGGACAGACGGACGCCGAGGAGCTGGGACTCGATTACGACACCGTCGACGCGATCCTCGCGGTCCACGTCGACGGCGGCCTCTCCCGTGATGCGACGGCCCGTGAGCTGGACGTCCCCGGCGAGGCGATCGACCGCGTCGCCGACCTCCACGAACGGAGCGCACACAAACGCTCGATGCCACCCGCCCCGGAGCGGTAGCTACCGAAAAAGAGATCGCTATCGGATAGATGCGGACGAAGTGAGGAGTTCGGCGACGATCGAGAGGCGGCTCAGGCGTCGTGTGCGCGTTCCTTCGCGACCTCCGCGATCCCGGCGTTCGCCGAGCAGTTCGGACACGCGTGGATCAGACCGCGTTCGTCCGCGAACACACGCGCGAACCGTTCCGAGACGTGCGCCTCACAGTGCTCACACGTCGGCATGTTGTCGGGTATCGTGGATCATATTCCGTGCGTAATAGCGTAAGGTCCGCGGCCTAAAGACCGCTTTCCAAACTTCGTTCCAACTTCGGCGCGGCGGGCCGTGACCGCCCGCCGTCAACTTAGAACGCTCGAAGCGACTCGAGCACCGCGCGTGCGGAGCCGTCCTCGATGGCCCCCCGAGCTGCCTCCAACCCCTCGTCGATGGTGTCGGCGTCCTCGCGGGCATAGATCCGCAGCGCCGCGTTGAGCGCGACGGCGTCGGCGAACGCGTCGTCCCGCTCGCCCGCCAACACCTCCTCGGTGATCGCGGCGGAATCGCCCGCGACGTCGTCGACCCCGAGATCCTCGCTCTCGAAGTCCATCCCGTAGTCAGCGGTCTTGATCTCGAAGTCATCGAAGGTCGGCCCGCCGTCGGCGTCCCCCCCGTCGGCATCCCACTCGGCGACCGTCGTGTACCCGGGGCGGACGTCGTCGTACCCCTCCATCCCCTGGAACATCAACACTCGGTCGAGGTCGTGGCACTCGCTCTCGACGAACGTGTCGGTGACCTTCTTTGCGAACGCGAGATGGTAGAAGGAGCCGAGATGGACCGACGCGCCGGCGGGGTTTGCCAGCGTCTCGATCGTGTTGACGAAGCTGCGGACGCCCATCATGTCCCGGCGGCCGAACAGGTCGTCGATCGCGGGGTTGAACGCCGGCTGGTAGTAGAAGCCGAAGCCGGCGTCGTCGACCATTTCGGCGGAGTCGCGCGGCGTTAGCTCCGTCGCGACACCCAGCTCGTCGAGGACGTGTTTGTACGCGTCCTGCTTCTGTGTCGGCACGCGGTCGCCGGAGTGGACGACGACCGGCGTGCCGGCCGCGGCCGCGACGCAGCCCGCGGCGACCCCGAGGATCGCCGAGCGTCCCTTCCCGTCGTAGTTCGCCCCGCAGTCGACGGGGTCGGCGTCGGGCTCGGCGTACTCGACGCGGTCACACATCACGTCGACGTATGCGCCCAGCTCCTCGGGGGTGTTTCGTTTCCAGCGGTTCGCGAGCCAGAACGCGCCCAGCGTCGTCGGATCGGGCTCGTTCGCGAGGATCCGCTCGAACGCCTCCGCCGCCTGCGCGCGGGTGAGGTCGTCGGCTGACTTGTGGCCGGAGCCACACACCTCGGTCATCAACCGCTTCAGCGGCCAGTCGCCGAACTCCCGGGTCGCTTGTGCCATACGACTCGTTCGGGTTCTCGAACGAAAAGCTTCCCGCCCCGCTCGCGGACCGCGGGAACGGTTCCCCCTCCGGTCCGAAACGAATAGACCCGTCGGGCCCCAACCACCGGTAATGAGCCTCGAAGCGGACTGGCGGGCCGATATCGACGCCGTCGACGCCGCCCTGATCGACGGATACCAGAGCGGGTTTCCGGTCGAGCGCCGCCCGTTCGAGCGGGTCGCTCGCGAGATCGCGACCGGGACGGGGGTCGACGTCGACGCCGACTCGATACTGGACCGAGTGCGAACGCTTCGTGACCGTGGCGTGTTTCGCCGGTTCGGCGCGGTCCTGAACCCGCCGGTGATCGGATCCTCGACGCTCGCGGCGGTGCGGGCCCCCGGGGAGCAGTTCGAGGCGGTCGTGGAGATAATAAACGGCTACCGACAGGTGAACCACAACTACCGCCGGGACCACGAGTGGAACGTCTGGTTCGTCGTCACCGCCGGCTCGCGCGAGCGACGCGACGCGATCCTCGCCGAGATCGAGGAACGGACCGGCTGTGCGGTCCTGAACCTCCCGATGCTGACCGACTACTACATCGATCTGGAGTTCCCGGTCGTCAACGCCGACCGGTTCGCCCGCGAGTCGACCGGGGAGTCGAACGATTTGGACCGGTCGAGCGGCTCGGATGGAACGCGGGACGTTCCACGGGGGGCGACCGACGCCGCCGCAACGCGGATATCCGAGGCAGCCCGGAGCGACCTCACGTCGCTTGAGGCCGACCTCCTGTTGGCAATCCAGGACGGGTTCCCGCCGTCAGCCACCCCCTACCGGGATATCGCTGCGGGGATCGACGCCGACGTCGACGGGGTGTTGGACGCCGTCGACCGACTGCTGGCGGACGGCTGTATCAAACGCATCGGCTGTGTGGTCAACCACGTCGTCACCGGCTTCCGGAACAACTGTATGGTCGTCTGGGACGTCCCGGACGAGGAACGCGACGTCCGCGGCGAGCGAGTCGGTAGCCTCCCGTACGTGACGCTGTGTTATCACCGCCCCCGACGGCCCGACCAAGGCTGGGAGTACACCCTGTTCACGATGATCCACGGTCGGGAGGCGGCGGCGGTCGACGCGAAGATCGACGAACTCGCCGCCGACCACCTCCCCTTCGATCACGAACGGCTCTACTCGACGGAGACGTTGAAACAGACCGGCGCACGGTACGACGACCTCGTCGCGGCCGGCACTGAAACGGACGAATAGCCCGACCCGAACGGATCGGCGGTCCCCGAGTTTATCCCCGAAGCCGCGGCCATCCGTCCCGTGACCTGACGACGGTCCCGGAACGGGAGGCGGGTGTGCGGCGGTCGTTCCGGGTTCGGTTGCCGCCTGTTCGCCAGCAGTGTCGTGCTTCAGCGGCGGGTCAGTGACCACTCCCGGCCGACGGCACTACAGCCGCGAGCGGAGCCGTTCGCCCGTCGTCTCACCGACTCCGTCGACGTCGGTCAGATCGGCGACCGACGCCTCGCGGACGTTCTCGACCGACCCGAACCGTCGGAGCAGCCGTTTCCGCGTTTCCGGCCCGACGCCCGGCACATCATCCAACACGGTCGTCACCTCGTCGCGAACCGTCTGGTGGTAGCCCACGGCGAAGCGGTGTGCCTCGTCGCGGACCCGCTGGAGCAGGTGAAGCGCCGGCGCGTCGTCGTCCCATCGACGCGGGCCGTTCGGCGTGACGACCAGCTCCTCGGCCTTCGCGAGCGCGACGACCGGCACATCCCAGTCGACCTCCGCGAGCGCGTCGCGGGCCGCGCCGAGCTGTCCCTCGCCCCCGTCGATCAGCAACAGGTGCGGGTCCGGACGGTCGTCCCGCCCCTCGACCGCCCGCGTCGCGCGCCAGCGGACCAGCTCCCGCATGTTGGCGTAGTCGTCGTTTCGGTCGGTCAGCTTCTTCCGACGGTACTCACCCGTCTCGGCGCTCCCGTCGACGAAGCAGACGTTCGACCCGACGGCGGCGGTCCCCGATGCGTGGCTCACGTCGAATCCCTCGATCCGCTCCGGCCGATCGATCCCGAGCCGGCCGCCGAGCGTCCCGACCGGATCGTCGGTTCCACCCCGCTTGTGGGCATTCTTCAGCGCGAGCTCCACGAGTTTTGCTTCCCGACCGGCCCCCGGAACGCGGACCGCAACGCCCTCACCTTCGAGCCAGTCGACCACATCGGGGTCGGCGGGACGTTCCGCAAGCAGGACGGCATCGGGGAACTCCCGCTCGGCGTAGTACTGTGCGAGGAAGGCCGACAGCACTGCCGCCGGCGTGTTCCGTGCCGCGTCCTCGGCGTCGCCGTCGTCCACGTCGCCGCCGGCCGCCCAGATCGCCGGTGCGTCGAGCCGGTGACGGCTTCGGTCGACGAGCTGGCCCCGCTCGCTGTGGAGCCGTGCGACCCGCGCGACGTCGCCCTCGACGGCGGCCGCCAGCACGTCAACCGTCCGATCGTCGGTCCGATCGTGTACCGCCTCGCCGCCGTCGCCGTGGAACGCCTCGACGGCGGCTAACCGGTCCCGGAGGGTGGCCGCGCGCTCGAACTCGGCGTTCTCGGCGGCGACTTCCATTCGCCGGCGAACCGGGTCGGCAAGGATGCCCGTTTCGCCCTCAAAGAATCGCCGCGCGGCCGCCACGTCCTCGGCGTACGTTCCGGGATCGACCTCGCCGGTACACGGGGCCGAGCAGATCCCCATCTCGTAGTCGAGACACGGGCGGTCGCGTCCCTCGTACTTGTGGTCCGAACAGCCGCGCAGCCGGTACTCGTCGCGAATCGCCTTCACCACGGCCTCGACGCGACCCTTGTTGGTGAACGGGCCGTACGCGACCGACCCCTCGTCCGGGTCGCGCGTCACCTCGATCCGCGGGACCTCGTGGTCGGTGAACGCGACGAGCGGGTACGACTTGTCGTCCTTCAGCCGGACGTTGTACCGCGGCTGGAGCCGCTTGATCAGGTTCGCCTCGAGCAATAACGCCTGCGTCTCCGTATCGGTGACGGCAAACTCGATCCGGTCGGCGCGCTGGACCATGCCGCGGATCCGGCCGGATCGGGGGTCCCCGTACGACGCAACCCGGTCGCGGAGGTCGACCGCTTTCCCGACGTACAGCGTCGTCTCTCCGACCCGGAACTGGTACACGCCGGGGTCAGCGGGGAGATCGACCGCGCGGGCACGCACGGACTCGGCGTCCATCGATCCGAAATAACCGTCCGACGGGTTTGAACACTACGCTCCGGCCGGTGCCCGGCGACCGGGACGTCAATCGAATCGGTGGCCCGCAGAACTTAATTCCGCGCAACCCCCAACGATCGTATGGCCGTAACGCCGCCCGGACCGTCCGGAGATCCGCTGTTCGGGAACGGTCGGCAGTTCGCCGACGACCCCTTTGGGTTCATGCGCGCCTGCGCCGACAGCTACGGCGACGTCGTCAGGCTGGAACTCGGGCCCCGCAAGACGTACATGCTCACGAACCCCGCGGACGTCCAGCGCGTGCTCGTCGATGACGCCGAACGCTACCGGAAGGCGCAGTTCGGTGACGACGCGATCGGGACGCTGCTCGGCGACGGGCTTCTCATGAGCGGGGGCGACCGGTGGCGCCAACAGCGAAAACTCGCCAACCCGTCGTTCCACGTCCGCCGGCTCGGCGCGCTGGCAGGAACGATGGTGGACCATACCGAGTCACACACCCACGGGTGGGAGTCCGGCGACATCGTCGACGTCCACCTCGAGATCGCGCGGCTCACCGTCCGGATCATCGTCTCCGCGATGTTCGGCAGCGACATCACCGACCGGGAGGTTCGCACCGTTCAGGAGAACTTGGAGCCGCTGGGCGCGCGCTTCGAGCCCGACCCACGCCGGTACCTGATCCCGAACTGGGCGCCGACCCCCGAGAATCGGTCGTTCGACGCCGCAATCGACACGGTGGAGGCCGTGATCGACGACATCGTCGCCCGACGACGGGGGACCGAACGCGATCCGACCGTCGACCCCGCCGGGACCGAGGGAACGTCGGTCCCCGGCCCCGCCGGCGACCCGAGCGGCGACCTCCCGATGGACCTCCTCTCGGTGCTGCTTCGCGCTCGCGACCGCGGCGAACAGACCGACGGTGACCTGCGGGACGAACTCGTGACGATGCTGCTCGCGGGCCACGACACGACGGCGCTCGCGCTGACGTACACGTTCTACCTCCTCTCGAATCATCCCGAGGCACGAAAGGCGGTCGAACGCGAGGCCGAGGCGGCGACCGCCGATGGCCCGCCGGACGCCGCCGACGCCCGGGACATGGCGTACACCGAGCGCGTCCTTGACGAGGCCATGCGGCTATATCCCCCGGTGTACACTCTGTTTCGCGAGCCAAAACTCGACGTGAAACTCGACGGTTACCGGATCCCCGGCGGGTCGGCACTGATGCTTCCACAGTGGGTCGTCCACCGCTCGCCGCGGTGGTACGACGACCCCGAGACGTTCGACCCCGGCCGGTGGGCTCCCGAACGCCGGAGCCAACGGCCGCGGTTCGCCTTCTTCCCGTTCGGCGGCGGGCCGCGCCACTGTATCGGGAAGGCGTTCTCGCTGTTGGAGGCGAAGCTCATCCTCGCGTGTGTCTGTTCGGAGTACGAACTGTCGTACGAGGGTCCGGATCTTTCGTTGCGCGGGTCACTGACGATGCACCCGGACCATCCGGTCCCGATGCGGATCGGCGAGCGTTGACATCCTCTCCGCCCTGAAGGGCGAAGATTCCTGCCTACACCCTAGTTCTGGCACGGAAGAGGGTGTCTTCCGCTTGAAATGAGGGAATCCCGATATTGTCCGATTAGTGAACGGCGGGGCTTTCTCCTTACACCTCGGTACACGCGGCGACCGGATCGATCAGAGACCAACCCGCCCCGCGACTTCCCGGACCGCGGTGTCGTACAGCTCAAGCCCGTCGACGCGCCAGACGACCGGGTCAACATCGACGTCGACGAGCGTATCGACGACGGCGTCGTCGACTGCTCCCCCGCCGCGAGCCAGCGTGACGTGGGGTACGTACGCGTCGCCCTCGACCCCCTCCACGGGGTCGAAGGACGCACATAACCGACGATGGAGGCTGACGAGCGCGCCACTTTCGACCGTCAGGTGGACGACCGGTCCCGGTCCCGCCGTCGGCGCCTCGAAGACGCCGATCCCGGTGACCGCGGCGTCGAACGGGTCGACGTCGGCCAGTACCGGCCGAAGCATCTCCCGAAGCCGTCCGAGCGCACGGGAGCGATCCGGGTTGTGGTCGCCCCTCGCATCGGAATTGATCACGTCATTCGCATCAATCCGCTTACACACGAGCGTGCGTCGCTCCCGTACCCGGTCGAACCCCGCGAGTTTCGGGTGGAGATCGTCCGCCACCCGACCGATGGTCGGCGGCAACGGAACGTTGACGCTGAACACGATCAGTCCGGATCGACGCGGAGAAGCGTGGTTCCAAGCGCGTCGAGACGGTCCATGCTGAGGCGTGCGGGCGGCGACCCGAAAAGAGCGGCGGCGGGGCCCGGCGGTCGGCCGGAGACGATCGAACGTCGCGGTCGGTCGGAGACGATCGAACATTCGAAACGAGCGGATCACGCCGTTCAAAACCCCTCCCGCACCAACGGAGCATATGAGTCTCATCGCGTTCGATTTCGACGGGACGCTGTCCGACTCCGAGATGACGGTCCTGCTCGCGGAGCAATCGGGGGTTGCCGACGAGGTAGCGGCGATCACGGAACGGGCGATGAACGACGAGATCAGCTACGCCGAGAGCCTGTATCGCCGGGCTGAACTGCTCGGCGGGCTCCCCGAATCGGCCGCCAGCGAGGCGTTCGACGGCGTTCGATTGCGGCCGGGTGCGGCGCGGCTGATCCGACGGCTTCGCGCGGACGGCCACCACGTCGCGGTACTCACCGGTGGATTCGAGCGGGGCGTCGAGCGGGCACTCGGACGGGAGGGCGTCGCGGCGGACACGGTCGTCGCCAATCGCCTCCCCGTCGCGAACGGGGAACTCACGGGCGACGCCGAGGGACCGCTCATCGAGGGAACGAAGGACGACGCCCTGGCCGACCTCGCGGCGGACCTCGACGTTCCAATGGCGTCGACGGTCGCGGTCGGCGACGGCGCGAACGACCTCCCAATGCTGGAGGTCGCCGAGCTGGCGATAGGGTTCCTCCCGAAGTCCGCGGTCCGTCCCGCCTGTGATGCGGTGGTCGCCTCGATGTATCGGCTCGGCAAGGTCCTCGAGGCTCACGGCGTGCTGTCGACGGATCCGTAAACGCTTAATCGGGGTCGGACGGAACTCCAGGTCATGGATATCGGCGTCGCGGGGGACCGATGATCCCGACCCTGACGTACCTCCAGTTCCACCTCGTCTTCAGCCTCCCGCCGCTGGCGGCGCTGTGGTACGTCGCACCGCGATACGACCGCGTTCGACGCCGGCGCGCAACCGTCGGGATCGCGATCCTCGTCGCCATCGCGTACGCGTACACCACGCCGTGGATCAGTTACATGATCCGCCGGGGCGCGTGGGGGTACGCCGACGGGGCCGTCCTCGTCCGGGCCCTCTCGATCCCGCTCGGCGAGTACCTCTTTTTTACGATCCAGACGGTGATCGCCGGGTTCGTGCTTCATCGGATCGGATTCGACTCGACGTTTCGTGAGGGCGACTTCGCCCGGGCTCCCCGCATCGCCGGCGCGGTCGTCGGGCTCGCGATGCTGGCCGGCGGCCTGTGGCTCGTCACCCTCGACGACTCCTTCCTCTATCTGGGGGGTCTGATCGCGTGGGTCGGCCCCGTCCTCGCGCTCCAGTGGGGGGTCGGCGGCGGCTACTTGGCACGCACGCCACGGCTGTGGATCGTCACCACAACCGTCCCGTCCCTCTACTTCTGGACCGTCGACCGGATCGCGATCGGCATGGGCACGTGGTACCTGTCGGAGCGGTTCACGACCGGGGTCGCCGTCCTCGGGCTGCCAGTCGAGGAGATGATCTTCTTCGTGTCCGCCAACCTGATGACGATAAACGGACTCGTGTTGTTCGAATGGGTTCTCGACTGGAACGACCGTCGTGGGGCGTCCGCGAAATCGACGGCCGCCGTGACCGACCCAACCTCCGGGACTCCCCCCGACGATGGCGATCGGGAGGAGATCGACCCGATCGATGACTGACCGATCGCCGTCGACGCTTCGGCGGGCCGACGAGTGGTTCGCGCTGTACCCCGCGGTCGTGCTCGCCGCGCTGGTGCCGCTGGGGGCGGTTACCCCTCTGTTTCCGGTCGAGATCGGCGTCCTCGCGTTCGCCGCCGGCACGCTCCTCGTCGGGATGGCCCACGGGGCGGTCGACCACCTCGTGCCACTGCGGGCGGCCGCCGGGACGTCGCTCCGTCGCTCCCTGGCGGTCGTTTCTGCCGTGTACGCGGTCCTCGGGGGCATAACCGTCGCCGCGTTCTTCCTCGCGCCGGTCGCGGCGTTCGTCGGATTCATCGCGCTCACGTGGCTCCACTGGGGGCAGGGCGACGTCGCCGCACTCACGGTCGCGGGGGTGGATCACCTCCCGACGCCGGGCGAGCGCGCGCTGACCCTGTTCGTCCGCGGCGGGCTCCCGATGGGCGTCCCGCTGGTGAGCCGTCCCGACGAGTACCGGCTGGTCGCCGAGTGGGTGGTCGGGCTGTTCGTCGGGGACGCGGCCGCCGCCGTCGACCCGCTGTTCTCCCCGACGACGCGGCTTGCCGTGGGGGTCGTGCTCGGCGTCGCGACGCTCGCGAGTGCCGGACTCGGCTATCGCCGCGTCCTGGCCGGGGCCCGCCGGCGCGGGTGGCTCCGGGACGTCGGCGAAACGGCGACGCTGTGGGCGTGGTTTCTGTTGGCTGCGCCCGTGTTCGCGATCGGGGTATACTTCGCCCTCTGGCACGCGCTCCGGCACGTCGGCCGACTCGTGCTGATCGACGACGCCGCGGCGGGCGCGCTCGGCGACGGCGACGTCGGCGGCGCGGTGAAGCGGTTCGCCCGCGACGCCGCACCGCTCACGGTCGGCGGGTTTCTGGTCGTGGGCGGCGTCGCCGTCACGGTCCCCTCGGGCGTCGCCGCCCCGGGCGACGTCCTCGCCGTCTCGCTCGTGGCCATCGCCGCGATGACCCTTCCACACGTCGTCGTCGTCGCGTGGCTCGACGGGAAACAGGGCGTGTGGCGGCCGGACCGGGCCGGATAGGGTCGTTCGGACCGATCCCATCGGATCGCGACCGGTGAGGCGACGCTCGCGATCGCCCCCTCGGAGAGCGTGATAAGCTATCGAACGCATCCGGACTACCCCTCGTTGACGGTGGTCGCCGCGGTCTGTCAGACCGACGAGAGAGCAATCGTGACGCTCGCGGGGAGCGACGTCGACGTGCCGGCGTCCCTGTCCGTCGTATCGGGCGACGGGGACGAAACTCCGTCCGCGGACGGCGGCGGATCGGCACGTCGGGCGCGACCCGACGGCGGCAGTACGACTCCGGGGCCAACTCCGGACCGTCGCGACCGACGCGGAGAGGTGTTTTGTTCGTCCGGTGCGTTGATCGGTCAATGAAGGACCCACCCGAGGAGCGTGCGGGCGTCGCGGACGTCGACTTGGCCGGAACCCGGGCGTTGGTCACCGGTTCGACGAGCGGCATCGGCCGCGAGGCCGCCCTGTCGCTGGGACGACTCGGCGCGGACGTAACCGTCCACGGCCGGGACGCGGCGGCGGGCGCGGCCGTCGTCGACGAACTCACGCAGGTCGCCCCTGACGCGCGGTTCGTCGCGGCCGACTTCGCCGACGTCGACGCGGTCCGGGACCTCGCGGCAACGGTTCGAGACGAGACCGACGGTCTCGATCTCCTTCTCAACAACGCCGGTGGGCTGTTCCGCACGGCCCGGACGACCGACCTCGGCACCGAGTACACGTTCCACGTGAATCACCTCGCGCCGTACCTGCTGACGGCCGATCTCCTCGATCACCTCTCCGAGGACGCTCGCGTCGTCACCACCTCGTCGGCGGCCCACCGCGGGCCGACGCTCGATGTCGACGGGGCGACGAGTGTCGACGACTACTCCGCGGGGTGGGCGTACGGGCACTCGAAACTCGCGAACGCCCTGTTCGCGTCGGAACTCGCGCGCCGGCTTGACGCGACCGGTAGCCAGGTCACGTCCAACAGCTTCCATCCCGGAGCGATCCCGGGCAGCGGGTTCTCGCGGTTCCTGCCCGCCCCGCTACCGGGGCTCGTGAGCGCCCTCGACGCGGTTCCGGGCGTGACGTCCGTGCGCGACGGCGCCGCGGCGCTCGTGTTCCTCGCCGTCTCGCAGCGCGTCGCCGACGTCTCGGGACGGTATTTTGAGGGGCAACGGCCGGCGACGCCGTCAGACGCCGCGCGGGATCCGGACGCGGCCCGGACGCTCTGGGAGCGGAGCGCGGCGCTGCTGTCAATCGACGAACCGCTGGCGGCGAGCGGACGGCCCGGAGCGGCGGACGTATGAGAAGTGATCCACGGGTCGGGGCGACATGAACCACGACCGGATCCACGCCCGCGAGCCCACGCACCACGTCGATCGGTGGTCGGTCGGGACGATAGAGTCGGTCGGCGAACGCGACGGTCACTGCGTCGTGACGGTCCGGTCCGACGAGGGGGAGGCAACCGAACTCGTCGTCACGCTCGCCGTCCGCGACCTTTTCGTCGGGCGGTTGATGATCGCCGAGGACGAGTCGCCCGTCGGGGAGCGGGTCTGGTACCGGGCCCGCGGCGAGGACGGGTAAGAGACCGCTTACTCGAGCTGGTGGTAGTCCAGCTCGTGGCCCTCGTCGAGGGCGGCTCGGACGGCTTCGCTCGGGGTTCCGACCGGCTCGGTGTACGAGTGTATCCCACCGAGGTCGGCCGATTCGAAGTGGATGTTTCGGATCCAGTCGGAGTCCGCTTCGGGATGATCGGTCCGGTAGTGGGCGCCGCGAGACTCGTCACGTTCGAGCGCGCCGCGGAGGACGGTCTCGGCGGCCGTCAGCGAGAAGCCGAGGTCGACGGCGAGCTCGAACGACTCGCTCGTCACGGGACCGACCGTCAGGTCGCTCGCGCGCTCGCGGAGGTCGGCGAGCGCGTCGAGTCCGGTCCGCAACGACGCCTCGTCCCGGAGAATCCCGGTGTGAGTCCACATACATGCCCGAAGGTCGGCGAGAACCGACTCGACGTTGTGGGCGCCGTCGCGGTTCGCAGTCGCCGTCAGGTCCGCGAGGTGTGGCTCGACGAGCGAGTCGACGAGCGCGTCGGGGACCGCGCCCGGGCCGTCGACCCGCTCGGCGATCCGCTCGCCGGCGGCGACGCCGAACGCGACCGTCTCGGCGAGTGAGTTGCCGCCGAGCCGGTTGGCGCCGTGGACGCCCGCCATCGTCTCGCCGATGGCGAACAGCCCATCCACGTCGGTCTCGCCGCCGTCGTCGACCGCGACGCCACCCATTCCGTAGTGGGCGGTCGGCGCGACTTCGACCGGCGCTTCGGCCATGTCGACGCCGAGATCCGCGAACCGCTCGTACATCCGGGGGAGCCGATCGCGGATGAAGTCCGCGTCGCGGTGGGAGATATCGAGGTACACTCCGCCGTTGTCCGTTCCGCGGCCCTCCGTGACTTCCTTTCCGATCGCCCGCGCGACCACGTCGCGGGCGTCGAGTTCCATCTGATCCGGTGAGTAGCGCTCCATGAACCGCTCTCCGTCGGCGTTGAACAGGCGGCCCCCCTCGCCGCGGACGGCCTCGGTGACGAGGCGCCCGCTCCAGGGCGCCCACTCAGGGTCGTCCTCGTCGACGGCCATCCCGGTCGGGTGGAACTGGACGAACTCCATGTCCATCAGCGAGGCGCCGGCGTCGTACGCCAGCGCCGGGCCGTCGCCGTTGTTCTCATCGTCACGCGAGGTGTGCCGGTCGTAAATCGCCGCGTAGCCGCCGGCGGCGAGGACGACGGTGCCGGCGTTAAACAGGACGAACTCGCCGGTGTCCATGTCGAACCCGACCGCGCCGTACGCCGCCTCGCCGTCCGAGACGAGCTTCGTGATCATGACGTTCTCGCGGTAGGGGACGTCGCGTTTCTGCGCCTGCTCGACGAGCGTGTTCAGCAGGGATTCGCCGGTGTGATCGCCCGCGAAGGCGGTCCGGCGGAACGACTGGGCGCCAAAGAACCGCTGGTCGATCTCGCCGTCCTCGGTCCGGGAGTACGCCATCCCCCACTCGTCGAGTTCGCGGAGCCGATCCGGCATCTGCTCGGTCATCGTCTCGACCTTGCCCGGATCGTTGAGGAAATGGCCCTCGTTGAGCGTGTCGGCGGCGTGGATCGCCGGCGAGTCCTCCGGGTCGTGGGTTCCGAGCGCGCCGTTGATTCCGCCCCGAGCCCAAGTCGTGTGCGCGTCACCGTGGCCGCGCTTGCCGAGGACCAGTACGTCCTCGACGCCGCGGTCGGCGAGTTCGATTGCGGTCCGGGCGCCGGCGGCCCCGGCGCCGACGACGAGCACCGAGACGTCGACGTGATCGTACTCGACGGGTCGGGTCCGGTCGGCGCTCTCATGTTCGTTCATACATTCCGTAGGTACTCCGGCCGGTTAAGCCTCGCGCACGTGAGCGCGTGCGCGCACGAGAGCCGGCGAACGGCCCCCGATATCGGAGTGTGCCGGGGCGTGAGACGAACGGGCGCGGAGGCCGGCCCCGGCGCCGCTACGCGTCCCAGCGGGGGTCTCGGGAGCGCCGGCGTCGTCCTCGAGGTCACGGACCCGTTGCTCGCGGGCGGCGGCGTCGAGGACGACCGGATCACCGCCGTCACCGGCGTGGTCCGCCCACCCGCGGATCGCTCGCCCGGCCCACGAGTCGGCTTCGCGCGCTCGTTCGCGGGCCGCCGCCATCCGGTCACGGTCGACCGACAGCGACCCCGGTCCGGAGCCCACGGCGGCCCCGACGAACCGGGCACGGTCGTCGGCGGTCGACTCGCCCACACGGAGCCGCTCGACGACGCCGTCGAGCCCCTTCGGGTCCGGATACGCGAAGACGGCCGTTCCGAGCGCGTGCGGGCCGAACGCGGGCGCCGGGAGGTCCTCGGGAAGGTCGTCATCGAGGAGGCGGTCGCCGCCGCCGGCGGCCTCGACGCGCTCGCACTCGGTTTTGACGTCGAGTTCAAGATTGTGTCCGGGATACGCCGAGCAGGTCCGCGGGTACGCGTCCGTGTCGTGGATCCGACACTGGAGCGTGAGCGGGTTGAGGAAGACGCAGGTCTCGAGCCAGCGTGACTCCTCGGTCCCGACCGGCGCGACCGGCTTTGGGGGTTTCCGGAGGCCGACCACGAACACGGGCGTGTCGTCGACTGCGGCGAGGTCGACCCCGTCGACCCGGACGTTGTCGTCGCCCTCGTCCGGCTCGAACAGGCGCGGGACGAGGACGTCGCCGAGCCTCCGGTCGAGGAAGCCGGCGACTTCGTCGCGCGTGAGCGGCGCGAGACCGTACACGTCGTCGAGCGGTGGACGACGCCCGGTCCGGTCACCGGCGTCGGGCGTGGCGCCCTCCGTTCCGGGTGCCTCGTCCACGAGCGGCCGCCAGTCGACACAGCAGCCGGCACAGCCCTCACAGTGGAGTTCCATGGCGGAGCATACGTGTGTTGTGAACGATTCGCACGACTAAAAGGGCTGGCGAAGCGCGAGCGCCGATACCCGACTGTGGCGGCGCGCTCCGGTGAGCGCCCGGCGGGCGCGAACCCGAGCGCGAGGGAGTCGCGAACGCTTGAAAAGCGTGAGCGACGAGGCTGGGGAGGCGTGAGGTGCGGTCGCAGTGCGGTACGGTCGGGGTGGGACTCAAAGGGGCAGCCGCGAGGGCGAAGACGCGCGATACAAGGACCGGAGGGAGCGAACGGAGTGAGCGACTGAGGACCGTAGAGAGCGCATCGAGTCCTCGCGGCTGGGGCTTTGACGGTGGTCACTGCGCCGGCACCCGTCGAAAACGAGCCGTTCCCCTCGCCTCCGACATCACCACCCTACAGTTCGCCCTTGGTGCTCGGCGTGTCGCTCCGACGCTCGTCGAGCCGCGTCGCGTCGTCGAGCGCGCGCGCCAGCGACTTGAACACCGCCTCGACCTCGTGGTGGGCGTTGTCCCCTCGCTCGACGGCGACGTGGAGTGTGAGTCCGGCGTTGTGGGCCAGCGAGCGGGCGAAGTGGTCGGCCATCCCGCTCGTGAACCCGCCGACCGACGCTTGGGAGAACGCACCGTCAAACTCGTAGTACGGGCGGCCGGCGACGTCGACGACGACGCTCGCGACCGCCTCGTCGAGGGGGACTCGCCGGTCGGCGTACCGGACGATTCCGCGTTTGTCGCCGAGCGCCTCGTCAAGCGCCTCGCCGAGACAGATCGCGACGTCCTCAACGGTGTGGTGGTCGTCGATGTGGGTGTCGCCGTCACACCGGACGGTGAGATCGAAGAGGCCGTGTTTCGCGAAGGAGCCGAGCATGTGGTCGAAAAAGCCGATCCCGGTATCGACCTCGCCGTCCCCGTCACCGTCGACGACGAGCGT
>JAQCNI010000005.1 GCA_028275105.1 Halorubrum sp.
TTAATCGGCCGAAAACCCAATCTACGGTAATGTCGGAACCGTCGGGAATGGACGCGTTCACCCGCCTCGGGAGCGACGTCCGCGAGGCGCTCTCCGACCGGGGCTTTTCGACGCCGACGGAGCCACAACGGAGGGCGATCCCGCCGATCGCGGCCGGCCGGAACACCCTCGTGCTCGCGCCGACGGGGACCGGGAAGACGGAGACCGCGATGTTGCCCGTCCTCGACGCGATCCACGACGCACGTGCGAGCCCGGGCGACGAGCCGCGCGAGGGGATCTCCGCCCTCTACATCACCCCGCTCCGCGCGCTCAACCGCGACATGATGGGCCGACTGGAGTGGTGGGGCGACCGGCTGGACGTCGCGGTCGCGGTCCGTCACGGCGACACCACGCGGTACGAACGAAGCCAACAGGCCGATGATCCCCCGGACGTACTCATCACGACGCCGGAGAGCCTTCAGGCGATCCTGACCGGGTCAAAGATGCGGATCGGCCTCGAAGACGTCGCCCACGTCGTCGTCGACGAGGTCCACGAACTCGCCTCGGCGAAACGTGGGGCCCAACTCACCGTCGGGCTCGAACGGCTCCGACGGGTCGCGGGTCCGTTCCAGCGGATCGGGCTGAGCGCGACCGTCGGGTCCCCCGAGGAAGTCGGACGATTCCTCGTCGGCCGCGGCCGACGCGACCCCGACCGGAAGGGAGACCGCAAGTTCGAGACGGTCGAGGTCGCCGCCGGCTCGCGGACCGACGTCCGGGTGCTCGACCCGGAGATCACCGAGCGGGACTCGCGGCTGGCCGGGGAGCTTGCGGTCGACGAGACCACGGCGAGCCACGTGCGGAGGGTCCGGCAGATCGTCCGCGAGCACGAGTCGACCCTGATCTTCGTCAACACGCGACAAACCGCGGAGGCGCTCGGCTCGCGGTTCAAGACGCTCGCGGAGCGGGACCGGGGGCCCGAGTCGGTCGAAATCGAGGTCCATCACGGGTCGCTGTCGAAGGACGTCCGGATCGACGTCGAGGACCGGTTCAAATCGGGCGACCTCGACGGGCTGGTCTGTACGTCGTCGATGGAACTCGGCATCGACGTCGGCCGCGTCGACCACGTGGTCCAGTACGGGAGCCCCCGGGAGGTTGCCCGCCTGCTCCAGCGGGTCGGGCGGGCGGGCCACCGCCGGGACCTCGTCTCGTCGGGGACCGTCGTCGCGCGCGGCGGCGACGACACCCTCGAGGCGATGGCAATCGCGCGTCGCGCCGGCGACGGACTCGTCGAGCCCGCGAACATCCACCACGGGAGCCTCGACACGGTCGCCAACCAGATCGTCGGTGTCGTGATGGACGAGGGCGACGTCCACGCGAGGGAGGCGTACGAGACGGTGACGAACGCGTACCCCTTCGAGGGGCTCTCCGAGCCGACGTTCCGGGCGGTCGTCGGCGAACTCGCCGGCAACCGCCTGCTGTGGCTCGACGAGGAGTCGGACACCCTCGAGAAGTCGGGCGGCACCTGGCAGTATTTCTACGCGAACCTCTCGATGATCCCGGACGAGTCGACCTACGAGGTGTACGACGTCTCCTCACGGCGGGGGATCGGCACCCTCGACGAGCGGTTCGTCGTCAACTTTGCCGGGCCGGGCGAGACGTTCATTCAGCGCGGCGAGATGTGGCGGATCACGGAGGTCGACGAGGACGAGGAGCGCGTCGACGTCACGCCGATCGAGGACCCGGCCGGCGAGGTCCCCTCGTGGATCGGCCGGGAGATCCCGGTCCCGCGGCCGGTCGCCGAGGAGGTCGGACGGGTCCGCGGCGAGGTCGCGAGCGCGCTCGACGCCGGGTCGACCCCGGCGGCGGTCGCCGGCGACCTCGCCGACCGATATCCGACCGACGAGCGGACGGCACGGGAGGCGATCACGACGGTCGCGGACCACGTCGAGGCCGGCCACCCGGTGCCGACCGACGAGCGGGTCGTGGTCGAGGGGAGCGCGCGGACGGTCGCGGTCAACGCGGCGTTCGGCCACGCGGTCAACGAGACGCTCGCCCGCCTGCTCGCCGCGCTGGTCGGCCAGCGGACGGGGTCGTCGGTCGGGATGGACGTCGACCCCTACCGGGTCGAGTTCGAGGTCCCGGGCGGGGT
The DNA here is from genome assembly GCA_028275105.1 of Halorubrum sp. Lineage (GTDB taxonomy): Archaea > Halobacteriota > Halobacteria > Halobacteriales > Haloferacaceae > Halorubrum. The sequence goes on from JAQCNI010000005.1 coordinate 2,129, forward strand.
CGGGCCGGGGACGTTCCGGGAGGTGATCGAGACGACCGACCCCGACGGACTTGAGGCGTACCTCGAGATCGCTCTCAAGAACTCGGACGCGCTGAAGTTCACGCTCGCGCAGGTCGCGGCGAAGTTCGGGACGGTCAAACGCTACCGCGAGGGACGGGGGACGTTCGGCGGCGACCGGCTGCTCGCGGCGCTGGAGGGGACGCCCGTCTACGACGAGGCACTCCGTGAAGTGTTCCACGCCGACCTCGCGGTCGGGGGGACCGCCGACCTCCTCGACGACGTCCAGTCCGGGGTGGTCACGCTCGCGACGGCCCGCGAACGAACCGCGCTCGGAACCGCCGGACGGTCGGCGGGAACGGAGTTCCTCGTCCCGGAGAACGCGGACGCAAGCGTGATCGAGACGATTCGTGAACGCATCCGTAACGACCGGGTGACCCTCTTTTGTCTCCACTGTGGGGACTGGACGCGGACGACGAAGGTGCGGCGCGTCCGCGACCAGCCGGAGTGTCCCGACTGCGGGTCGACCCGGGTCGCCGCGTTGAACCCGTGGGACGACGAGACGATCGCGGCGGTTCACGCCGGCGACAAGGACGAGGAGGCGGAGCGACGCACCCAGCGCGCTCACCGGGCGGCGAGTCTCGTCCAGACCCACGGGAAACGCGCGGTGGTCGCGATGGCCGCCCGGGGCGTCGGCCCGCACAACGCCGCTCGGATCATCAACAACCTCCGGGAGGATGAGGAGGAGTTCTACCGGGACGTGTTGCGACAGGAGCGGGAGTACGCGCGGACCCAGTCGTTCTGGGACTGACGCGAGGCGTTCCGAAGCGGGCGTCGGGGAGCGTGGCCGGGCCGACTGCGGGGAGCGTGGCCGGACCGACCGCGGAGAACGCGACGGCGGCGCTGACCGCCGACACCGACGCGGACACGATCAACACCGACGAGCTACGGGGAGCGATCATCGAGTACGTCGGCAAGGGGTCGGTGTTCGGGACCGAACGCCTGACGAGGCTGGTCCGAACGACCGTCGAAACGAGATCGCAGGGGTCGTATCCGCTACCGTAGAACGAGTCCGAACGACTCGCGACGCTGCGGGCGTACGACCTCAACGACGTCGACGGCGAGGTGCGGGTCCGCGGGCTCCCGAACCGGTCCAGCGGCTGGCAGCCGGGAAATTAACGGTGTTCGGCCCCCTTGGCACGGTATGAACCCGTTCCTCGCCGTCATCCTCGTCGGGCTCCCGCTCGCATGGCTCGTCGCGTTCGCGGCGTACGCCTACGTCGACGCGCCGAAACACGGGATGGCCCCCACGAAGTGGGCGGCGATCAGCCTCGTCGTCCCGCTGTTCGGCTTCTTCGCGTACCTCTTCGAGCGCGAGGAGCGCGACTACGACCCGGGCGACGACCAGTACGCACAGGGGGCGGCCTTCGAGGTTCACGAGTCCAGACGCGGGGAGGAGTTGCTCGGCACCGACCGAACCGACCGCGAGGTCGACGGCCGGCGGAGAGCGAGCAGGGGCGGCAATGACGACGGCGACGGCGACGGCGCCGACGACGACGAGTGGGACGACCCGCCCGGCGTCGATATCTGAAGCGGTTCAGAGCAGATCGAGCAGGGCGGCCCGCCGGCGGTCGAGGTCGAACGCGGCGGCCGAGGCGTCGAGTCGTTCGAGGAAGGCGAGGACGTCCACACCCTCGCGTTCCGCGAACGCGACGAGCGACTCGATCGACGCGCGATGGAGCGCAAGCGACTCCAGTTGCCCACAGACGAGCGCCAGCGCGACCCCGGCGTTCCCGTCGGGGAATGCCGGATCGACGGCGGAGAAGTCGGTGGCACCCGCGGGCATGGTCCCGGCGTCCGCAGCGGGGACCGTCCGCAGGCATCGCGTACATATCGCCACGTCGTCATGGGGAGCGTGCGCGCTGAGCGCCGGCGGGACGGCGAACGCGACGACGCCGGCGTCGCAGTGCGGACGGGCCATGGTTGATGGTTGGGGCGAGAGCGGGTAAAACGGGCGGGAACGGGGTGAACGAGGGGGGGAGCCGACGACGGTGGTCTCGGCGTCGAACCGGCCCGTTACCACGGAATCTGCTCTTGATCTTTCCAGAGGCGCCCTGCCGGACTCCCCGGTAAGAACCGTGCGAGCCAGACCGGTGTCTCGGCTCCCTTTGACGGCGGTCGGGGAGCGGTGTCTCCGCCCATATCCGTTCGGACCCATCCCGGAGAGACGGCGTTTGCGATGAGTCCCTGGGAGCCGTACTCGGCGTCGAGGTACGCCGTCAGCCCCCCAACACCAACCTTCGACAGCCGGTAAGCCGGGTATTTGCCGTCCATCTGTCCCTCCGTGAACTGCCCGAGCCCGGACGAGAGAGTCACGACACGGCCCCCACTCTCGTCCAGGAGCAACGGTAGTGCGTGTTTGGTCAGCAGGGTCGGCCCACGGAGGTTCACGGCCATCGTGCGGTCGAAATCCGCGATGTCCATTCCGTGGAGCGGCCCCGACCGGGAGAAAACCCCCGCGTTGTTCACCAGAACGTCGAGTGAGTCCCGTTCAGCTTCGATCCGGTCAACGGCAGCGCGAACCTCGTCGTCGTCGGTTACGTCCAGTCGGATCGCACGTTGGTTTGGCGCGGTGATGTCGCCCGGGTCCCGCGCGCCGGCATACACCGTTGCTCCCGTTTCGACGAGCCCTGCGGCAATCTCGGAACCGATCCCGCGAGTCGCGCCCGTGACCAAGGCGACGTCGTCCGTCAGGTCAGACTTGAGGTCAACTCCACCGGCCGTGTTCACCATATCAACAGTGGAGGACCGCTTTCAAATAGAACCCGTGGACCGGTGCGTGACCGCGCACGACGGGAAGCTAACTTCGTCCGCCGGCTTCACTTTGCGAAGTAGCTCGTGAAAAAGCCGGAGAAGAACGATGCGATGGCGACGGAGAGCAACACCTCTGAGATGTCGTACGAGTCGTCACCGGACGCGGTTACTTTGGTGATTACGACGGCGATGACCAACGATATCAGTCCGTTTACCACATCGTCTGTGAGTCCCATACTTTACATTCGTGCTACAGCGTCAAATATATGCGGTCGGTTACGGAAGTTCGAGGAGAAAGCCTCGCGCTTCAGCGCGGGGATGAATCCGACAAACTCCACACGAACTACGTTTGACGTTTCGACGGATACGTTAAGTGAGTGATCGTCATACTAACAGGTAACCGAGGCGGCCTGTCCGCCCAC
>JAQCNI010000031.1 GCA_028275105.1 Halorubrum sp.
CGATACGCGACGGTCCCAGAGGCGCTGCGCCGAGACGCGGCGGCGACCCCCGATCTGGAGAAGGCGGCGGAGATGTACAGCACGGTCGAGACCGTCGCCCGGGACAACAGCTTTCCGGGGCTCTCGACCGAGTGTTTCCTCGGCAGAAAGGACGTACAGTTCCTCCGGTATCGCCGGGATGGACGCCCGTTGATGTCGATCCGCTCGTTCGTACCGAATCTCGTGGCACGGTACGGGGAGAGTCCGTGGCGGGTGCTGGGAACCGGTGCCGCCATCATCTCCGGGTGCGGCCTCGGATACTGGGGGTTCGATCTGATCGAGCGGTCCGGAGCAACCGAGACGCCAGTCACGCTGTTGGACAGCCTCTATTTCAGCGCGCTGACGTTCACGACGCTCGGGTACGGGGATTTCAACCCCGTGGGGCCGTTCGGACAGTTCCTCGCTGTCGTCGAGACATCGCTTGGCGTGATCCTGCTTGCCGTTCTCGTGTTCGTCTTCGGCCGCCGTGCGACCCGATGAGTGGGGTGATCGGAGGGTTTCCTGATCAAAGACGCAAGTTCGTCGTACAGTACGGTCGAGGCGGGTGGAGCAACGTCCGCCGAGTCGTCGACGGACTGCCGAATATATTTGCGCTTGAAGAGTATATATTCGAGTATGCCTGAGTTCGGTCCGGAGCCGGATGGGACAGCGCTCACCGAAGAGCGCGAGGCCTGGACGGGATCACAAGACGCGCGCGAACGGATCCGGGCCGTCATCACTGGACTCCAAGAGCCAGCGACTGCCGCAACGGTCGCCGAACGGGCCGCGTGCTCGACGAACGCCGCCCGGAAGCATCTGGGTAAATTCGTTGCGCTTGGCGTTGTCCGGCAGCTTGAAGACACACAAGGGGCCCGTTACGTACGTAACGAGGCGTATTTTCGCTGGCGTCGGGCGAACGAACTCGCGGAGCGTCACACGATCGAGGAGCTTCTTGACACCGTTTCTGACCTAGAAACACAGGCCGAACAGTTTCAACAACAGTTCGGTGCCGCAACGTCAGCGGACATCGCGCTTCCGGAAGAAGCGACGCACGCTGAACTGGAAAAGTAGTTTGAAAAGCTATCGAGGTGGGAGACAACCCGAGAAGCGATCGATCGTCACAACGAGGCAATCCGGGTTTCGCGTCATGAGGGCGACGAACTGACCGGGTGAATATAGGTCGTTTATTGATCTTGGACACTCAGGCGGTCGCGAAGAGCGCCTCGAGATCCGAAAGGCCGTACAACGACCAGTTGTCGTCGACCTCGTCCGCGAGACCGTCGACGAACCCGCTTTTCGAGAACAGCGCGAAGCGTTCCGTCCGGTCGCCGGGCCCCCAGCGGACGTGATCGGCCTTCGTCCACAGGCGCTCGACGAGCGACCGTCCAACTGGGTCCGATGTCCACTTACACTCGGCGAGGAGCAGTCGGTCGTCGTTCGGGGCGAGCCCGACGATGTCGACCTCGTGTTCCCCGTACCACCAGCGTCCGAGTTCCGAGTACGGGTCGACGCACCGCGTCGGATGCCCGCCCAGAGAGCCTCCCGACACACGTCCTCGAAGGTGGTTGCGACGTGGGTCGGCAGGTCGGGCGCGATGGTCCCCCGGTAGACGACATCCGGGGCCTCCTCGATTCCCGAACGGTTCGGCTCGACGTAGCGAAACCAAAACCGGAGGAATTCGTCGGCGACGCGGTATCGGGACCGTTTCGACTT
>JAQCNI010000032.1 GCA_028275105.1 Halorubrum sp.
GTGACGACGACCATCGCTATCGTTTCCCGTCCTCGTACCCCTCACGGAGCCCCACCAGGGTACGGCGGACGAGGAGGAATCCAAAGAAGAAGAGCCCGAGCAGGCCGACGAGAATGAGCACGAACAGCGGCCCGGCCGATGTCATACACGGGTATGCGTGTGGGGACCCTGTTAGGCGTTTCGGCCCGTATGGCCGCGTTCGTGCCGGGGGAGGTCGGGACCCCCGGTAAGTTATGTCAACCCCCTATTGAATCAGGTCAACGTCCCGCCAAACCGGTTTGCCGGTCATGAACACGTCACTAAAACGCGTTTTTGTGCCTCGGACATGTATAATACGGGCCCGCAGTAAGGAATGAATGCGACCCCCGCTTCGGCCCTCCACGGTCCCCGAGGTCCGCCTCGCGACGAGATTGCCCTCCACCGGAACGCGTCCATCCCCCCGGACGCCTCCCGGTCCGGACGGACACGCTCCGTCAGTTCGGAGCCCGCTCATCCCCCGTCCGTTCGGGGTTTCCCCATCTCGGGCTCCCCGCCATCTCGGGCCGCGAGCGGGGGGCGCTCCGTCCGCCCCGCCGCCGACGGATCCCCCCCGTCGGCGGCGCGGAACGACGGGCCATCCCTTAGTTCGTCCCGATCCGGAGCCGCTCGACCACGTCGCCGTCCGGCGTGACGAGTCGACCGTTAAGACCGCCACCGTCGGCCGCCGTCAACTCGGCGTGAGCCGGCCGGTTCCCGCGCGGCTGTGCGTAACTCCCCGGGTTCAGTATCGGGACTGCCGTCGAGTCGTCGAACCGCGGCCGATGGCTGTGGCCACAGATCGCGACGTCGGCATCGCGAGCGCGAGCGAGCATGACCAGCCCGGTGTCGCCGCTCCGATGTCTGTGGGTCACGACGAACGTGACGTCGGCGTACTCGACGGTCCTGATCTCCGGCAGACGGTCGCGGACCGCCGCGCTGGCGTTGTTGCCGAACACGGCACGGAGCCGGGCGGTCGTGGCCTCGAATGCGTCGAGGACCGGCACGCGATGGAAGTCGCCGGCGTGGACGACGAGGTCGGCCCCCTCGGCCGCCTCGCGGGTCCGTCCGCGGAGCCGATGATCCTCTGTACCGTGCGTATCCGAGACGACGACGAGCATACCGGTGCTTCCCGCCCGGACGGGTTAAGACCGCGGGTGAAGCGGGGTCACCCGGGAGGGATCGCGGACCGGAGGCGCCCGTCGAGCGGCTCCCGCGTCGCCGTGAGCCGCAACCTCACCGCGGGCCGCAACCTCACCGCGGGCCGCAACCTCACCGCACCGTCAGCAGCCGCCGGAGGATGTCCCCGTACGCGGGGCGGGTGACGAACACGCCGATGAGCACGCCGAGGATGGTGAAGATCGCGAACCCGGAGAGGTCGCCGAGCGAGAGCACCATCAGCGGCGACATCGCGATGATCGTCGTTGCCGCCGCCGCGCCGATCACCCAGAACGCCCGGCGGAACCGCGAGTCGAACACCGTTCGAGAACTGACGTCGCCCTCGCTCATCACCTCGTCGGCGATGATCACGAGGTCGTCGACCCCCGTCCCGACCACGGCAATGAAGCCGGCGATGACGGCGAGTTCGAGGGGGTACCCCACGAGCGCCGCGAACCCGAGCAGCGCGTACACCTCCGCGAGCGCGGTGACGATCATCGGAAGCGCCACCCTCGGCCTGCGGTAGCGGAGGAACACCATGCCGGCCACCGCGAAGACGGCGAACAGTCCCGTCAACGCCGAGTAGAACCGGAAGCTCTCGGCCTGTGCGGCGGAGATCGTCGACGACGTCCCGGCACCGATGTCGAGGTCGGCCGGGAGCGCGCCGGCGCGCAAGTTGATCGAGATCTCTTGGGCGTCCGCGAACGACGTCGTCGTCAGTCGGAAGTTGCCGGTGTCTGCCCACGACCCGCGGGCCATACTCTGGGCGAGGTCGTCACGCATCCCGAACGCGTTGACGACTTCGCCGTCGACGACGAGGAGGAGACAGGAGTCGCTGTCCTCACCGAGTGAGTTGCTCTCCATGTCATAGTTACAGCTCGCGCCGCCCGACGAACTCGCGACGCCGTACTCGACCGTCGCTCGTTGGAACCGTTGGGCCGGCGGCTGTTCCGCGTCCGGAGCCTCGTTGACGACGGATACGGGGACGTACGGCCGTTGCCCCTCCGAACGACTTGCGGTCCCGATGTTTTCGAAGTCGTTCTGTGTCAACACCGCTTCCTCGACCGCGGTTCCGTCCTCGGCGTTCTCGTCGGGGTACGCGATGTCGATCTGGACGGTTCCACGTTCCTCAAGGAGATCGATCACGTCCTGGCGTCCCTCGCCGGGCACCTCGATCAGCATGAACCATTTCCCGGTGATCGACGACTCGATCTGCTGGACGCTCCCGCCGGAGAGGCCCGCCTCGTTGATCTTCCCTTGAATGACCTCCTCGGCGGTGTTGCGGGTCGACTCGGTCACCCCCTCCCGGATCCCCCCGTAGGAATAGCCCGAGGCATCCATCGCCGCGCGGAACTCCGCCTCGGAGACGGCGGGGTCGGTCACCTCCACCGCGCCGCCCGTCTCGCTCAGCCGTTCGGCGTTGACCCCCCGGGTTGAGACCCCCTCGATTCCGCCGGCGACGTCGGACGCGACCTGCCCGGGCGTCTCGCCCTCGAACTCGACGTCAGTCGCCGTGTAGCCGACGAGTGGCGCGCGAACCCGCGTCCCCCCGGCCAGATCGAGGCCGTACTGGAGGTTCGTGTCCCCCTGGGTCGCGTTCGCCGTCGATTCGCCCGGCGCGGTGTCGGGGCCGAACTGCGGGGCGAATAGCGCGACCGACGCCCCGACGACGACGACGACGAGCAGCAGCAGCCGCCAGTTCTCCTTGATCGGTTCGAGCATCAGCGCTTCACCCCCTCGAACTTGTACCAGCGGAGGAGACTCACGTTCATCAGATACGTGTTCATCAGGTCCGCACAGAGCCCGATCGCGAGGATGATCCCGATGTCACGCAGGAGGTCGATCCCGAACAGCGTCGCGACGATCGCCATTACGATCATCGCGGCCATCGACGTGAGCGTCATCGTCACCCCGGTCCGCATCGCCCGGTTGACCGACTCGTAGAACCCGCCGGTCCGGCGCAACACGGAGTTGTTCAACAGGATGTCCGAGTCGACGCTGTACCCGATGATCATGAGCAGGGCGGCGACGATCCCGAGCGACATCTCGATCCCGAACAGGTTCATCGCCGCGATCGGAACGATCAGGTCGGAAAAGGCGGACGCAACCACCGCGATGGAGGGGACGAACGTCCGGAACAGCGCGAACACGAGCACGCTCATCCCGAGGAACGCGAGGGCGACCCCGAACACCGCCGTTCGGGCGGTTTCTTCCGCAAAGCTCGCGGACACCTGATACACCTGCGGCGTCGAGAGATCCGAGGCGGCCGCCTGCGCCTGTAACTCGTCAGCCAGATCACCCGAGTTCGCGTCGTCGGGCGCGCGGAACGTCACCACGTAGACGTTCTCCGCCGGGATCGCCCGCACCGAGTCCGGCTCTCGGTCGAACGCCGTGTCGATCCGCTCTCTGACGTCGTCGCCGTCGTCGGCGATCCGGAGCTCCACGCCCCCGGTGAACTCCAGGCCGAGGTTCGCCGGCGCGCCCGTGGCCAGGTACCACCCGCCGATGACGAGCAGGGCCAGCGCGAGCACCACTAGAGGGACGAGCACGAGCTGCCGGTTCGAGTACTCCGTGTAGTCGACCTCCGGTACCTCGATCGCTACCATGAAACGGGGTCGTCCGTGAATCCGAATAAGCCTTCTTATATCCGGAGTTCGCGGCTCTCGGCTCCGACACTCGTGACCGGGACGACGCGAACCAACCGGGACGACGCGAACCAACCGGGACGACGCGAATCGACCGGAGCGATCGGAACCGGCTTGTGCCATCCCTGTCGTGTGTCCACATGGATCATTTGACGGCCTCCCGGGTCGTACTCTCGTATCCGGACGGGCTCAGCGAGTGGGCCCGCGATCAGGTCGAGACGGACCGCTACCGCGGCTACTTCGCCCGAGTGCTGGATGAGGTCGCCGTGGGGAACCGCCGGGAGGAGTTCGTCGACGTCGGCTGTTGTGGCGACGGCCTCGACGTACCGTTCCGGGTCGAGCGGATCGAGGCCGACGGCGGCCCGGCGGAGACGGCGGTCGTGACCGCGGACACCGAGATCGCGTACCGAACCCGTCCCGGCGACGTCGACGGCGGCTGGCGCGTCCAGAGTAGCGACGGGCCGCGGGCGTGATCGACGGGGGACGGGTGTCGGGATACGGGCATGATAGACGGGGGGGGCGAAGGACGGAGAGCCGGTGAAATCTTCTTCTTCAGCCCGTCGCCCGGTCCGGCCGGATCCCCGTCCAGTCGTCGATCCGGAATCGATAGCCTCGAACGCCACTACCGGGCTTGCGGTGCCGAACACGTCCGGGTGCCACGCGTTCGCCATGGTGTCACGGAGCGCGTCCCAGTCACCGTCCCCTTTCGGCTCTCGGTCCCGAACAGGAGGAAGACGAAGTACGGCGCCGGCTCCTCGTCGTCCCCGAACGACAACGGGACGAGATACGGGTGCTCCTCGTCGGTCATCGGGACGGCGTTCGATCCCGCCGCGTCGCCGATGGACATGTCCGCACGATCCACCCCCGTCGAGTTAAGACATATCGGCGGCCCGGTCGGGACCGACGGTCCGGCCGTCCAGTCAACGGGTGTATATCAACTCGCACCGTACCGGCCGTATGGGCTATCCGGTCACCTATCACTGCCCGCACTGCGAAACGATCGTCGAACTCGAGCGCGCCGGCTACCTCGCGGACAAGGCGGTGACGCCGTACCCGTTCGAGGGGTGGACGTACGCCGCCCCCGATGGCCCGTTCGAGGAGGATGACGCCGACGGCGTGCGGTTCGTCTGTGGCGAGAGTAGCGGGGTGACCTGGGACCCGCGGGTCGACGAGACGAGTCCGCCGGACGACGGGACGGGATCGTGGGACGACGGGACGGGATCGCGGGACGACGGGACGGGCTCACAGGATGCGACGAGGGACGTCTCGGCCGCGAGCGCGAGCGCCGGCTGCGGTGAGCCCTTTTATCTCTCGTTCGTCCGCTACGAGGGGGGTCGCGAAGTCGACCCGCGTTCGGAGAGCGAGTTCGTGACGATCGACCCGGACCCGCGCACCTCCGGGCCGTCGGGACCGGGCGGTCCGGATGGGTCTGACGGCGGCTTCCGGTAACCGTTCGTCTCGTCACCCCCATGGTGACCGATCTTTCTCGATGGCAACCGCGCTCCCGCCCGCGACCGGCAAACCCCTTACGGAGGGACGCGAAAGGGGTCGTATGGAGAGCATCAACCGGACCGCGATCGAGCTCGTCGACGAGGCGCTCGACTTCGCCGGGGAACTCGACGTCGTCGGCTACGAGTTGGAGAGCGGAGCGACCGTCGTCGACTTCGGCGTCGACGCCAATGGCGGCGTCGAGGCGGGACTACTTCTGACCGAGATCCAGACCGCCGGGCTGGCGAGCGTGAACACCCGGATGGGCGAGGTCGCCGGCGCGCCGCGAAAGTACGTCGAACTGTCGACCGATCACCCCGCAGTCGCGCTGTTGTGTTCCCAGAAGGCGGGCTGGGAACTGGCGTTCGACGACGGGTTCGAGGGGCTCGGGTCCGGACCCGCGCGGGCCCTCGTCGGCCAGGAATCGGAGTTCGAGCGCGTCGGCTACTACGACTCTTCGGAGTTCGCCACGCTCGCGGTCGAGTCGACGACGCTCCCCGACGAGACGGTCGCGGCGCACGTCGCCGACCTCGCTGAGGTTGACCCGGAGGGCGTGTTCCTTCCGACGTACGCCACCGGGTCGACCGCCGGCTCCGTTGCCACCGCGGCGCGGGCCGCCGAACTCGCCGTATTCCGCTTGCTCGAACTCGGCTACGAGCCGACGGACGTCCTCCACGCGTCCGGAGCCGCGCCGATCGCCCCCGTCACCCACGACGAGGACCTCGCGATGGGACAAACGAACGACGCGCTGGCGTACGGCGGCGAGGTCCACCTCCAGGTCGCCCGCGACGACGATCGGTTTGGGGAGATCGTCTCCACGGTGCGCGACGATTACGGCACTCCGTTCGTCGAGGTGTTCGAGGACGCGGGGTGGGACTTCTACGAGGTGCCCGAGAGCGTGTTCGCGCCGGCACGGGCCACGGTCGACGTCGTCGACGGTCCCGTGTACACGGTCGGCGAGACCGACGAGGAACTGCTCGCGGAATCGTTCGGCTACCGCTGAGGCAACCCGGTATGCGGATCAAACCGGTCCCAGAGCCGCCGGCCGCGGTCGCGGACCTTGCGGCCCTCCGGCGGGCCGTTCCGCTCGTTCCGGGCGACACGGACGACTGCTGCGTTCGGCTCCGCGAACGATGTGACCTTTCCGACCGTCGAACCGCAAACGACTGGCTCGCGTTCCTCCGCGCGCTGGGGCTCGTTCGAGAGACGCCACGTGGATTCGTCCGGGCCGACGCGAAGCCGACGCCCGAACGCGTCCGCGAGGGGCTCCGCGATCGGGTTCTTCTCGTCCCCGAGACGCTCGCCCTGTTGCGGGCGGCGTCGCCGGGGGCCCCGGTAACTCCGGCGACGCTGCTCGCCGAGACCCGCGAGTCGGTGCCGCGTCACGATCGGGAGCGTAATCGGGACTGGGAGCGGTCGTGGCGCGAGCGCGCGGACCGGCTGCTTCGCTGGCTTTCGCTCGTCGACCTGGCGGCTCCGGTCGGCCGGGACCGGGGCGATCCCGACGGCGCCACCGATGCTGACGCCGCCGCTGACGCTGACGCCGCCGCTGACGCTGACGCCGCTGCCGCTGCCGCCGCTGCCGCCGCTGCCGCCGCCGCCGCCATCACGGGGTACGTCGCCGGCGACGCGGTCTGACCGGGGTCCCGTACGGAACCCGGGTCCTCGAACGGGCCGGATCCCTCCGGAGGGCCGGATCTGCCGAGGGATCCGGATTTCCCGACAAACCTTTTGCCCGAAGCCGAAGAGGGAGGCGTATGGGACGATTCGAGGGCCGGGACCCGCCGGAAACGGTGTCGTACGAGCCGGCGAGCGTGAAGGACCTCCTCGTGGAGATGAAAGACACCGCGGAGCTGTTGCTCGATCTCTCGTACTCCGCGGTGCTCCACGGAAGCCCGACCGTCGCCCACGAGGTTCTCGAACTCGAAAACCGGATGGACGTCCTCCAGATGCGCGCCCGCATGAGCCTCATGCTCGCGGCCCGGAACCCGACGGAAGCCGAGACGCTCGCGCCCGTGCTCGGCGTCGTCGCCGCCGCGGACAAGGTGTCGGACGCCGCCGGCGACATCGCGAAGATCGTGCTGGAGGAGATCGGTCTGCCGGAGGCGATGCGCGGGGCGCTCTCGGAGGGCGTCGAGACGCTCGTCCGCGGGACGGTCGCCGACGGCTCCTCGTACGCCGGTCGAACGCTGAAAGCGATCGACTTGGAGTCGGTAACCGGCGTCCGGGTCATCGCGATCCGGCGCGACGACGACTGGATTCTCAATCCGGGACCGGGCACCCGGCTGAAGCGCGGCGACGTGGCCCTCCTCAGGGGTCCGGAGTCCGGCGTCGCGGAGGTCTATCCGACGCTGTCCGGCGAGGCCTTCGAACCGGCCGGGCCGGTCGATCCCGCGATCGAGGACCTCGAACGCGCGGTCGACTCGATCGTGTTGATGAAGAACCTCTCCGAGCTCGCCGTCGACTTGGCGTACGGCTCGGTGCTGTTCGACAACGAGGTGCTGGCCGAGGAGGTGACCAACCTCGAGGCCGAGGTCGACGCGCTCCAGGCCCGGTTCGAGGCGTGGACGCTCCGGGCGGCGGCGACGGCCGAGGACCCGATCGCGCTCCGCGGGCTCATCCACCTCGGGGTCGCGACCGAGGAGATCGCCGACGCCGCCCTGGAGATCACCGAGGGCGTGATCCGGGACATCGGCGTCCATCCGGTCGTCGAGATGGCGGTCAAGGAGTCCGACGAGATCATCTCCCGGACGGCGATCGGCGAGGGAAGCGTCCTCGACGGCACCCGCGTCGCCGACGGGGTGCCCGCGACCGACGTCTCGACGAGCGTCCTCGCGATCCGGCGTCCCGACGAGGGCTGGCTCGTCGGCCCCGACCTCGACACCACCCTCCGCGCCGGCGACGTCGTCATCTCGAAGGGAACTCGGACCTCGACCACGGAGTTCGGGCGGTTGGCATCGTGAGCGATCCCGCCGGTGCCGACGACTCGACGGAATCGACCGCCGCCAGCGACGACCCCGTTCGCCCCGTCCTCGCGTACTACGACGCGATCGACGGTGGCGACTACGATCGGCTCGCGGCGCTTCTCGCCCCGGAGTTCTCCCAGCGGCGTCCGGACCGAACGTTCGTCGGCCGTGACCGGTTCGTCGCGTTCATGCGCGACGAGCGGCCGATGACCGACACCGACCACGCCGTCGACGCGGTGTACCCAGTCGGCCCCGGCGTTGCGGCTCGGGGACGCCTGCTCGACGCCGACGGCGACGAACTGTTCGCGTTCATTGACGTCTTCGACGTCGACTCGGGCCGGCTGACCGGGCTCGAAACGTACGTTCGGACGGACGAGTGAAGCCGCCGGCCACGAGGACCGCAGCGAGCGCATCGAGTCGCCGTGACTGCCCCTTCGAGTCCCGCACCGAACGGCGTAGTCCCGGCCTCCAGCCTCACGCCTCCCCAGCCTTGCGGCTCCCTTCGGTCGCCGCATCCCTCGCGCTCGGGTCCGCGTCCCTCGGACGCGTCCCGGAGCGCGCCACCGCGCAAGCGGGCCGTTCGACTCTCCGAGTGTCGACGGATATGCCCCGTCGCGCGTTGCTAGAACTCGTCGAGCGTCGTCGGCATCGCCTTTCGGACGTCGCTCACGAGCGCGTCGGGGTCGAGCCCGAGCACGTCGGCCGCCGCGCGTCCCACGCGATCGGTCGCGGGCGCGGGCGAGTACACGCCGAGGCGCCACTGGTTTCGCTGGGCGGTCCGGAGCGCGGAGACGAGCGGCGACTGCCGCTCCAGCCGTCGCACCTCGCCGTTGACGATCACGCGCGCGGTCGACTCCCGCATCGAGGGCTCCGGCGGCACGTCGAGGATCACGTCCCCGCGGTCGACTCCGGCCTCCGTGGCGATCTCGCGTTCGAGCGACAGCGCCGCCTCGTGATCGGCCTCGTGGACCCGGTCGGGGACGTCATCGTACTCCGCCCACGCCGCCCGCTTGTAGAGGTCACGCTCGTCGTACCGTCGCGAGAGTTCCGCCGTCTCCGGACGATCGCGGAGCGCCGCAAGGAAGTCATGGTCGTCCATCCGTCGCAACTCGGTGGCGGTCGTCGCCGTCGAGTCGAGCAGGTTCGCAGCCCCGCGCCGCAACATCGCCTTCGAGATCCGGGTGACGTGATGGGTGTACACCACGGGGTTCATCAACGCCCGGGCCAGCAACAGGCTCTCGGCCGTCTGGACGTTCCCCTCGTCCAACACGAGCGCGGCGGACCGACCGCCCGGTCCGTCACCATCCGGCCCGGACGTGGCGGTGGCGTCCCCGCCCATCTCGCCGCCACTGCCGCCGCCGTTTTCGCCGTCCGCGCCGTCGCCGTCGTCGATCCCCTCGACGAACACCAGTTCCCTGACGAACCGCTCGGTGTCGATGGTCCCGTAGGGAACGCCCGTGTGGTAGGCGTCGCGGACGAGGTAGTCCATCCGGTCGACGTCGAGCTCGCCGGAGACGAGCCCGCCGTAGGTGCCCTCGCCGGCGACGAGGGCGGCGACCCGCGCCGGTTCGAGGCCGTGTTCCTCGAGCGTCTCGCCGACCTCGCCGCCGCCGATCAGCTCGTCGACGTCGTCGTGGTACTTCCCGGTCCGCCGATGGATGAGTGACTCGAGGGTGTGGCTAAACGGGCCGTGGCCGACGTCATGGAGCATCGCGGCCGCCTCGATCCGGTCGGCTCGCACGCCCTCGATTCCGAGGTGGTCGAGCGCCTGCCGAGCGAGGTGATACACCCCGAGACTGTGCTCAAACCGGGTGTGGTTCGCCGAGGGGTAGACGAGCTGGACGGTGCCGAGCTGTTTCACGTGGCGGAGCCGCTGGACGGCGGGCGTGTCGAGGAGGGCCGCGGCGACACCATCGATCTCGATGTGGTCGTGGACGGTGTCCTTGACCGTGATCATACGGGCTCTTCGTCGCGATCTGATAAAAACGGCGGGCGTCGGTCGTGGCTCCCGGCGCCGGCAACGATGTCGGTACGGTTTAGCGCTCGGACGACCAACATTCGAGTATGTACGACGTGCTCATCGCGCTTGACGGGGACGAGGGACGGGCAACCGCCCAGGCCGGGGCGGTCACGGACCTTCCGAACGCGCCCGACGGGGTGACCGCACACCTCTGTCACGTGTTCACCGACAACCCGGAGGGGGCCTCCGTCAATCAGGTCGCTCGGTGCGTCGCGCACGGGAGATCCTCGAGGCTGCCGGCGTGACCTGCGTCCACCACGAGGCGAGCGGCGATCCGGCCTCAACGATCGTCGCCGCGGCCGCCGCCGTCGATGCCGACGCGACCTGCGTCGCCGCAGAAAAGCGGCGGCCGAGCGGGAAGGCCGTCTTCGGCAGCGTCGCACAGGATGTGATACTCTCGAGCGACCGCCCCGTGATCGCCGTCCCGGGGACCGGTAGCGAGTAGCCCCGGCGGCGCGACGCCGCTGACGTCGGACGGTGTCCGGGTCCGGTATGCGTTCGGTCGACCCAGTTACCGCGTTTGAGCCGGCCGCCCGTCGTCGGTCCGGAGCCCGAGCACGTCGGCGGCCGCCCCGCTGACCGCCTCGACGTGTTCGGCCGGGCAGTACACCCCGAGCGTCCAGCGGCGCCGCTCCGCCGCGCGAAGCCCGGCGACCAACTCGGAGACGTCCGCCAGCCGTCGCGGGACGCCGTCGGCGACGACGGTCGCCGCGGACTCGCTGAGTCCGGGTCGCGGCGGGATGTCGACGATGACCGCGTCGCGGTCGAGCCCGGTCCGGTCGGCGATCCCGCGCTCGGCCGCGGTCTCCTCGTCGTGACCGGCGTCGACGGTGCCCGCCGGCACCCGATCGACCCCAACGTCGACCGCCCGCTTGTAGAGGTCCCGCCGCTCGATCCGGCGACCGAGTCCGGGGACCGTCTCACGGAGCTCGACGAGCAGGTCGTGGTCCGCCATCCGCCGAAACGCCCGGATGTCCGTCCCGGTCCCGTCGAGGTAGCGTTCGCAGGCCCGTTCGAGCATCGCGCCGGCGATCCGGGAGACGTGGTGGCGGTACACGACGGCGTTCATCAGCGATCGAGCGACGAGCAGACTCTCGGCGGTGGCGACGTTGCCCTCGGCGAGCACGAGGTCGGCGTTCGCCGGGTTGACGTCGGCGCCGATGGTCGCGGACGCGACGCGGTCCGTCACGCCGCCGTCGACGAGTCGAAGCCCGTTCACCAGCCGCTCGGTGTCGACGGTGCCGTAGGGAACGCCGGTATGGTGGGCGTCGCGAACGAGGTAGTCCATCCGGTCGACGTCGAGCACGCCCGATATCAGCGACCCGAGGCCCCCCTCGCCCGCGATCAATGCCGCCACGCGCTCCGGGTCGAGCCCGTTTCGCTCGAGGACCCGGTGGATCTCGCGGTCGGCGTCGGTCAGGAGCCACCCGACGTCGTCGTGGTCGCGTCCCGTCCGTCGTCGGATGATCCCCTCCGTCTGATGGCCGTACGGCCCGTGGCCGACGTCGTGGAGCAGCGCGGCTGCCCGGACGTGCGCGGCCGTGTCCCCGTCGGCGCCGACCCCGTCGAGTGCCCGCCGAGCGAGGTGGTAGACGCCGAGACTGTGCTCGAACCGGGTATGGTTCGCCGAGGGGTAGACGAGCCGGACGGTGGACAGCTGTTTGATGTGTCGCAGCCGCTGGACGGCGGGGGTGTCGACCAGTTCGGCCGCGACCGGGTCCAGCCGGACGTGGCCGTGAACGCTGTCCTTTATCGGCGTCATCGTCCGGACGTCGTCGCCCGTCGGGTTGGTCGTTTCGACTCCGGGTCGACCCGATCACCCCGTCCGACCGCACTACTCGTCGACGAGTTCGACGTCGAGCCGGTCGGCAATCGCGCGGATGACCGACCCGCCGACGTTCGCGGTCGCCGCCCGTCCCTGTTCGACGGCCAGCACGTCGTCCTCGTCGACGTCGAGGTCGTCGGCGAGTTCCTCGACGGTGAGCCCGGCGTCCTGACGCGCGTCCCGTGCCACGTCGCCGTAGCCGGACTCCAGGTACGGACGTCGGTCGTCCTCGTAATCCGTCCCCTCCGCCTCCCAGTGGGCGGAGTCACCGGTCGCCGCGTCGTACACTTGGGCCTGTTTGTTGGCGATCTCCTGTGTTCGGCTGCTCGGTCCGTTCCCGGCGTCGTTTCGGCCCGTTCCGCCGGCTCCCGACCCGGTTCCTCGTCCGGAGCCGGATCCGCTCGCCCCGCCCCGGCTTCCCGTTCCGCCGTGGCCGCCGGCACCGCCGCCCGACTGCCGGCTCGCGTCGTCGTGGGGACGACAGTTCGAACAGACGAGGAGGCGCGCGCCGGCGACGTTCGCCCGGTCGAGGTTCGCCGTCTCCCGCCCACAGAGCTCGCAGGCGTCGCCGTCACCGCCCTCTTCCCCGCCGCCCGTCGAGTATTTTGCCATACACGCCGATCCGGCCCCGACGCGATAAAAGTTGACGGGCGCTCGGGGGATGACCCGTCCCGCGTCGTCCGTGGAACGCGATTCGACGCGATTTGACCCGTTTCACCCCGTCCGGACCGATCCGAACGCCGGAAGGAATTTCTCCCTGCGGCCGACGCTGACGGTCGGGGGACACGAACATGAACGGGTCTCAAACCGACACCGTGGACGCGTCGAGCTCCGCCGAGTCGTCGCGCCCGCGGCCGTCACGGCGAACGGTGTTGAGACGGGGCGCCGGGGTCGCCGGGTCGCTCGCCGTCGCCGGGTCGCTCGCCGTCGCCGGGTGCCTCGGAGGCCGACGGTCGACCGGATCCGATTCGACGCCGGAACTCGTCGCTCATCGCGGCTGTGCGGCCGAAAATCCGGAGAACACGGTTGCGGCCATCGAGGCCGTCGCGCCGGTCGTCGACCGGATCGAACTCGACGTGCGTCGGTGTGGTACGGGTGAACTCGTCGCCTTCCACGACGCGACGCTCGATAGGGTCACCGACGGGTCGGGCCGCCTCGACCGGACGTCGCGTGAGCGGCTCGCGGAACTCGAGGTCGGCGATTCCGCCGAACCGATCCCGACGATGTCGGCGGCGTTCGCGGCTACTCCCGACGACGTGGGGCTGATGCTCGACCTGAAAGAACGGGGGACCGCGGCCGACCTCCTCGCACTCCACGCGGGTCACGAGCACGACCTGCTCTTGACCACCGCCATTCCGAACGTCCTCGAGAATATCCGGGCGATCGATCCAGCCGTCCCGACGGCGTACGGCGTTGATGAGTCGCTCGTGGCCCGCCCCTTCCGTCCCCTCGTTCCGGGGTTTCCGGCTCCGCCGTACGCCCTCGAGGACGTCGCCGAGATCGTCGATCGGACGACCGAACTCGGCTGTGATGCCGTCTCCCCGCGCTACGAGCTCTGCCTTCGGACCGACCTCGTCGAGCGCGCACACGAGGCCGGCCTGCGCGTCCTGCCGTGGACGGTCGCGACGAGTCGAGCGTTCGAGGCCCTCGCTGCCGCCGGCGTCGACGCGATCGTTTCGGACGTCTGTCGCGGCGTTCGAGGCTGAGCCACCGGGGATCGGCGCGTTGCGGGTGGCTCATCCGTCATCACCACACCGGCGCGAGCAACAGAGCGACCGTCAGCGAGATGAAGACGAGTTTCAGCGCCGTGTTGACGACGATCACCTTCGTCCCGAACGACGGCCCCCAGATCCCGTACTGGAACGGGATCGACCGGCGGAACGTCGAGACCGCGAACGAGAGGATCCCGCCGATGAGCAGCGTTGCGACCGCGGTACGAGGGGTGAAGGGGCCGGCGAGAAGCGGTTCGATCGCGACTGCACCCGCAGTCGTATCGAGCGTGTACACCGCGATCACGGGCACGGCGGAACTCGGAAGCCCGAGTATCGCGGTCACCGGCTCCGCGACCGCCGTCAGCGACTCCACGTCGTAGTAGGTGACGAACGCGATCACGAGTGTGTACACGACCGCGAGTCGGGGGACGATCCGCCGGAGCGTGCTCCAGGACTTCCCGGCGGCGTCGCGGACGCGCTCGCGGGACGTGCGGTCGTCGGATTCGGGGCCGGCCGCCTCGACGTCCGCGAGCGCGCGCCGGTCCACGTTGCGCTCGGACACGAAGAGCCCCCCGAGGAGGACGCCGGATATCGTGATCGCGAGCGCGATTCCGGCGCGCGCGGAGACGTACAGGACCCCGGTCGTGACCCCGAGGATCGGGATCATCACGGGGACGTAGTAGGTGAACACGTGCTGGACGAATCCGAAGAACGTGTTGATCACGACCGCGACGAGCGTCGCACGGTCGTCAAGCAGTCCGGACTCGCGGTACTCCGCGAGCGTCGCGTATCCCGCCGTCGTCGACGCCGCGGTCGTAAGGATCGCGGTGCCGACCTCGTCGGGCAGGTTCGCGGGCCGCGTGAGCACCCCGGAGACCCCGGCGACGTACCGGATCAGCCCGAACGCGACGGCGACGTTGGCGGCGAACACGCCCGCCGTGATGAACGCCGTGATCCGAACGAGCCGCGGAGCGACGTCGGCGAGCAACCCGACGAGTTCGGCGGCGACCGATTGCACTACCGGCCGTAGATGACCGTCGGGCAAAGACGCATCGGAACGGGACTCCGACGGCACCCGGGGCTTATGATCCCCGGCGGTGAACACTACGGTGATGGCACCCGCCGAGGACGACATCTCGATCGAGGAGAAGCGCGTGTACGTGGGGTCCGCCGGCCGGATCGACGCGTACGTCGCGGCCGACGTCGGCGTCGTCCGGGCGGCAATCTCGGGCGACAAGGTCGGCGAGTTCGAGTTGGCACTCCGGGAACCCGCCCGCGACGTCGCCGTGCTCGGTCGGAAGGGCGAGTCCGATCGCCTCGCGATCGTGACGGACCGGGGGCTTCGTGTCGTCGCGCTCGACGACGACCCGGACGCGTTGGACTCCCCCGGCGACCTCGACTCTCCCGGCGATCTCGACTCTCCGGTCGCGGTCGGGGTCGACCGGCGGGCGTTCCTCGTTGCCGACGCGGATGGCGGGATCCATCGGGTCACCGCCGACGCGACGGCGACCCGGATCGGCGACGTCGTCGACCCCCGGGCGATCGACGGCCCGCTGGTGGCCGCGGCCGACGGGATTCACCGCGTCGTCGGACCGGACGGGGACGACGCCGGGACCGGACCAGGGACTCCGGGAGCCGACGAGCCGAGCGTGACGGCCGTCGGGCTCGACGATGCCCGCGACGTCACGGGTGCGGGCGTCCCCCTCGCCGCGACCGCCGACGGACTCCACTGGCTCGGCAACGGGTGGATGACGGCGCTGGATGGACCCGCCGAGGCGGTCGCGGCCGACGGCGACGGGCACGCGATGGCGGTCGTCGACGGCGGTCTCAGAGTCCACGCGGCCGGCGCGGCCGAGAGCGAGGGCGACGGATGGAACGAGGACACGTGGCGGGCCGCCGACCTCCCGGTGGAGGGGGACGCGGTCGCGCTCGGCTATGGCCCCGGAATATCCGTCGTCGTCACCGCGGCCGGCACGCTTTGTGTCGACGCCGGCGACGGCTGGCGACATCAGATGGTCGGTGCGCGGGACGTGGCCGGCGTCGCGCTCGCGGTCGTGGAGTGACGGATCGCTGCCGGGCTTTCCGTTCTACGGGCGGAGCAGGCCGAGTGCCTCGGGGCGTGACCCCGGAACGGTTCACGCGGCGGGTAGCTCGATCGCCTCGTCGTCGGCATACACGGTCGGCTCGCGGAGGATCCCGTCGAGGTGGATCGGGGCCTCCGTGTCCCCGCCGATCCCCGCGTTGTCGCCGATCGCGACGTGGACCGTCCCCGCCGCCTTCTCGTCCAGCAGCACCGACCCGACGAGTTCCTCGACGCCGACGTTGGTGCCGATCCCGAGTTCGGCGACGTTGTACGCGGCGTCGCCGACCGACGCCGCCGCGGCCTCGATATCGTCCCCGATCGCGTCGTCGTCGATCGACGTGACCCGACCGGCCTCGCACTCGAAGGTCACCCGCCGGTCCCCGTCGAGTCGCCCGTGTGGCATCATCGTCCCGTCGACGACGACGGTTCCGGTCGCGGTCTCGGGCGCGACGAACACCTCGCCGGCCGGGAGGTTCGAGAAGTCGCCCGGCGCGTGAACGGACCCGGTGTCGGCGAGCCACTCCCGGTCGCCGATGCCGAACGCGACGTCGGTTCCCGCCGGCGACGTGACGCGGACCTCCCCGGCGTCCTCGACCGCCGACAGCACCGCGTCGCACGCGTCGTCGATGGCGGCGTACTCCGCGTCAAGCCCGGTAACGAACACGTCCTCGGTGATCCCCGGGAGGGTCGCGCCGCGCGCTCCGGCCTCGCAGGCGGCCCCCCTGGCTCGGGTGTGGCTGAGGCTCTTCGTCGTCGGCGCGAGGAACACGTCGCTCTCCGCCATCGCGGCGGCGACCGGCGCGGGCGGCTCCGCGCCGTGCTGGTCGCCCGGCGGGTACCGAAGGAGGGTGACGTCGTCGGTCGCCGCGGTTGCCGCCGCGTACAGCGCCTCGCCGATCGGCTCCCGATCCTCGTCGGTGATGATCCCGACTGACTCGCCGTCCCCGACTGCCAGACACTGTTCGATGGCCGTGCGCGCGGCCGGCACGAGGTCGTCGCTCATGATTTCCGATCGGTCGCGGCGGGCGTTAGTCCTTGTCATCGGAGCGACGTTCGGTTCGCCATTGAGGGCATCGCTCGACTCCGCCGCCTCGCCGGCGATTTCCGATCGCCAGATAATTTACTCCGTTTCGAAACGAGATTATAGGCTCACGTCCGGCGAATTAACGGAGCCGTTACTCGCGGCGTAGTTAATTTCTTTCCTCTATTGCCGAAAACATTATGGGTATTCCTGCCGGATGAACCCATATGATACGTGTGGGCGTGAACGGCTACGGGACGATCGGGAAACGCGTCGCGGACGCAGTCGCGGCCCAACCCGACATGGAACTCGTCGGCGTCACGAAAACCCGCCCGAACTACGAGGCGGAGGGGGCGATCCGGCGCGGCTACGACCTGTACGCCGCGGTCGCGGACAGCGCGCGCGAGTTCGAGGCGGCCGGCGTCGGGATCGAGGGGACGCTCCCCGACCTGCTCGACGCGATCGACGTCGTCGTGGACTGCTCTCCCGCCGGCGTCGGGGCCCGAAACCGGTCGACGTACGAGGCCCACGACACGCCCGCGGTGTTCCAGGGCGGCGAGGACGCCGACGTCGCCGACGCCTCGTTCAACGCCCGTGCGAGCTTCGACGTGGCCCGCGATGCGGAGTCCGTCCGCGTCGTCTCCTGTAACACCACCGGGCTCGCGCGCCTGTTTGCGCCCCTTGACGAGATGTACGGCATTGAGAAGGCCCACGTCACCCTCATCCGCCGCGGCGGCGACCCGGGCGAGACCGACCGTGGCCCGATCAACGACGTGGTTCCGGACCCCGCGACGATCCCCTCCCACCACGGGCCGGACGTGAACGCCGTTCTGCCCGGCGTCGACGTCGACACCGCCGCGCTGAAGGTACCGGTCACCGCGATGCACACCCACAGCGTCACAATCACCCTCCGCGAGCCCCCAACCGAGACGGCGGTCCACGATCTGTTCGAGGGGGAGCGCCGGCTCTTTTCGATCCCCGAGCGGGCCGGCATCGACGGAGCCGGCAAACTGAAGGAGTACGCGATGGACGTCGGCCGCCCGCGGGGCGACCTCTGGGAGAACTGTCTCTGGGCGGAATCGATCCACGTCTCCGGGCGCGACCTCTCGCTGTTCCAGAACGTCCACCAGGAGGCGGACGTCGTCCCCGAAAACGTCGACGCCATCCGGGCGGTCGCGACGGACGTTCCCGCCGCCGAGTCAATAGCCCGGACCGACGAGGCGCTCGACGTCGGCCTTCGGAGCCTCCTTGCCGATGACGAACGACTCCGCAAGCCGATCACCGCCGACGACTGAGCCGGATCGGGACGGTCGCCGTCGTCGTAGAGGGTGCCGTCGCGGTATCAAGCCGTCGGCTGTCCCGCGTTGCCGTCGGCTGTCCCATGTCGCCCATCGATACGCCCCGACGACTTCGGCGACCCCGACGACTCCGGTGACTTGACCCCGATGACCACCAACCTCCGTCGTCGGCCGCCGCCGCTATCGCTCTGTCGGCGTCGTCACGAGGAACGTTCGGCCGCCGCGGCGTTCGAGGTGGACCTCGCTGTCGGCGACGCGGTTCGATCGGGCTCGGTCGACGAGACGGTCGGTCCGACACTCGGTGACGTCTACCCGCGTCGGGGCCGCGTACCGTGGCTGCGCTTCCGTTGATGCGCTCATATACTAAATATCGGTCGGCAGTCACCTATAACCGAGCCACCCCCGGAGTGAAACTGAAAGTGGAGGGCTGACCCACCGTTCCCCCGATCCGGAACCGCCGGCGGGTCACCCGGCCAGCGCGATGTCGAGGTACAACATGACTATCGTCCCGGCCATTAGGCCGAGCGTCGCCACGCGTTCGTGGCCGCTCCGGTGGGTCTCCGGGATGATCTCGTCGGAGATCACGAACAGCATCGCGCCCGCGGCGAACCCCATCGCGTACGGGAGCATCGGCTCGACGACGGTCACCGCCACCGCGCCGAACACCGCCAGCGGGATCTCGACGATCCCGGCACGGAGTCCGGCGACGACGGCGTACAGCCGGCGGTCGAGGCCGGCGTTTATCGCCGCCACGGACACGGCCAGTCCTTCCGGGATGTTCTGGAGGCCGATGGCGAGCATCAGGGACAACGCGCCGCCGATCAGTGCCGGATCCCCGCCGGCGGCGCCGAATCCGACGCCGACCGCCAGCCCCTCCGGGATGTTGTGAAGCGTAATCGCCAGGACGAACAGCACCACTCCGGCCAGCCGCTCGTCGCTGACCGGGAGGTCCTCCCCGGGCCCGGCCGCGTCCGTCCGCCGGGATCCCGTCAGGAGGTAGTGGGCGTGCGGAACCAGCGCGTCCGTCCGGTCAAGGAATAACGCACCGGCCGCGACGCCGACGAGCGTCGGAACCGGATTCCCGCCCGAGTACTGTTCGATCCCGGGAATGATGAGGCTCGTGAACGCGGCCGCAAGCATCACGCCGGCCGCGAACCCGAGCATCCCGTCGAGCGCTCGCTCCGAGGGGTCCCGCCAGACGAGGATGAGCGACGCGCCGAACAGGTTCAACAGGGCGATCGCCGTCCCCCCGACTAGCGCCTGTAACACCGGTGAGGGCCCGACGAGCTCAACGAACCCGACGGCGAAATCGGACGCCATTCCATGAGTGTGGGTTCCCCGAAGGGTTATACGTACGCGTCGGAGTCCCGCCGGACTTGGGAACCGAGGTCCGCGGAACGGCTCCGATCGACGACGGGGCGTTCGCGGCGACGACGCCCCACGAAGCCGTCGTCGACGAGGCATAGCCGGCGGCGGTCAGCCCTTCCGCCGTTGTCGGCGGCGACTCGATTCCTCGCTATCGCCGGAGCCCGGGCTCCTCGTCGTCCTCGACGAACCGGACCGTAAAGTAGTCGTAGCCGCCGTACGCCGCCTCGAGCGCCCCCATCCACCAGTTCCATCGGTCGACGAGCGAGGAGTCGTCGGGCGCGTCCGAGAGGTGCCGGATCACGCCGGGCACGGCCAGCGCATGGCCGCGGTCGCGGGAGGGTTTGCCCGAATCCGCCAGGTCGCGGGCCGTCCTGGCGACCGCGCGCCGCTCCGCGTCGGTCCCGCCGAACTCCTCGGATAACGCCGCATTCAACCGCTCCCTGTCCATATCCGATCGAGGGTACGCGCGTATTTGAGTGCCCCGGTGAGGGATCCGTCGGCAACCCGATCCGGGCCACAACGGGATCCCACCGGCGACTCGGTTCGGGATCACAGACGCGCGGCGAGCGCGAGGAACATCAGGCTGAACGGCCCGGTGTGTCGCGTCAATGCCGCCCCGGCCCTGCCGTCGCCGGCGACCGCCATCGCGACCACGGCACCGAGCGTGAGGAGGACGACGAGGCCGGCGCCGACCACGACCGACCGGAGCCGCTCGTGGCGGATCGGTCCACACGCCACCGGATCGTGGGGGGCAACGCCGGTTTCATCCCCGATATCGCCGACGTCGGACGTCGCCGTATCGACGGCGAAACCGCTCCCGGAGGGCATCGGTGGGGGTGATACGCCAAGCCCGTTGGTGAATCCCGGCATCGGCGGCGGGGCCGTGATGGCGTCGCCGGTGCCGACATCAACCTCGCCGACGGATACCGGGGAATATCGCCGTCTCCGGCCGGTGTCGGGAGGGTTAAGTGGCCGTCGGCGATATCTTCGGTGTGAATCGAAGGGTCGAACGCGCCAGCGTGTTCGCCGCGATAGCCGCGCTTGCGGCGTTCACGCCGGCGCTGGGCGTGGCGGCCGCCGTTCCGTTCCTCGGCGGCGCCGGGCTGTTCCTCTTCGGGATCCGCGACGGCGAGTGGTTCGAGACCCTCGCACTCCCCGGCGACAGGGAGGCGGACCGACTGTACGGGGTCGCGGCGTTCGCGATCGCGCTCGCGGGGCTCGCGGCGTTCGCCTCGGTACCCCGCGTTCCCCTACCGGCCGGCGCGTTCGCCGCGGCGGCGCTGGCGGTCGGCGGCGGCCGTCTCGGACGCGCGGTCGTCCGCGGTCGGTCCGCCGACGAGTTCCCCCTCGTCGCCGGCTACCTCGTCGGCGGGACGGCCGCCGCGATCGCCGGGCAGATCGTCGTCGGAATCGCGTCGGCGGACTCGGTCGCGGTCGCCCCCATCGTCCCGTCGCTTCCGGCATTCGCCTTCCTCGCGTCGATCGGCGCCCTGACCGCGGCGCTCGTCAGGTCGCTGGTGTACGCCCGTGACGCGCATATCACGGTCATCGTCGTCGCGTTCGTCGCCTGGGGGTTCACGGCGCTGGACCCGGCCGTGAGCGCGGTCGGGATCGTCGCCGGGCTTGGGGTGACCGTCGCGCTCGGCTACGTCTCGTATGCGCTCGGTACCGCCTCGGTTCCGGGGATGCTCACCGGGGTGTTGTTCGCACTGCTTACCGTCGTGCTCGGCGGAGTCGGCTGGTTCCTCACGCTCATCGCCTTCTACTCGGTCGGCGCGCTCGCGACCAAGTACCGGTTCGAGGAGAAGATCGACCGCGGCATCGCCCAGGAGAACGAGGGGGCCCGCGGGACGGGGAACGTCCTCGCCAACTCGGCGGTCGCGCTCGTTGCCCTCCTCGGCTTCGCCGCGACCGGCCACGTCGACGCGCCGCCGGCCGCGTTCGCGTTCGCGTTCGCGGGCGCGTTCGCGACCGCCCTCGCCGACACGCTCTCCTCGGAGGTCGGCGGCCTGTTCGACCGCCCGCGGCTGATCACCACCCTTCGGGGGGTCGACCCCGGCACCGACGGCGCGGTGACCTGGCAGGGCGAACTGGCCGGACTTGCGGGAGCGACCCTCGTCGGCGGCATCGCCGCCGTCGGCCTGCCACTCGGCGATCCCCTCACCGGCGGCGTGGTCGTCGTCCTCGCCGGGGTCGTCGGCATGACCGTCGATAGCGTCCTCGGCGCGCTGGTCGAGGGGGGACGCGTCGGGAACCAGGGCGTGAACTTCCTCGCGACGCTGTCCGGCGCGATCGTCGCCCTCGGCGTCGGGGTCCCGCTCGGGTGAGACCGATGACCGATCACGACACGGCCGGCGATCACGACGCCACCGACGGTCGCCCCGACGGGACCGACATCGCCACGCTCTCGGACCCGCGAGTTCGACCGGCCCGGCCCGCGGACGCGGACCGGATCCGGACGCTCCAGTCGTTTCTCCGGCAGCCGAGTCCGGATCTGCTGGAGTACGGGCTCGCGGTCGGGATGGGATTCGTGACCGAGGCTGACGGTGCCGTCGTCGGCTACGCGCTTCCCGTCGACTCCCCGACTCGGTCGGGCTGTCACCTCGCGGAACTCGCCGTCGACCCCGGGTTCCGACGGGAGGGCCGCGCCCGCGGCCTCCTCGCGTCCGTCGTCCGGAGCGCGGACGGCCCCGTGACCCTCCAAGCGCACCCCGACAACGACGCCGCGCTCACGCTGTACGCCGACGCCGGGTTCGCGGTCGTCGACAGGCGCGTTGACGCGTACGCCGACGGCGACGCGCTCGTCCTCCGCCGGGAGTGAGATCCGCTCCCGCCGAACGCCCAGACACAAGGCCTATTCGCGGGGCACGCCTGCGACGGGACATGAGCGACGCCGACGCGGACCCCGAGGTGGCGGTCGATTTCGGCGAGGACGGGCTCGTGCCCGCGATCGCCCAGGACGCCGACAGCGGCGAGGTGTTGATGCTCGCGTACGTCTCGCCGGAGGCGCTCGACCGGACCCGCGAGACCGGCGAGGCCCACTACTACTCTCGGTCGCGTGAGGAGTTGTGGCACAAGGGCGGTACCTCCGGGCATACGCAGGACGTCGCGGAGGTACGCGTCGACTGTGACGCCGACACTCTGTTGTACCTCGTCGACCAGTCCGGCGGGGCGTGTCATACCGGTCACCGGTCGTGTTTCTACCGGACCGTCGACGGCGAGCACATCGGGGACCGCGTGTTCGACCCCGACGAGGTGTACTGATGGCCGGCGGTGCGGCCGCGGAGCTCCGTGAGCGATACGACGAACTCCGGCGGCTTGAATCGCGGATCGCGGACCTCGGCCGCGACCGCGTTGAGGCGGCCGCCGACGCGTACCGGCGGGCCCACCGCGTGCTCGACCAGTACGAGGACGACGCGGTCGGCACCGGGGACTTCGGCTCGTACGTCCAGTTCGAGGGGGCGTTCGCGAAGGCGACGGACGTCGGCGACGACGTTCCCGCGGCCGACGCGTTCGCCGCCGCCGACGAGGCGGTCGACAAACGCCGGCTCTCCGCGGCGGACTTCGTTGCGGCCCGCGAGGCGCTCGAGCCCGCCGGCGAGTACGTCGACCTGCTGGCCGCCCGCGACGACGCGCTCGACGAGTACCGGATCGCCCGGAAGCGCGCGCGCGAGGCCCGCGACGCACTCGCCGACCGTCTCTCGGAACTGCGCGACGTCGCCGACATGGCCGATGCCGACCTCGACGCCCCCGTCGACCGGCTTCGGGAACCGATCGAATCGTACAACGAGTCCGTCCGCGGAGGGTTCGACTCCTTTTACCGGTCGGCGTCCGCGCGGGACGTGCTCTCCTTCATCGAGCGCGCGGACGCGACCCCGTTCGTCGACGTCAACGTGCCACCCACGGACCTCCGCGAGTACGTCAACGACCACGCTGCGGGCGAGGAGCCGCTACCGACGCTGCTGGAGTACGCGGAGTACTCGAACTCGAAGCTCGACCACTACGTCGACGATCCCGGCGCGCTCCGGACCGCGGTTGCCGTCCACCGAACGTACGTCGACCGGATCGATGCCGACCCCCTGACCGTCGACTGGCCGCCGACCCCCGGCGACGAACTCGTGTACGAGATCGACGAGCTCGTCCCGCTCGTCTCGCGGGTCGCGGACGACGATACGGTCGCGACCCTCCGGTCGATCCGGGACCTTGCGCGAACGGACGACTACGAGCGACTTCGCCGCGCCGCCGTCGTCCGTAACACGCTCGATGACGACGAACTCGCGCTCATCGAGACCGGCGAGGTCGACGACCGCGCCGCCGAGGTGAAACGGACCCTCGCGCTTGCCGAGGACGTGCTGGCGGAAACCGAACGGCAGTGACGGGGCTCGGCGCCGACCTTTCGCCCCGCCGTCAACCGGCCGCTTAAGTCGCGACGGCGACGAGACGACCGCATGACTCGTTTCGACGCCACGACCGAGTCCGAGCGGCTGGCGCTGTTCGCGGATGCGGCGACGGCCCATCGCACCCGGTCGAGCGACGTGATGACGGTCGACGTCGATCCCGACAGCGACCTCACCGAGGGCGGCGAGATACCGCCGTGGATCCAGCTTGCCGGCACGGAGCTGGTCATGGACTGTACCGACGCGGAGCTGGACCGCTTGAAGAGCGTACTCGACGAGTTCCCGGAGTTCCGGATCGACGACCTCGTCAGCCCGGAGGACGCCGGGGGGACGAACGTCGTAATCACGGCCCGGTCGGACGCGAACCGCGTCGCCGGGTTCATCGAACGCGCCTTCGGGGACGTGTACGAACTGGAGCCGGAGTACCGAGCGTGGGTCACGGGCGTGTGAATTACGGACATCCGATCCCTGTGGACGCGCGATCCGCCGGGATGCCGGACGTCCGGCCGGGACGCTCGCCCGGGACGTCCGGATCAATGGCTTGAAATCCGCTCCGCCACCGATTCGGGGCATGGCGCTCGAAAAGGACGTGGACTGTCCGTCGTGCGGTGAGACGCGGTCGTTCTCCCGGACGGCGGCGACGACGCTCCACCGCGGCGAGAAGACGAAGTGGCGCTGTCCGGAGTGCGGGTACGGGTTCGTCGAACTCGACGGGATCAGCACGCTCCCGGCCTGACCGGCCGGCGACGTACCGGGTTCCCGTTCTCGGCCCTCGCCGGGAACCTCTTTACCCGCCCGTCCGAGCGGGTGGACATGAACGCGAGTTCGTCTCGCGGTGTGGTGGGTGATCGCCGTGGTCGGTGAGGCCCGTGACCCGTCGGGGGACGCCGGTCCGCTTCACGGGGTGACCGTGCTTGACGCCTCCCGCGTGCTCGTGGGCCCGTTCTGTACCATGTAACTCGGCGACCTCGGCGCGGACGTGATCAAGGTCGAGCGGCCGGGAACCGGCGACCAGACCCGGACCTGGCGGCCGCCGTCGTTCGGCGAGGGTGAGGACGCCCAGAGCGCGTACTACGTCAGCGTCAACCGGAACAAGCGGTCCGTGGAGGTGAATCTCGCGACCGACGCGGGCCGCGAGGTGTTCCGCGACCTCGCCCGCGAGGCCGACGTCGCCGTCGAGAACTTCCGCGTCGGGAAGACCGCCGAGTGGGGGCTTGATTATCCGGACCTCGTCGACGACAACCCCGGGCTGATCTACTGTTCGCTTTCGGGATACGGCGAGTGGGGTCCCGACCGTGACGAACCCGCCTACGACGTCATGATGCAGGCCAAGGGCGGGCTGATGTCGATCACGGGCGTCGAGGGCGGGCCGCCGGTCCGGGTCGGCGTCGCGCTCGCGGACGTCGGCGCGGGGATGTACGCCACCCAGGCGATCCTCGCCGTGCTCCTCGACCGGGAACTCGGCGACGGCACCGGACAGAAGGTCGACGTGAGCCTTCTTCACGGGCAGGCGGCGTGGATGAGCTACATCGCGACGAACTACTTCGCGAGCGGCGAGCCGCCGGGCCGGGTGGGGAGCAAACATCCGAACATCGTCCCCTATCGGGCGTTTGAGACCCGTGACGACTACGTCGTCGTCGCGTGCTCGTCGGACGCCTTTTGACCCCGGCTCTGCGCGGCGCTCGACCGGCCCGACCTCGCCGCGGACGCGCGGTTCGAGACGAACGAGGGGCGGGTCCGGCATCGGGCGGAACTCGACGTCGAACTCGAGGCCGAGTTCGGCGAGTTGACGACGGCGGCGGCGGTCGAGACGCTCATGGCCCACGACGTCCCCGCGAGTCGCGTCCGGGACATGGCCGAGCTATTCGACGACCCGCAGGTCGCGGCGCGGGACATGCGCGTGACCGTCGACCACCCGACCGCGGGCGAGGTCGAGTTCCCGGAGTCACCGATGAAGTTCTCGCGGACGCCGACCACGGTCCGACGGCACCCGCCGACGCTGGGTGAGCACACGGAGTCAGTTCTCCGGGAGTACGGCTACGCCGCCGCCGACCTCGCGCGACTCGTCGACGCCGACGCGATCCCGGATCACTCCGACCAGTAGTCGACCGTTTCGTCGACGTCGTAGTAGCCCGACAGCGATCGCTCCTCGCGCCCGCCCGGCGGCGATCCCACGTACACGCCGAACGTTCCCGAATCGGGGTACAGCGTCACGTCCGGCTCCGTCATCGTCGAGACGACGAGGTACCGGACCGGGTCGTCGCCGTCGGTGGCCTCGCCGAGTTGCTTCCGGCGGAATCGCGACTCGCCCTCCTCGGTTTCGGTCCAGTCGAGGTCGGCTCCGGAGACCCGTCGCATGGCTCGTGCTCGTGGGCCGGAATCAAAGCCGTTGTGGGGTGGCTCGTCCGCCCCGTTCGGCCACCCCGCCGTTCCCGAACCGGAACCACTAGGACCCGCGACGGCGACCCGTCCCGTATGCAACTCGGCGTCATCGGGCTGGGGCGGATGGGACGGATCGTCGCGAACCGGACGCTCGAGGCGGGCCACGACGTGGTCGCGTTCGACCTCTCCGCCGAGGCGACGGCGGCCGCGGCGGCGGACGGCGCGGAGCCCGCCGACGACGTGGCCGACCTCTGCGACCGGCTCGACGGGTCGGGAGCGACGGACGAGGGCGCCAAGCGGATCTGGCTGATGGTGCCCGCGGGCGACGCGGTCGACGCCACGCTCGCGGACCTCGAACCGCACCTCACCGCCGCCGACGTCGTCGTCGACGGCGGCAACTCCCACTTCGCGGCGTCGGTTCGTCGGGCCGAGGCGACCGACGCGGCGTACCTCGACTGTGGCACCTCGGGCGGCCCCGCGAGCGCCGAGGAGGGGTTTTCGTTGATGATCGGCGGCCCCGAGTGGGCTTACGGGGAACTCGTTCCCGTGTTCGACGCGGTTGCCACCGGCCCCGACGGCCACGACCGGATGGGCGAGTCGGGTGCGGGCCACTACGTGAAGATGGTCCACAACGGCGTGGAGTACGCGCTGATGCAGGCGTACGGCGAGGGGTTCGAACTGCTCTCTGAGGGGCGCTACGACCTCGACATGGAGTCGATCGCGCGCACGTGGAACAACGGCGCGGTGATCCGGTCGTGGCTCTTGGAGCTGTGTGAGGAGGCGTTCCGCGAGGAGGGGAACGACCTCGGCGACGTCGCGGACCACGTCGCCGGCGGCTCCACCGGGACGTGGACGGTCGAGGAGGCGCTCGAACGGGAGGTCCCGGTGCCGCTCATCTATCAGGCGCTCGCCGAGCGATTCGACTCGCGCAACGAGGGGCGGTTCTCGCGCCGCCTCGCCAATCGACTGCGGTACGGCTTCGGCCGACACGAGGTTCGGCGCCGATCGGACGGGGACTGAACGTCCCGGTGGAGCGCCACCGGCCACTGCTGAGGTCGCATCGCCGCTACGCATTCTTTCGATCTCTTCCGTCGACGCCGTCCGGGAAACGCTTATATAGTACCGTGTTAGAGGTTATCACGCACGGCATGTTTGAACGATTCTCGAGCGGCTACTACTTGGGGGAACTGTACGTGGAACCCCACGACGGCGAGCGGGCCGTCATCCAGCGGGCGGATCACGAACGCGTCAACGAGCAGTTGTATGCCGACGGCGACGGGGTCGAGCGGCTCGACGCGCCGCTCGTGATGAAACTCGACGCGGGGCACATCCCGGTCGGCGGCGACGAGGGGGTTCCGAGCGGCACGCTCGCGGTCCCCCGATCCATCGCGGACGAGGACCTCCCGGCGCCGAGGAACGTCCTGCTCGCGGACGCCGACCGCGCGGAAAACCTCCTCCGATGGGAGGGCTGGGAACCGTCCACGAAGGCGTGACGGGACCGAAACGGATCGATTCGGATGGTGGGTCACGCTCGCGGTCGACTTGGTCGCGCCTGCGGTCGACGAACCTTTGGCGTCGGCCCGGAACCCGATCCGTATGATCGATCGGCTGCTCGGCCGCGCCGAGTTGAAGGAACGGATCGAGACGCTCGAGGAGGAGAAGCGCCACCTCGAGCGGCGCGCGGAGGCCGAGGAGCGGCGCCGATCGGAGGCCGCCGCGGATCGACAGCGCGCGGAGAAGCGCGTCAATCACCTCGAGGACCGGATCGAGGAGCTTGAGGACCGGGTCGAACGCGCCGAACGCGACGAGACGACCGTCGAGTTCCGGCGGGTAACGGACGCGCGGGACGCGCGGCTCGACGACGTCCTCGGCCGCCTCCGCGGGGTCGAGAGCGACGATCCGGAGGGGGTGCTCACGGCATTCATCCCCGACGGCGACGCGGTCCCGGCGAGCGTTACCGACTGGTTCGGCGACCGGACCCGGCTCGTTCGCCGAGCCGCGCCGACGGTCGTGGTCGCCGACGACACCGGTGCGGTGAGCGCCGCGCTCTCGCCCACCATCGAGCCGGAGCCGTTCGACCGGTGGGCCGACGCCCCGCGGCTGGACCCCTCGTGGTTCCGCCCGACCGGCCGGTTCGCGTTCGCGGTGGTCCGGTCGGACACCTTCGCGCTCGGCGTGTACGAGGGCGACGAACGCACTGCGTTCGAGGGGTTCGACTCCGACGTGAAGGAGGCCCACTCCAAGGGCGGATTCTCGCAGGGGCGCTTCGAGCGCCGGCGAGAGGGGCAGATCGACGATCATCTTACAAAGGCGAACCGGGAGCTCGCCGCCGTCGCCGACGCGGACGACGTCGCCCGCGTGATCGCCGTCGGCGAGCGGAGCGTCCTCGGGGAGGTCCGCGATCACGCCGACGTCACCGACGTCTCGGACGCGACGGGGAAGCCGGAGGCCGCCCTCACCGACGCATTCCGCGACTTCTGGACCACACGGGTCCACGCGATCTGAGGCGCCTCGTTCGCGCGGTTCGGCTCCACCCCCGTATCCGTCGACGATCCGGCTTCTTGCCGACGCTAATCGACTAACAACTATGGTGTCTAGTGACGTACCGACCGGCGGAGGGACCGTCACACGCTCCCTCCTCCCCTCCCTCGATTTTTACGTCGGTTCCGCACGCCGAGTCGAAGCGGATAGCCGTCTGTCGACTCCGATCCGAGGAACAGGCCTATTCCCGCGACGCACGGTAGTGGATCCATGATACGGTCGGGTCCGGAGTCCGCTGTTCGGTCCGCCCTCATCGCCCTACTCGCTGCTGCCCTGATCGTCGCCGCGCTGCCGGTCGCCGGAGGCGCGGCGCTCGACGACCGCGGTGGCTTTAGTGAGGAAACCTTCCACGGTTCGGTCGGGCCCGAGCCGCTCGACGGGGCCGGGAGCGCCTCGCTCGCCGACGGGGACCGTGGCGCCGACGCCGGTCAGATCGACGACGAGGACACGATCCGCCTGCGGAACGAGCTGTTCGCGACGGACGAGGCCGGGACGGTCGGGGTCACGACGCGGGCGGAGCTCCCCGATCGGGTGACGGAGTTCCGGGTGACCCTGCTCAGCGCGATCGACGCCGCGGTCGAGGCCGACGGGTTCGAGCCGGCCGACGACGCCGGCCCCGACGAGTCGGCGTGGGTGTGGGACGGCGAGACGGCGAACCCCTCGCTCACCTACGCGACGGACGCCAACGAAACCGTCGAGGCGGCGGGCCCGCTCGGCGCTCGCGGCACCTACCGCTTCGTCGACGCCGGCGAGTGGGCCTTGGTCAGGACGCCGCGGACGAGCGCGAGCTGGTCGTACACCGGCCAGTACGACGGGGACGTCCGCCTGAGCCGCGAGAACGCCGTCGACGGCGAGGGAGTCGCCTCACAGGCGGCGGCGTTCCTCGGTCCCTACGAGGAGCACGTCCGCGAGGCCGACGGCCAGCGCTACCGGCTGATCGTCCCCGCCGCGGCCGACCCGGAGGCGACGCCCGACGAGGTGTTCGACGTCTTCGCGTCGGCGTCGACCGCGCTGCAGGTCGGCGCGCGCGACGAGACGGTGTTCGCGGTCGCCGCTCCCACCGATGTCGTCGAGTGGGGCGTCCGCGGGCTCCAGATCGGCGACGCCGACCTGTGGGTCCGGGACGCCGAGCCGGCGGGCACGACCGCGGACGTCTGGACCCACGAGTACGTTCACACGCGGCAGGCGTACCGGGCCGAGCCGAGCGGCCGGTGGATAACCGAGGCGCGCGCGACCTACTACGCCGCGCTGTTCGCGCTCGACCGCGGCGCCGCCGACTTCGAGGCGTTCGAGGAGACCTTAGCGCGCGGCGAGCGCGACCCCGACGCGTCGGCCGTCCTCGCCGACCCCGGCACGTGGGAGGCGAACCCCGACTACACGAAGGGCGCGCTCGTCGCCGGAGAGATCGACCGGCGGCTCCGCGTCGCGACCGACGGGAGCGCCTCGCTCGCCACGGTCCTCCGCGAACTGAACGCCGCGTACGGGCCGGTCACCAACGCGGACGTCCTCGACGCGATCGAGGCCGCCGCGGCCGAGGGGGCCGACGCCGAGACCGCGGCCGCGGTCCGGGCTGAGGCCGAGCGCCTGACGACCACCCGGGAGACGGCCGACACGTGGGACCGCGCGGCCCACGCCGAGGCGTTCGGCGAGACGCCGGCGCGGGTCGGCTACGCGCTCGCCGACGACGGCGTCCGGGCGACCGGCGAGTATCGGGACCGCCCGGTCGCCCGCGACCCGGTCGAACTGGTGACCGGCGAGACGCTCGCGCTCGCCGTCGACGTGGCCAACACGGGCGGCGTCGCGGGCGAGTACGACCTCGCGATGACCGTCGACGGCGAGGTCGTCGCGGCGCGAAACGGCTCGCTCGACGCCGGCGCGGAGACGACCGCCGCGTTCGAGCACGACTTCGCGGAGCCGGGGGAGTACGCGGTCCGGGTCGCCGGCGAGCGGCTGACGGTCGCCGTCTCGGAACCCGCGCCGCCCTCGGTCCGCGACGTCTCGGCCGCCGCCGACCGCGTGACCGCCGGCGAGTCGGTGCGCGTCACCGCGACCGTCGGCAACGACGCGAGCCTCCCCGCCGGGTCCGACGTCGAGTTCCGGGTCGACGGCGAGACGGTCGCGACGGCCCCCGTCCGACTCGACGCCGACGCCGAGGGGACGGTCGAGCGGACCGTCACGCTCGGGGAGTCGGCGGGAGCCGGGGGGATCAGCGGCGACCGCGAGGTGACCGTGAGCGTCGTCGGCCCCACCGACGAGGCGTCGACGGCGGTCGTGGTCGAGGGAGAGGGACCGCTCGGCGACGGGACCGACGACGGCGCGCCCGGATTCGGGGCCGTCGCCGCCGTGATCGCGCTGCTTTCGGCCGCGGCGCTGTTCGGACGGCGCGGATGACCGCGATCTCTTTCATAAATATTTAAAAAGGTGCTTCCGGGCCCTCATTGGGGTCGTCGCGCCCCGGTTCGCCGGCCTCCGGTTCGGTCGCCACCAACTCGCCGACGCCGCGCTCCCACGCCTCGACGCCTCCGCGGAGGCTCTCGACGCGCGCGCTCCCGGTCCCGGCGTAGCTCCCGATGAGCTTGGCGGCCTGTCTGCTGGCGACCCCGTGGGGGCAGACGGTGACGATCCGCGAGGCGCCTTCGAGCTCCTTGACGCGCGTCGTCAGTTCCGGAAACGGGACGCACTCGCTGTCGGGGAGGTGGCCGCGGTCGAACGCGCGTCGATCGCGGATGTCGACGACGCGGAGGTTGCCCGTGTTGCTTCCGTCGCCCTCGCCGTCGAGGAGCGCCGCCAGCTCCTCGGGGTCGATCTCCCCGTCCATCAGGGGAGCGGGCAGAGGCTCGCCGTGAGCACGGCTCGTTCGTCGGTGTCGTTTCGGGCGCCGTGGACCGCGCCGCGCTCGTTCGGGACCACCGCGGGCGCCGCGAGCATCTCCTCGGTGCCGTCTCTGACGACGGTCAGTTCCCCCTCGATCACGTGGAAGACGTTGGTCGCGTCGGCGTGCTCGTGCGGGTCGACGGCGGCTCCCGGGCCGAGGACGAACGCCTTGACGAGCACGTCGTCGGTGACGACGAGTTCGACCGTCTCGGCCTCGCCCGGGGCGGGGTCGAGATCGTCGACGGCGTCGGCGTATCTGTCGATCGTCATGCCATATCGTGGTGGCCGTCGGTACTAAACGGATCCGGCGCGCTCACTCCCGCGCGCCGGGCGGGAGCGGGTCGGCGTGGTCGACGATCGCGTCGGCGACGCGGTGCGGGTCCTCGTGGACCACCCAGTGGGTCGCCCCGTCGACGGTCATCAGCCGCCCGTCCGCGCAGTGCTCGACGCTCCTGCCGGCCATCCGCTTCTCGAGGAACCGATCGTTTGCGCCCCAGATCACGAGCGTGGGGACCTCGACGCGGGTGGTCTCCGGCTCGGGTCGGTCGCGGACGATCGCCCGATACCAGTTCACCATCGCCTCGAACGCGCCCTCGCGGTTCCACGCGCGTCGATAGCGGCGGAAGTCCTCGTCGGCGAACGTCCCCGGATTGCTCGTCTTCCGCATGCTCCGGACCGGAAGCCGCCAGTTCCCGGCCCTGGCGACCGCCTCGGGGAGCGTCGGGAGCTGGAACGCGAGCACGTACCAGCTCTTGAGCCGCTGGCTCCACGAGCCGCGGAGCGTCCGTTCGAAGACGGTCGGATGCGGAACGTTGACCGCGACGAACTCGGAGAGCCGGTCGGCGTGGTGGAGTACGAGCCACCAGCCGACCGCCGCCCCCCAGTCGTGGCCCGCGACCGCGGCCGTCTCCCGGCCGAACGCGTCGATCACCCCGACGACGTCGCGGGCGAGCTCGTCGATCCGGTAGTCGCCGACGTCGGGCGGTTTCGCCGAGTGGTTGTAGCCACGTTGGTCGGGGACGACGACGCGATATCCCGCGTTCGCGAGTGGGACGATCGTCTCGTGCCAGCCGTACCAGAACTCGGGGAATCCGTGGAGGAGGACGAGCAGTTTCCCGTCCTCCGGTCCGGCCTCGACGGCGTGGAGGCGAACGCCGTTCGTTTCGATCGTTCGGGACGTCCCCGGCACCTCTTCGGGAATTTCGTCCGCGGGGACGTCGCCGGCAAGCGCCTCGTCGTCGCGGATCTCTCCGCGTGGGGCCGTCCCGTCCGAGCCGTCGGTCATACCGACCGATCGGTCCGCGTCGACTAATAGGTGCGTCCGACCGGCTGCGGCTACGTCGAGACCGTGTCGGGGACGCTTGACGGCAGGGTGGTTATCCCCATCCAGTGTATTCTTCATATTGCTCGAAGAGCTTATACGTGGGTGAACACGGCCGACACCGGCGGTTTCCAGCGTACGTTCGGTGAAAACACTCTTATGGATTGATTTCACACGATGTTTCGAGGAGTGTTATCACGTGAGTATTTCCGAAACGTACGGTCGGTATCGTCGGGCCCTCGGCGAGGAACCGCTCGCCGTCGTCGTCCTGCTCGTGGCGCTCTGGATGGCGTGGACCCTCGCCACCGGACTGATGACCGGCGGGATCCAAGTTAGCAGCCTCGCCTCGCAGGTCTGGGACGGGCTGCTTCGAGGGCTGATCATCGGCCTCGCCGGGATCGGGCTTTCGATGACCTACAGCATCCTCAACTTCGCGAACTTCGCGCACGGCGACTACCTCACGAGCGGCGCGTTCGCGGGGTTCGCGACGTCGTACCTCATCGCGGGCTTCGGCGAGTCGAGCATCGGGTCGCTTCTCCTTCTCGGAGCCGGCACCTCGGTGACCGGAGCCGTGATCGGCGTCGGGGTCACGACGTCCCCACTCGCCGTCATCGGTGGGGCCGTCGTCGCGGGCGCAGGGACGATCGCGTTAGCCCTCGCGATCGACCGGTTCGTGTACCGACCGATCCGTGACGAGAGCGGCATCGTCCTGTTGATAACGAGCATCGGGGTCGCGTTCGCACTCCGATATCTCATCCAGTTCGTCTTCGGAGCCCGCACCATCGGCACGACTCTGGCCGGGTCGGTCCCGCAGGTGGAGGTCGTCGAGTTGCTAAACAACCAGCTGATCGAGTACACGGCCCGCGAGACGGCCGTGATCCAAGGCACCTTTCGGGTAACCGCCCACGACATCACGCTGATAGCCGTCGCCGGCGGTCTCATGCTCGGCGTCCACCTGTTACTCCAGCGGACCAAACTCGGGAAGGCAATGCGCGCGATGTCCGACAACGAGGACCTCGCGCGGATCACCGGGATCCCGACCGAACGGGTCGTCCGCACCACGTGGATCCTCGGTGCCGGGCTGACCGGCGTCGCGGGATACATGTTCGTCCTCTGGAAGGGAACGCTCGGGTTCAACGACGGTTGGCTGTTGTTGCTGTTGGTGTTTGCCGCGGTGATCCTCGGCGGCATCGGCTCGATATACGGCGCAATCGGCGGCGGTATCGTCATCGGGCTGACCGCCTCGGTCTCGGTGATCTGGATCCCCGCGTCGTTCAGCCGCGCGGCGGCGTTCGTGGTGATGATCGTGATCCTACTGTTCAAACCCGAAGGCATCTTCAGCGGGAGGACCACCGCATGAGCATCGCCGACGCCCGCGACCGGATCGACGACCTATTCGATCGGGACGTGACGCTCGTGCTCGTCGTTCTCGGCGCGATCTATCTGGCGTACATCCTCGCCGGAGTCGCCTTCGGATACAGCCTCCGGGGGCAGTTGAACTCCATCGCGAACCTCACATTCTTCATCGGCGTGTTCGGGATGCTCGCGCTGGCGCTGAACCTGCACTGGGGGTACACCGGGCTGTTCAACATCGGCGTCGTCGGCTTCATGGGAATCGGCATCTACGTGACCGCGATCGTTTCCAAGCCGCCCGTCGCGGAGGGCGGAGCGGCGCAGGTCGGCGGACTCGGGCTTCCGTTGGGCGTCGGCGTCATCGCGGGCGTCCTCGCGGCCGGGTTCTTCGGGCTCGTCGTCGCGCTACCCACGCTCCGTCTGCGGGCGGACTACTTCGCGATCGTCACGGTCGCGTTCTCGGAGATCGTCCGGTTCACGCTGATGTCCCGGACGTTTCAGACGTTCACCGTCCCGGACACGATCGACGTCGGCGTCGCGGGTCTCCAGTTGTTCAGCTTCGACCCGGCCGCGGACACGATCGGACTCGGCGGCGGCGGCGGACTGATCCTGAACTACCCGGACCCGCTTGAGGCGTTTCTCAGGCTCGTGTTCCTCTGGGATCCGTACCTCGGGCTCATCGACTTCGTCCGGCGGAACATCATATCGAACAATCCTAAGCCGGTGATTGACGGCCTGGCCTACGGTCTCGTGTTGTTCATCGTCGTCGGACTGTTCTACTCGCTACTCGTGCGGACGGGCCAGTCGCCGTTCGGGCGCGTGCTAAAAGCGATCCGCGAGGATGAGGACGTCGCGAACGCGCTCGGGAAGAACACCGCTCGATTCAAGCTTACGGGGTTCGTCCTCGGATCCGCGCTGATGGGGTTGGGCGGGATCCTCTGGTACGCCAGCCGCGGGAGCATCACGCCGCCGTCGTTCCGGCCGAACATTACCTTCTTCATCTGGATCGCGCTCATCATCGGGGGTGCGGGGTCGAACACCGGCAGCTTCCTTGGCGGCGCGGTGTTCGCCGGGGTGTTGTATGAGGGCCCTCGCTACGTGAAGAACCTCGTTCAGACCGTCTTCGATTTCGGCGACGCCCCGCGGAACTTCGGTGAGGCAGTGGCCGCGTTCGGGTCGCTCGACCCGGTGCCGTTCGTCGTGTACACGCTCGACAACATCAGCCAACTGCGGCTCGTGATCATGGGCGTGGTGTTGATCTGGCTGATGCATAACCGCCCGGAAGGAATGCTCGGCCACCGGAAGGAAACGGCGGCGAGCGTGGACCTCTCCCGGCCCAGCGACGACGATCCGGCCGGACGCCCGGCCGCGGCCGACGGAGGTGAGACGGAGTGAGCGAAACCGACGAGACGGCCCCGGACGACGGGTCGAGTCCGGCCGAGAAGCCGAGTTCGGCCGAGGAGGAGTCGATATCGGCTCCGGCCGAGGAGGAGTCGATATCGGCTCCGGCCGTGGAGGAGTCGACATCGGCTCCGGCCGAGGAGGAGTCGACATCGGCTCCGGCCGAGGAGGGAGCAACGTCCACTCCGGTCGAGGACGATCCCGCCGCGGGCGACGACGCCGACGCGTCGGCGACCGATACGACGTCGGCTACTGCGGATACGACGTCGGGTGCTTCGGATGCGCCGTCGGCGCCGGAGGACGCGTCCCGAACGACCCCCCTCGAAGTGGAGTCGCTTCGCAAGACGTTTGGGGGGCTCGTCGCGGTTGACGACGTCAGCTTCGACGTTGAGGCGGGCACGCTCACCGGACTCATCGGCCCGAACGGGGCCGGCAAGTCGACGACGTTCAATCTCATCACCGGGATGCTCGACCCCGATTCGGGAGCCGTCCGGTTCAACGGCGAGGCGATCACGGGCATGGA
This sequence comes from Halorubrum sp., assembly GCA_028275105.1. Taxonomy (GTDB): domain Archaea; phylum Halobacteriota; class Halobacteria; order Halobacteriales; family Haloferacaceae; genus Halorubrum. The sequence goes on from JAQCNI010000032.1 coordinate 36,392, forward strand.
GCCGTACGAAATCTCGAATCAGGGGCTCGCCCGGACGTTCCAGATCGCCCGTGAACTCGAGGAGATGACCGTCCTCGAGAACATGATGCTCGCGCCGAAGGGGCAGATCGGCGAGTCGCTGTGGCGGTCGGTCATGCCGATCGCCCGAAACGACGTTCGCGAACAGGAGACCGAACAGCTCGAACGGGTCTGGGAAGTGCTCGACTTCTTCGAGATCGACCACCTCGCGGACGAGTACGCGGGGAACCTCTCGGGCGGCCAACGGAAGCTGTTGGAGATGGCCCGCGCACTGTTGACCGACCCGGACATGCTGCTCCTCGACGAGCCGTTCGCGGGCGTCAATCCGTCGCTGGAGAAGCGGCTCCTGACACACATCCACGAGCTCCGTGAGGAGGGGTACACCTTCCTTATCGTGGAACACGACATGGACCTCATCATGGAGAACTGCGAACGCGTCATCGTCATGCATCAGGGGCGGATCCTCGAGGACGGTACTCCCGCGGAGATCAAGGACAGCGAGGAGGTCATCGAGGCGTACCTCGGGGGTGAGGTATGAGCCTGCTCGAGGTCCGCGGGCTCGACGCCGGCTACGGCGACCTCCAGATCCTCACGGACGTCGAGATCGACGTCGACGACGAGGAGTACGTTACGATCGTCGGCCCGAACGGCGCCGGCAAGTCGACCGTGATGAAGTCGGTGTTCGGCCTGACTACCCACATGGGCGGAACGATAGCGTTCGACGACGAGGACATTAGCGGCACGAAACCCGAGTCGGTCATCCACAAGGGGATGGGGTACGTTCCCCAGAGCAGCAACGTGTTCGGGGAGCTGAGTGTCGTGGAGAACTTGGAGATGGGCGCGTACATCCTCGACGACATCCCCGAAGACGCGCTCCGGGAGGTGTACGACCGCTTCCCCATCCTCAAGGAACGGACGGATCAGAAGGCCGGGACGATGAGCGGCGGCCAGCGACAGATGCTCGCCATGGGTCGAGCGCTGATGCTCGACCCGGACCTCCTGTTGCTCGACGAGCCAAGCGCGGGGCTCGCGCCCGATCTCGTTGACGAGATGTTCGACAAGATCGACGAGATCAACGGGACGGGGACTGCGATCCTGATGGTCGAACAGAACGCGAAGGAGGCCCTACGTCGCTGTGACCGCGGGTACGTGCTCTCGAACGGTCAAAACCGGTTCATGGATGAGGGGGCCGCCCTATTGAACGACGAGGAGGTCAGACGCGAGTTCCTCGGCGGATAGCCGCTCGTCCCGGCCGCTCGTCCCGGCCGCCCGTCCCGGCGCGTTCTCGGCTCTTCGTTCGGTCTCCTGCGGCCGTGGCCGTCGCCGTGACGATCTCGCAAAAAATCGAGGTTTCGACGGGGCGGCTGGACCGTCCGTCGCCCGAGCGTCAGTTCCCGCTCGAGAGCGCCTGCTCGACGACGTTGGAGTACGACGACTCGCCGATGTTGAAGCTAATCTGGTCGTACACTTCACCGTCGTACTGGTCCGCGAACACGCCGCTGAACCGCTCCGAGAGCTGCTGGCCGTAGTCGTTGTTGACGTACAGCGTCGCGACGGACTCGGCTTCGAGCCGCTCGGAGGCGACTTGGGCCATGACGCGGCCCTGGAGCCGGTCGCTCGGGGCGGTCCGGAAAATGTAGTCGTCGTCCTCGAGGTTCGTCACCGACAGCGCGGTGCTCGACGGCGAGCAGCCGACGGCCTCGTTCGGGATAAGCGTCTCCTGACAGACCGGGACGTTGACGCCGGAGGATGCGGTCCCACACACGGCGGGGACCCCGGAGCTGACCAGGGATTCGGCCCCGCTGACCCCCTGATCGGGTGAGGTGCTCGTGTCCTCAAACTGCGCGTTCACCGTCAGGTCAAGGTCCGAATCGTTGACCTGTTGAACCGGCAGTTCGGCCGCGCGGATCATCGGCTGACCGGTCGACGCCAGGTCGCCGGTCTCGGGGAGCAGGATCCCGACGCTCACTTCACGCCCGAATCCGCCGGGTGACTCGTCCGCGGAGGGACCGGAGCCCTCCGGGTTCGCGCCTTCGAAACTCTGGGTTTCGTTGACTGCGACCGACTCCGCCTCCAAGCCGTCGAACTCCCAGATGGAGTAGGCCGCGGAGGCCGGGTCGCCGTTCTCGTCGAAGTTCACCGCACTCGACGCACCCTGATAATTGATGTCCTCGCCGTTTGCCGCCGCTTCGACGGCGTCGAGGAACTCGCCCGGGCCGTACTCGGTCCCGCCGGGGTTCGCGATGCGGCGGAGTTGGTCGCGAATCGCGGTGCCGCTGTTCTCGCCTGCGGCCACGTTCGCGAGAATGAGCGCCGCGGCCGAGTCGTACGATTGCGAGGTGAAGACGCCTGGCGCTGCGTCGTAGGTGCCCTGGTACAGCTGTTCGAACGCCTCCTGGTTCGGCCCGCCCGCCGCCGGCGCGGTTCCGGTGACGTTCGCCATCTCGTTACCGACCTCTCCGGGCATCTCCGCGTCCTGAAGCCCGTCGGGGATGAGGATGTCCTCCGAGCCGTCGGATGCGCTGTAGTAGTCACGGAACAGTTGGATCCCGCTCGCGGGGTAGCCGATGACCGTCAGGAGGTCCGGACTGCCGCCGCCACCGCCCGAACAACCGGCGAGACCAGCCGCGCCAGCGACACCAATTCCTTTCAGTACGTCGCGCCGCCTCTTTTGATCCGGCATAGTCAGCCCATTATATATAACACACTCACATAAATATATCCCTGTCAAACATCCGTATTTTCCGCCAACAGGCGGCGTTTAGCATATATTACCGGCGTTCGTCGTCGTCGATCGCTCCCGAACTGATCGATAGGGCGATACCAATCCGGTTCGACTCCGGCGGAAGCAGAGCGATCCCGAAAACCCGAGCCCCGCGGGATTAGATCGGATCGGCCGCCGCGATGTATCGCCGGCAGGTTTCGGCCGCCCACTCGCGAACCCCCGGACGGTCCGTCGTCAACGCGGCCGCGAGCGCCGACCCGTCGAACATCCCCACAACGGCACGGTCGTCGACGAGGAGGATGACGACGGGCGAGTCGCCTCCATGGACCGACAGCGTCACGCCGCGTTCGGCCATCGCCGTCCCGACCGCTGCCCCGGTCGCCCCCGAAACCCGTTCCGCGGCCCGACCGGTGAGGACGATCCGTGCGTCCACCCCCGGCGCATCGGTCGCGGTCAGCCGGTCGACGAGCGACGGATCGATCCGGGGGATCACCCCGACGATCGAGCCGGCGCCGGCGAGGTGCGACCACACCTCGTCGGTCGGCTCCGGCCGGTCTCCCCGACGAACGAGGGTGACCCCTCCGTTCGACGGTCCCGGGTCCGCATCCGCGGACTGGTCCGGGTCAACGGGAACGTCCGGGTCAGCGGTCGGGTCGGCGGAAACGCCGAAGTCGACGCCGGCCCCGGACTCGACGATCGCGACCAGCGTTTCCAGTGCTGGGTCCGACTCGTCCATACCGTCGATGGCTTCCGGTCCGGGATAATCCCCACGCCGCCGCACAGTTGAAGCGCGTGGCGGTCCGAGCGGTCCGTATGAGCGACCACAACGGTGCCGATGCCGACGGCGACGTCCCACCCGACGGCGCGCCGACCGAAACCGTCGTCGGCGACCTGTTGACGGAGCGGGGGGAGACGCTCGCGGTGGCCGAGTCGCTAACCGGCGGGCTCGTCGGGTCCCGGGTGACTGACGCGCCGGGTGCGAGCGCGTACTTCGATCGGGGATACGTAACCTACGCCTACGACGCCAAACGCGAGGTACTGGGCGTCGACCGCGGCGCGCTCGACGAGTACGGCGCGGTCAGCGGGCCGGTCGCCCGCGAGATGGCCGCCGGAGCGCGCGACCACGCCGACACCACGTGGGGCGTGTCGACGACGGGGATCGCGGGTCCGGGCGGCGGGACGGACGAGAAACCGGTCGGGTTGGTGTACGTCGGGGTGGCGTACGCCGCGCCGTGGGGGACGGAGGCGTCGTTCTCGCGGAGCGCTCGGGCGACTTTCGCGGGCGATCGAGACGAGGTTAAGCGGGCCAGCGCCGAACTCGCGCTCGCCGAACTCCTCCGTGCCGTCCGTGGCGTTAAGGGATAACCGGTCGCATTTCGTCTTGATCCGAGCGTTCGTCCCGCACGTTTGAGACCCGTCTTCGGGCCACATCGTTCGGGGCCACCCCACTCATAGTGATTACTGCGAATAGTTTCATGTACGGTGTCGAAAAACGCCCGTTACCCGCCTCTCATCGCCGACACGGATCGTCACGGCGGTAAAGACTCGCAGTAATCACTATCAGTCGATGTACGCGTTGCCGACGGCGGCCACGACGAGCGCGGCGACGACGATCCACGCGAACGGCTCCGCGGCGAGCAGAACGAACGGGCGGAACGCGGAGCCGTCGAGCCCGAGCAGCGACGCGGCGGCCATCGCCGCGAGGACGACGCCGACGGCGACGCCGACGACGCCGAGCAACGCGGCGTCCGATTCGTCCATACGCTTCCTGTGATGGCAGCCAACATAAGTGATCGTCGACTTCAGGACCCACACCGTCGTTCACATGGTATGAAATATGTGGAGGCTGGCGTCAGCGCCCGGAGTGAGCAACCCCGGAGACAAGTCGTCCATCAAGCAACAAAATATCTCCAATCTCGATTGGATGAACGCTCTTGTGTAGACCATTGTTGGTGGAGAGTCGTAAGGTGGTTTCGTCGCAACTGACATTCGACCAAGGCGAGGTCAGACCTGGCCGTAAGATGCTGGACTGGGTCGCTACCTGGTCTGAGTATTAACTAAAGACGAATGGGTTTTGATGTAGCGGCACTCGGCGACGTGGCTCTCCAGAATATGAGCGAGACCGATCGAACGAGGGAGTCTGCCGATCCGACTCAAACTATGGGGTCGTCACCAACGATCTGCGCCACAGGAGCGTTGGATGAATTTTATATTTATACAGAATCGAGGAGAATACTGGTGGCTTTAGCCACCAGATGAATCCGACAATTTAATCCGCAAACTACCGTACCACACACTGTGCGTGGAGAACTGGCGGTTGACTCGGTGTTCGCCACGGTTCATAGCCGAGAGCAAAAAGTAAGCCGACCACGCCGACAGTCGGTAAACAATCAGGCAACTCGAAGCCCTCTACGGGGTACGAGTAACGGCTTCGTGGCAAAGCCACTGGCTGACTGTCCAGCAAACCTTAGACTCCCAATCTTTAGGATTGACCTGCTCGGCCAACACCGGGTGGGAGGCCTGCGCCTTTAGGCGCGGGAGGATGTCACGAGAACCACCTCATGTTGTTCGATCTTGCGGACTTCAAATACCGCCGGTTTGCGCTGATCGACGAGAACGGCGGCTTCTTGGTGAGTCGGTTAAATCAGAACGCAAACCCGGTGATTACGGCAGAATTACGGGAATAGCGCGGCCGCGCCATTCCCTTGGAGGGCAAGCAGCTCCGAGCTGTTCTCGACGATCTCAACCGGAAGTACATCCATATCGAGGTCGAAGTTGAGTTCAAACGGGGGCCGTACAATGGGACACAGTCGCTGGATACGAAGCGATTTCGCGTCGTCGTCGTCCCCAACGAGGACGCCGCCGACTACCATCTGTACCTGACGAATTTGCGCAGATCTACCGATGTCGGTGGGAAGTTGAATTGTTGTTCCGTGAGCTGAAGACGCAGTACAACTTGGATGAGTTCGACATGAGCGACAAACACGTGGTGAATAT
>JAQCNI010000130.1 GCA_028275105.1 Halorubrum sp.
TATTGAGCAACGGAAAACGTTCTGTAAGACTATAAAAGCGGAACGAACCTCGCTTGGAAAATGCCACGACACGCTCACTCACCTACTTGACCCACTCACTGGAATTCGTATTCCTGCTTGGTACACAGAAGAGTTTGAAACAGAACTCACCGACCTTGCAGAAACACGTCAAAAGGTGATTCAATCGTGCGACCAACCAAAGGGTACTGATGGTCACGACTTATGCACCTACCTCTACGATGGGACGGAGTGGACTTACCCTGTCTTAACAGCCATCGGGCGATTCCGCAGTACTGTCGAATATGCGGGAGAGAAGAATCACTCAGCATCTCGGGCCGAAATACGCGAGTAACTGTCTCAAGAGCGGCTCGAATACAGATACGAGAGATATTTCTCAAATCAACGTGGTTGAGGAGGGCCCAGATGAGATTGTATGGGAAACGTAGGACTCACAGACCCACCAGAGGGATTTAGACTGCTCTGTTGAATAGACTCTGAGTCATAGTTAGAGCGGCTCACAGAGTGATTCTATGTTGGTAATGGCGAACATCAGGACGATTTCACGAAACTGTCGATACCACTCCAGCGCTCGCACGGCATCGCCGAGCGAGCGCTTCGTTGTCGAGTAGGAAGTTTCTGCCATCCAGCGCTGAGAGTATCCTTTTGACCGGATGAGCGCGTTATTCGCGGTTGCCATCAGTGACGAACCGCGGTAGTGAACGAGATAGTCAAGATCGTGCGCAGCAATCTCGTATTCGGTATGCCAGTCCTGGAACCCGTTATCGGCGGCAACAGTGTGCAGATCGTCCGCGTTCCGGCGGACGATCTGCGGACCAGTCTTCGTATCATGCCTCCATTGGGCGTGACACTGCACATCGAGAACGGCAAGTGACTCTGTATCAGTCAGCGTCGTCATTTTGAGTGTTTCTACCGACCGATCAGACCGAGTACGGTAGTACGCGGAGGCGTGGCCACGATCGAAGAACGTACTGTCGAGGGCGACGTGACCAGACTGCGGGTGTTGCTGCGCTGAGGCGCACAGCAACGCCCGCCAGACCCACATTTTGAACCGATCGAACGACTTGTTGAGTGTGGTGAAGTCAGGGATATTTCCTTCCTCCAGATCGAGTACCTCCAGCAATTCGGTCATGTACTCCAGCCGGTTTTCGGTTTCACGGAAGGTGTGGCCCTCTCCACGCCGAAAACAATGAATGACAACATGCTTCCAGCGGGCGAACCCGCCGCTGGCGGGCTCGCCCGCGTGCTTCCCCAACGCTTGTTTAGCCAGGTGCCGACACTCTTCGACGAAGTCGAGGATATCGATTTCCATTGGTCAGGATCGAATTCCTCGGCTTCACCCTTCTAAACCTGTGATATCGGCCGATAAAATCGCTATTCAACAGAGCAAGCCAGACAACGGTGTTGTTCAGTTCTCGTGTAACCGGACGGATGCCGTGGATGTTCTTGTAATAGCAATGGAGAAAGCCACGCATCATCTCGGGCGGTTCAAGATCTCGTGTTCGCCCCGTCTTCGCCGGGGCGAACACGTCGAACCCTTCGAGAAACTCGAAGGAGAGATGCTCGAATAACGCCAGCGTCTCCGTTTCCACGGCATTGAAGAACGATTCCACCGAAGGATCATCTTGCAGGGTCGCTGAACTCATTCCACCTCAGCGTTCACCCTGCTCTTTGGTATGCGAACTGTTCTATGACACCCTCTCCATAACCAACCGACTGACTCGCTACGGTCACGCGGTCGGGTGACGGACTCGTCTTGCTAAGATTCGCTCGTGCTGTATTCGCGCCATGTATTCACCTATGGAAACGCTGCTAGCCGACCAAACCACGTCTAGCGAAAAAATGATTACGCCGTCCAGGGATCTGCTGTTCTCACAATCGGCAGGCGGTCGGAACGTGTCTGCGGTGCGGTCGCTGTCTGGCGATATGCGGCTCACGCTGGCCACGGCCGGCCACTGAGGGCCGCCCAGAGACCCAGCGCGCTCTTCAATCGTCTCCTCAAGCTTCTGAATCTCCTCGGTGAGCGACTCGATCAAGTCAAGGTACGAGTCAAGCAACCCATCCCATGGCGTCGAGATCGAGAGTTCCCGCAGGAACTCTCACCCTTCCACGCTCAGCGGTGTCACGTTTTCGGTAATTCCGTGATCGGAGAGCAATCCGTGGACTTTGTTGGCGTATTTGGTGCGGTTCTCAACCAATGTCTGCCGCCCGCGCACGAGTGCGCGGGCTTCCCTCACCTCCTCGGAGGGTACGTAGCTTTCAGGCACCGAATTTAACCGCAGCATCCGCGCAAGTTCTTCAGCGTCAACGCGGTCGGTTTTCTTGTCGGTGTCTGCGATCTGGTTGATCTTTTTCGGATGAGCAACGGTCACATCCAAGTGCTCCGACAGCGTATCGTGGATGTGGTAGTAGTTGGAGGTCGCCTCAAGCACGGCATGTGCGCCGGCGTACCGCTGGGCAAGGTCGTCGAGGTTCGCGTTCTCGACGCGAACCTCTTCGACGACCGTGCCAGCCTCATCCATCACTGCCACCTGTGCGTACCGTTTGTGGACATCAATTCCGAGGTACATGGTTTGTTCACCCGGGACGCCAGTGCGTGAAGCAGAGATTCACCTATTCGGGCTTTCCCGGATGCCGCGCGGCGCGGCATCCGGGCTGTAGCGCCCATGACTCGGCTTCTTTCGCACACGGACCAGTCAGCACGACGTGCTCTGTGGCACGGAATATAGGTCGGTCTCTTGTGCCCCATGTGTTGTGTCACGCTCTCATGGAGTAGCAGCGTTTCCATCGAGTCAGCACGACGCTGTGAGCCTTGGCGTGATCTGACAAACGTTCCGGTGATACATTCGCACGCTTGTTCTACTAATTTATTCACTAAAATATAGATAAAATTAATTTATGTGAATAGTTCTATAATACCCTCTGGCGTACGGCTACTCGAAAAAGCGGAAGCACCGGGAACGAGGACGGCGAGTACGAAACGAAATGGCGAACCGTAGCGTCGGGCAGCGAGTCGGTCCCCTCCCTCGTCGCCGACGACACCGGGTCGATAGCCGTCGACCCCGCCGCCGCGACCCTCGGGCTGGACACCGAGTACAGCAGTCGCGCCGGGGACAGCAAGCAGACCGAGAGCCGTATCAATCCCGGCGATGGGGTCCACGTGATCGGACGGAAGTGCTCCGCGGTCGAGGCGGGCGCGGGGCTCGGCGACGCGCGGGGCTCGGCGACGCGCGGGGCTCGGCGACGCACTGACCTATATCGGTGATGGCGACGCGGTACCGACCTTTTGAGTCGCCGACGGCGGCGAACTGGAGACGGTCGCGCGGATGTTCGGGCGGTCGCTGGACGTTCGCCGAGGAGGAGACCAAGCCGGTCGCGCCGAGAGCCTCACTCCTCGTCGTATTCCATCGCGACCGAGTTGATACAGAACCGCTTGCCGGTGGGCTCGGGACCGTCGTCGAACACGTGGCCGAGGTGCGAGTCGCAGTTCGCGCAGCACACCTCGGTGCGACGCATCCCGTGGCTGGTGTCGACCGTCGTCGTCACCGACTCCTCCTCGGCAGCGTAGAAGGCGGGCCACCCGCAGCCGGACTCGTACTTCGTCTCGGCCTCGAACAGGACCGTCCCACAGGCCCGACAGCGATACTCACCGTCATCGGGATGGTGGTCGACGTACTCGCCGGAGAACTTGGCCTCCGTTCCGGCCTCGCGAAGCACCCGGTACTCCTCGCCCGAAAGGCGTTCGCGCCACTCGTCGTCGGTCAACTCCGCGGGGTCGGTCGCGTCGTGCTCGCCGGTTTCGCTCATACGGATCATACGAACTCCACGGTAAAGCCGGTTGTGCCGCCCTCGGTCCACCGGCGACCACGTCATCGGCGCCGCCACAAGCGGTATCACGGACCAGGCCGACGAGCAGGTATGGCACGAAAGGTCACTCACGAGAAACGAGGCCCCGCGCGGCTCGACGAGTCAGACATGGGCGACGACGGCATGATCTACGTCTGCCAGTGTGGCCTCTCGGGGTCGAAACCGCTCTGTGACGGGTCACACAACGCGACCGCCGACGAGGAGGACGGCGTCGTACACGAGTACGACGGGGACGACCCGGACGGAAAGCGCCGGGCGGTCGTGGAGACGGTGTACGCCGACGAGTGAGGGTCGCGTCCGTCGACGGGTAAAAACCCCGTACGCCGAACACCAGCCGCCTCTCCCGAGTGTTCCTCCTACACGACGCCAATCTGGTTGAGACGCTCGGGCAGGTACGTGTCCGTGACGAAATCGAGCCCGCGGCTCGCGAGCGACTGCTGTTCGGACTTCTTCCCGATGTCGAGTTGGAGCTCGATCTGTTCCTCCCAGTAATCCGTCTGGAACCGCGGGTCGTCCAGTTCCGACTCCAGGGCGTTGACGTCGGAGTCGGACAGCGGGTCCGCGGGGAGATCGTACTCCACGATGTCCTCTGGTCGGATCCCAATGAAGTCAGCCTGCGGGGTCGCGAGATACTTCGAGAGGTGCGCGGACTTGATCGACCCGTACGCGACGGAGCCGTAGATCCGGTAGGACCACGGGTCGCCGTCGGTAAACACCACGATCGGCACGTCGAGTTCGTCGTGGACGCGCTTCGTGATCCGCCGTGTCGCCCGCGCGGGCTGGCCCTTGAGGTGGATCACGAGACAGTTGTACGCCTCGTCGAACCCGTTCTCCACGAGCCGGTCGCGCATCCCGCCCGTCTCGACCGCGAGCGCGAACTCGATATCGTCGTCGAGGAACTCGATCATGTCCGGGTTGTTCGGGATCTGGTACCCGCCCTCGCCGACGTCCTTCTGACAGTGTATCTCGCGCTCGCCGCGGCGGGTCTGCTCGCGGATCTCCAGCGGCCCCATCAGGGTCGCGCCCGACTCCTCCGGACGCATGTGGAAGTCCTCGCGGGTGACGCCCGTGACGATCTCGAGGTCCTCGACGAGGTCGTTCGACTCGTCCTGGCTCGAAAAGCCCGCCTCGTCGTTATCCCACGACTCCGAGAGGTAGTACAGCTCCCGCAGCGTCGACGACCGGTCCTCATCGAGCTGGTTCGCGAGGAACTCGATGGTGTACGTCGCCTTCAGTAGCTTCCGCGCGCCGTTGACGGAGTTGGCGTTCCGGATCGACGTGCGGTCGCCGTACGTCCACACGCCGCTCTCCTCATCGTACTCGATGTTGCTTTTCGTCCGTGTTGGCAGCTCCATCTCCGGGATCCGGCCGGCCGCAAACTGATCGTAAAAGTCGGTGGCCAGGTCGATGAGACGGTCGCGTGCGTCGGTATCCGTGGTCATGTATGTATCGTGATGCCCCGTCTTCCTCTTAGGTGTTCACCGTGAGCTTCTCCGTCTCCACGCCGCCGATGCTGACGTCGAAGTCGGCGTCGTCGGCGACGGCGTACGTCAGCCGGGCCGTCTCGCCCGCCGGCACGTCCGGTTCCCAGCGGACGAACCACTCGCCGTCCATGTCGACGACGGTACCGTCCGAGAGGTCGGTCGGCTCCGTCGAGACGATGTCGGTTACCTCCGGTCGCTCGCTCGCGTCCGAGTGGTTCTCGACGACGAGCGTCACCGATCCGTCGTCGACCTCGCGCTCGACGCTGACGTTGTTCATGATCCGCGCCAGCGCGCCGTCGATGTCGGGCCGCGAGTGCCCGGTGACCTCCGAGACCTTGTCGGCCATCTCCGGGAGAATCCGGCCGAGGACGTCCTGTTTCTCCCGACGCTGTTGCATCGAGCGCCGCTCGTTGAGGTACGACTTCAGCTCGCGGGCGGCCTCACGGACGGCGAGTTCGATCTCGTCTTCGATCGCCGGGACGTTCGCCAGCGCGTCCTTCGACTCGCTGGTGAACGGGACGTTCGTGGACGCGACGTGGATGGATATCACCGCCGGACCGTTCGGCATTCCCGAACCGCCCGGCTGTTCGAGTCCGTAGTTCCGCCAGCCGATCGAGCGGATGACGTCGGTCGTCGCGCATGCGCCACGTTGGTAGACGAGCGGGACGCGGTTCGCAAATCGGAGCAGTTCGACCCCGCCCTCGGCGGGTATCTCGCCGCCGTAGGCGATCCCCGCCTCGACGATGAACGGGTCGCCGCCGTGGACCTCGGCGTCGCGCGTCGCCGCCGCGTAGAAATCGGCGTCGTACTCCTTGCGGAGCCCGGCCTCGACGAGTTCGGCCGTGATCGGCGCGAGACAGTCGGTCGGCGGCGCGAGGATGTCCGTCGCCCGCATCGCCTCGAGGAGGTCGGCTGCGACGTCGCGATTACCGGCGACCGTTCGCACCTTCGGCGGGTCGTCCGGGACGGTCCGCGCCCGCGACCAGGCCGCCTCGACGACGTTTCCGCGGGCGGTCCCGCCGAACGCCGCGTCGTGTTGCTCCTCGACGAACGCCGCCGCGTCGTTGCCGAGCCGTTCGAGTTGGTCGCGGGTGATCCGGAACGCGTCACCCTCCAAGTCCCCGATCCGCCGGGCGAGCGCCGCCGCCATGGCCCGAACCGTCTCGTCGTCCTTCCGCGTTGAGGTCGCGTCATCGACGAGCGCGTACAGGTCGGTTACGAGGGGCGAGTCGGCGTCCCCATCCCTCCGGTCGTCTCCGCCGTCACTTGGGCCGTCTCCCCTGCCCTTCCGGCCGTCCCCGCCGCCGTCCGCGTCGGCCGGGCCTTCCGTGACGACCGCCCACGCCGCGGCCACGGCGTTCTTCCGGACCGTCGAGCCGAACGTCCGCCCGGTGTCCTCCTCGACCGCGTCGGCGACGTTGCCGACGATCCGGACCAGATCCGACCGGGCGACGTGGTCGTGGCCCGCGACCGCGTCGGCGACCGCCTCGGCGAACGCGGCCGTTGCCGCCGCACCCTTGTTGGCGACGGCGGCCTCGATGGCGTCCTCGACGTCGGCGTTCGAGCCCCCGGTGACCGTCGACCGGCTCGACGGCGGCGACCAGCCGAGTTCCCGACCGTAGTGCCGGTCGCGGAACGCGTCGATGACCGAATCGGCGGTCTTCTTGCCGACCCGCGTGAACTCCCCCTGGAGGAACCCCGAAACCGAGTAGGACTCGGTGGCGTCGAGCATCTTGATCAGCGCGCCGAGTTCGACGCCGTGCGGGTGTGGGCGGATTTCGGAGGTCTCGGCCGGCAGCTCGTCGGTCGCGCGCTCGAACTTCCACGGCTCGTCGAGCCCCGGTTCACGAAGCTCGATCCGGGCGTGGGGGCTGACGACGGCGGTGTGTTTGATGTAGCCGTGGAGCTGTTGGCGGGCGCGCATGTTCGCTTCCATCTCCAGCTCGATCCGGGTGCCGTGCGGTCGATCCCAAGTGGTCGTCTCGTCGACGCCGATCTCCGGCTCGTTGGTGTCGGTGTCGATGATCAGCTCGAAGTACTGTGCGTCGGCCTGCCCCTTCGGTCGGGACGTGATCCTCGCGGGCTGGCCGGAGGTAAGCTGGGAGTAGAGGACCGCCGCGGAGATCCCGATTCCCTGTTGACCGCGATTCTGTTCACGCTTGTGAAATCGCGAGCCGTACAGGAGTTTCCCGAAAACCTTTGGAAGCTGTTCTTTCGTAATCCCCGGTCCGTTGTCCTCGACCACGACGCGGTAGTAGTCGCCGACCTCCGTGATCTCGACGTAGATGTCGGGGAGTATCCCGGCCTCCTCGGTCGCGTCGAGGGCGTTGTCGACCGCCTCCTTGACGGCGGTGACGAGCCCCCGGGCGCCCGAGTCGAACCCGAGCATGTGTTTGTTCTTCTCGAAGAACTCGGCGATGGAGATCTCGCGCTGGCTCTCGGCCAACTCCTCCGCGATCCCCTCCTCCTCGCCGAGACTCGACTGGAAGGACGTCATTCGGTATGCGCCCCTTCCCGCGAAGGACATAAAAACGAACCGGCGGCGGGGCGGAAGTGAACGGGGTCGATCCGGCCGCCGGTCGCCGTCGCGGCCGTGGTCCTCCCGCGTGCTACTCCCCGGCGGCCGGGGCCTCCCCGCCGTCGCGGCCGTGCTCCTCGATGTTGTCCCAGACGACCGCCATCAACTCGCCGGTCGTCTCGACGAGGTCGTCGACGGCGCCGCCCGACCCCGTGGGCGCACAGCCGAGGTCCCGGATCGCCTTCGTCGCGGAGACGTGGCGGACGTGGATGCGGTCGTCGCCCGCCCGCTCGTAGACGATGGTCGTACAGGGTAACATGCCGGCGAGCGTCGGGTCGATCTTCAGGGCGTCGTACGCGATTTCCGGATGACACACCACGATCAGCGCCGTCCGTTCGACGTCGCCGTGGCCCAGCATTCCCCCGATCATCTCGTCGAGGCGCGCCACCTGGACCGTTTCGAAGTCGGCGAGTTCGTGTTCGATCTGGACGAACGGCACCGCGTCCTCGAACGCCATGTCGAGAGTCGTGTGGAGTGCTTCGTTCGCCGTCGGCATGACGGATCCGGTCTCGGTATCACTCATATCCGTCATTCGCGACCGGGCGTAAAAAGAACTGTCCTCCGATCGGATGTCAGCGACCCGGTCCCGGCCACTAACGACTGCCGCTATCCCGGTCGGGGTGCGCCGCTTGCCGGTCGGAACGGACTTATCATCGTCTGTAGCCCGTATCCGGCCGTGATCGAGTTCACTCGCGCGACGTACGACGACGTCGTCTACCACGCGTACGACGGCGACGAGGCGGAGGTCTGTGGCGTGCTCGCGGGGACGCAGGGCGCCGACGGTGACCCGAGCGTCGTCACGCGAACCTACGCGACCGAGAACGTCGCGGAGACGCCCCGGATCCGGTACTTGATCGATCCCGAGGCGCAACTCGAGGCCATCGAGGCGGCCGAGGACGACGGGCTCGATGTGGTCGGCTTCTATCACTCGCACCCGACGGGACCCACGGAGCCGAGCGAGACGGACGCCGCGCGGGCGACGTGGCCCGGCTACTCGTACGTCATCTGCGCGCTCGACGGCTACCCGTACGTCGGATCGTGGCGCTGGCGCGGCGAAGACGACGGGTTCGAACGGGAGACCGTCGCGGTGCGGAGCGACCGGTAGCATGAAGCGACCGACGGGCCGGAGGCCCGGTAGCAGGGAGCGGGCCGGGGAGCGGACCGAGGTCGACCGCCGGACCCGGCTCGTCGGTGGCGGGTACCCGCACGCTTTTTTGTACTGGTCGACAAGGCGTTCACATGCAAAGCCGCCGCCGGAAGCCGGACTGGCTGAAATCCCGCCCCCCGTCCGGCACCCGATTTACCGAGATCACGGAGACCCTCCGCGACCGGGATCTTCACACCGTCTGTGAGGAGGCGAACTGCCCGAATATGGGCGAGTGCTGGTCCGGCCGCGACGGGCCGGGCACCGCGACGTTCATGCTCATGGGCGACCGCTGCTCGCGGGGGTGTAACTTCTGTGACGTCGAGACCGGCGGGATGGAGCCGTTGGACGCCGATGAACCCGAAAACGTCGCGGAGGCGGTCGTGGAGATCGGGCTCGACTACGTCGTGCTCACCTCGGTCGACCGCGACGACCTCGATGACGGCGGCTCCGCGCACTTCGCCGAGACGATCCGTGCGATCAAGCGGCGCGACCCGGGGATCCTCGTCGAGACGCTGATCCCCGACTTCGAGGGCGACCCGGCGGCGATCCGGCGGATCATCGACGCCGGTCCCGACGTCATCGCCCACAACGTCGAGACGGTCGAGCGACTCCAATGGCCCGTGCGGGACCGGCGCGCGAACTACGAACGGTCGCTGTCCGTGCTCGATCAGGTCGACCGGGAGTCCGACATCCACACGAAGACGAGCCTGATGCTCGGCGTCGGCGAGTACGACCACGAGGTGTACCGCACCTTGGGTGACCTTCGGGAGGTCGGCGTCGACGTGGTCACCTTCGGGCAGTACCTCCGGCCGTCGCGGTCGCACCTCGACGTGTTCGACTACGTCCACCCCGACGCGTTCAACACCTGGCGCGAGGTTGCCGAGGCGGAGTTCGACTTTCTCTACTGTGCGTCCGGCCCGATGGTCCGATCCTCGTACAAGGCCGGCGAGCTGTTCGTCGAGGCGCTCCTCCGGGAGGGGCACTCCGCCGAGGACGCCAGACGGCAGGCCCGGGCCGCCGGCGGCGACTGAGCGGGGGTCGTCGCCGTCGGTTCAGTACCCCTGCGCGCTCCCGTCCTTCCGCGGCTCGGTCGCCGCCGAGAGGACACCGTCCTCGTTTCTGGCGATCTGTGCGCCGCCGAACGTCGACGGCGACAGCACGCGGACGTCATGCCCGCGACGCACCAGTTTGGCCGCGACGTCGTCGTCAAACTGTGGCTCCACCGCTAGTTCCCCGCTCTCGCGGTAGCGCCAGCGAGGCTCGTCGAGCGCGCGCTGGAGCGGCATCCCCCGGTCGACGAGGTTCGAGACGACCTGAACGTGGCCCTGCGGCTGCATGTACCCGCCCATCACGCCGAAGGCGGCCCAGTCGTCCTCACCGCGCCGGAGCAGTCCGGGGAGGAGGGTATGGAACGGCCGCTTGCCGGGCTCGAGACCGTTCGGGTGCGCGGGGTCGAGCGAGAACGACGATCCTCGATTCTGAAGGGCGATTCCGGTGTCGCCGGCGACGAGCCCGGAGCCGAAGCCGGCGAAGCGGGAGTTGATGTACGAGACCACGTTCCCCTCGTCGTCGGCGACCGAGAGGAGCACCGTGTCGGCGTCCTCGGCGTTGGCGCCGGGAACGCCGAAACCCACGTCGGCGGTCGCCTCGTCGTCGACCGCCGCGGCGCGCTTTTCCGCCCACGCGTCCGAGGCCAGCGGCGGATAGTCCTCGTAGTCGGGGTCTGTGATGTAGCGGTGGCCGTCGTGGAAGGCCATCTTCAGCGCCTCCGCGAGGGAGTGGACACGCTCGGTGGCCCCGTAGTCGCCCTTGCCGACGCCCAGCTCCTCGGCGATGTTGAGCGCCTCCAGCGCGATGAGCCCCTGGTTGTTCGGCGGGAGTTCGTACACCTCC
>JAQCNI010000044.1 GCA_028275105.1 Halorubrum sp.
GCGCTTGCGCGCGATCGTTCCCGGTCGCCTCCTGCGATCGGAAGAGTGAAACGGCGTTCCCGGCAATCACGGACTGCGGGCTCGTAGATCAGCGGCAGATCGCTTCCTTCGCAAGGAAGAGGCCCCGGGTTCAAATCCCGGCGAGTCCACTCCTGCCTTATCCGCCATTTTCGATCTTTTCAGGTTCTCTACCGCCCACTGAATATGCCATTACTGATTCGGTGAGAATTCGTTACGGGTCGTGTCGGGGGTCGTCGTTGGCTCGGATTCGCGTCCCCCGACTCGGAGGCAGTCGAGGTAATTGTTCGGACATTGAGATGGATCGGTGAGAATACCGAGCAAATCAAGAGTGGTTATCTCCGAAACGCTTTAGACCATAGTTCGCGTACTATAGACTATGTCTGACGCTCCACCTACCTCACACTCACCGGATGCGGGACACACTGCCCGCCGGTTTTTCGTCTTTCAGGAACTGTTGGGAACTCCCGAACTCGCCCGGTTCTACACGGATCTCCTGATCAACTCTCCGACGACGGTCACCGCCGCCCGTGACCGCCAGGGATTCTCGAAGAGCACTGCGTACAAGTACGCCAACACGCTGGCCGAGTTGGGGGTCGCAGCGGAACTCGACGAATACGAGGACGGCTCGGCCCTCTGGCGTGCCGAGCCTGTGAGCGGGAACTGGATTGACGAAACGACGCTCGAACTCGGTCCCGTCATCATCGCCGTTTACGGGGCCACTAGCGTCGATGACGACCTCGAACTGTTCGTTGACCGTCACGGGAAGGCAGCCCTCGCACCCGCCGTCACGGCGACGATCGACTATCTGAAGGAGAACACGACTCGCCGCGGCGTCGCGGACGATATCGGCGTCCCTGCCGTGGAAGCCATCGCGGTCACGCAAGCAATCGAGCGGATCATCGCCGTGGTGAAAGACCACGATCCGACGCTCGACGACGTTACGTTCGACGTAGACGTCCACGACCGGGCGATCGAACAGGCACCGTACCAGCGCAGCGATGAGTGAGTCGCATCCGTCGCCGTTTCCGACTGCACTCGTCCTCGATACGAGCTTTCTCCGAACGATCGGTGGGACGGGAAGTGACCCCTACCAGACGTTCATAGAGTATGTTCGAACCAAAGACCGAGAGCTGTACCTGAGTCGTGGTGTCGTCAAAGAACTCACCGAACAGCGTGGCTACATCAGTGTCGATTGGGTAGACCGAGCGGATACGACAGAGTGGATCACCCTCGCAGGTGATGTCCAACCAGGGGTTCGGGTTCACGATGGACCGCGTGCCGGCGAAGTCATGGATCGAGTTCACGAGCGGCTGGCAGCGTTCGAGCAGTCGGACCCCGACAAGTTGCGAAAGACGGACTCGGAACTGCCAGCAGTCGCCGTGATGCTCCTCGGTTCGACGTCGCATGACTCCGTCGGGATTCTGATGGACGACCGGAACGCCGAACGGGCTATCGCTGGTGTCATCGAGAACTCGTACTACGAAGGACGCATCCGCGTCATCGACATCTGGACGGCGATCGAATACATGGAGTCACAACTCGGGTGAGAGTGCGGCCCCGAGAGGAGCGTAGAACACCTCATCCGGTATCAGTACTGTCTGCAGCATCACCGCAACGACTGTCAGTCTAATCGCTTGATAGCGCGGTGATTAAATGGAAAATTTGAAACAGTGTAACGGAATCCCGGCGAGTCCATTCGTCTCGCTTCGCTCGACTCATTCCCTCGCCGACTTCCCGCTCGCTTCGCTCGCGGGAATCCCGGCAAGTCCACTTCCTTCGCTCGCTGTGCTCGCGCAGTCGGCAGACCCGCCGAACATCGCAAATCTTTCGCGTTTGCTCGGTCCCGGCGAGTCCCTCTTGCATGTCGACACGTCGATCCGACGGGACAACGAACGGGCCGACGGCCACACTCGGACGCCGCCGTGTCGCCCGATCCGACCGCCTATTCGGGCGGCCATCGGCCCTCCGAGGACAGCGCGACCCGGCGCCGCAAACCTCCATAGCGCGCGCCGCACAATCCCGCGCCGTGTTTAATATATGCACGTACCATGAAATTTCTGTGACACGAGACGGCGACGGCGATTGTGGTGTGGTGTCGCGGCGAGAAGCACTGATCGCGGCGGGGACTGCGGGCGCGGTAAGCGTCGCGGGTTGTGCCGGCAGAGCGGTCGGCGAGTCGACGAGCGACATCAGCGAGATCCCGCTACGCGCGTTCGTCACCGACGGCGACGGAAACGATCCGCCCTTCGACGACGAAACGGTCGTGTACGATCCCGGCCCGGTCTCCGTCCCGCTGGACCGGGTCTTTTCGGACAACGAGTTCGGGACCGGCCCCCAGGGGCCGATCACCGACTCGCGTATGATGGTCACGCGACCGCCGGAGGGGTACGACCCCGACGCGGGGTACGACGAGTCCTGGGAACCGATGACGTGGGGCGACCTCACCGGCGTCAGCGGGCAGGTTGAGGTCGGCGACGGGGCCGGAAACGGCACTGAGGTTACGCTCGACGTCCGGAACGCGGTCTCGAACGGTCTCTATACGGTATGGGTCGTCAAGTTCGCCTCGCTCCGGAACCCCGACGAGTTCGACGCGTTCGTGACGCCGAACGGGAACGGACTGGTCGGCTTTCAGAACCTCGGGCCGAAGTTTGACAGCCCGACCGAGACCGACAACGTCCTCAACCCTGACGGCGACGGCGACGCGACGCTCACCCGCCGCAACGAGGGTGGCGACCTCACCGGCGTCCCCGGGTTCCGACCGCTGTCCGAGGATCCCGTTCCCTTCGTCGGCACGGCCGACGACTACGCGCAATCCGATGAGGAACTCGGTCGGGTCGCCGACGACCTGAACGCTGAGGACGAGATCCACTTCGTTGGGGCGTACCACTACGACAACCAGACGTGGGGCGTGTACCCCGGTCCGTTCCACCTGAACCACTTCGACGCCCGCTTCGATCTATAAGCTATACCTCCGGCCGCTCCGAGACGCCGGGGCGTCGTCACCTGTAGTCCGCCAGTCCTTGTACTGTTGTAGGCCAAACCCGTCGAGACTCGCCATCGACTCAACGCCCTCGCTCTCGGCCCACTCAACGAATAGTGAGAGCCGATAGCGATGATTTCGGCGCGTGCTGGGCTGGACGTCCTGACGGGATCGAAGGTACTCTGCTACTGCTTCGCTGGGGGGTATATCGCGTGCTGTCATTGGCCTTCACTGTCCGCTCGTACAAGCCGACACCGAGTCACCCTTGAGCGCCCCTGAGCAAGCGGAGAGGCCCCGGGTTCAAATCCCGGCGAGTCCATGTAACAAACGCATCATCGCTCCGGCATGTGAGGGGATATATCTTGGAAGCGAGGCGACCAAAGCTTGTATGTGTCCAAGTCCCATAGAATACGTATCTTTTCAGATTCTATGCCGGACTCGTTTCTCGTCCACTCCGGGACTGAGATCGTCTATGCAAACGCTACATTCCGGTTGTTTATCGGAGCGGAATCACAGGGGGAATTAATCGGCGCATCGTTGCTGGATATTGTCAACTCGGAGTATCAGACTCAACTCCGTAAACAGATCACGGAAATCGAAAACGGTGTTGCTCCTTCCCGTGGCCTCACCCTCGTACTCGACACGCTCACCGGCAAATCGCGCGAAGTCATCGCTGTGAGTTCGATGATCGAGTGGGACGGCACTCAACACGTCCAGACATCGGTGTTTCCAATGGCGGGTGAGGATGCAAGCCCAAAGCAGCGACTCCACGGTCAGGAAATCGATGAAGCCCCCATCGGAATCACCATTTCGGACCCATCCCAGCACGACAATCCACTCATACGGGTCAACGATGGGTTCTGCGAACAGACCGGCTACGACCGCGAAGAAATTCTTGGACGGAACTGTCGGTTCCTCCAGGGCGAAGCCACACGCGAGGAGCCAGTCGCAAAGATGCGAAACGCGATCGATACCGAAGAGCCTGTGACCGTTGAACTCCGAAACTACCACAAAGACGGTTCGATGTTCTGGAACCGGGTCACGATCATCCCCATCCGATCCGAGTCTGGAACTGTTGTTAACTATCTTGGCTATCAGCAAGACATCACCGGTAAAAAGGAGTACCAACAGGACCTCTCGCTGTTCAGAGCGCAGGCCGAAGAGGCTGACAAAGCGATATTTATCAGCGATCTGGATGGAACGATCCAGTACGTCAATCCTGCCTTCGAAGCGTTGACCGGCTACTCGTCCACCGAGGCGATTGGCCGCAACCCACGGATTCTCAAATCCGGCCAGCACGACGAGGCCTTCTACACGGAGCTGTGGGAGACGATCACGGCGGGTGAGGTCTGGGAAGCCGAACTGACGAATCAGACCAAACACGGCGAACTCTTCGAAGTTGAGCAGAAGATCGTCCCCGTGACGAATGAATACGGTGAAATAACGCATTTCGTGGGGATCGAACAGGACATCACGGAGCAGGTGCTCACGACACAGACGTTAGACGTGCTCAATCGCGTATTGCGACACAACCTGCGGACGGCAACGCAGATAATTGACGGGCACGCGGAGCTGTTAGAAGCCGAAGAGATGAGCCCAGAGGCCCGACAACTGTCAGCCGCGACGATCCGAGAGCAAACTGCAGTGATGGAGAAGATCGCTGAGCGAACGGCAACGATTCGTGAAATCTGGGATCCGACAGAAAGCCATCAGACGTGGGAACATCTCGATATACAGCCGCTCATAGCGACGTATCGAACCCAGTACTGTGACGCGACGATCTCAACAACGGTACACGGCGGATCGAACGTTCGGATTCGGAGTGCGGGCCTTTTTGAGTTAGCACTCGAGGAGGCGATCGAGAACGCGATCGAACACAACGATCAGTCACTACCTGAGGTTGAAATCACCGTCCAGCGAGCGTTGGAGGGTGACCAGCTACAGATCGTCGTTGCTGACAACGGCCCCGGAATCCCCGAGGACGAACGCCACGTGATCGAGTCGGGCGAAGAGACACCCATGAGTCACAGTCTTGGCGTCGGACTCTGGTTAATGGAGTGGGTAGCGACCACACTCGGTGGCGAGTTTACGATCGCAGACAACGAACCACGAGGAGCCCGCTTGGAATTCGAATTACCGGTTGCCGACTCGGATGAGCCGGACGAGTCGAAAACGGCAACTGATCAGTAACGAGCAGCGAGCGCCCGGCACGGGTCAGCGCTCACCGGTAAACGAGCAGAACGATCCGCATCAGACGATATGGAAGACAAAGAGGGTAGCCAGAAGTAGTGGAATCCCGTACTTGATCCCGCTTAGCATCGCACCATCGACTAACTTCCCGATGAGTAATCCGTTACCCAAGGACTGAACTACTGATGAATGATACAACGCAGTCTGAAACGCTGTTACCGGCACTACCTCAGAGTCACCCTGTGTTCCAGCACTATTCGTAAATCCCCCTGCCGGGATATCCGAAACTGCTGGAAAAAACAACTCGTTGAGGATCAGAATCATCCCCAAATAGACCAACACTCCGATAAAGAAAATAAGCACATACGGTTGCATCGCTTGTTTCCGATCGAGATCGAGTTGGAACCGCTGTTCGGTATCTCGTGCAGTTATCTCTAACATCGCGGACAGATCCTCGCTTGATCTATCAGCCTCAACAAGCGTTTTGACAACTCGGGTTACCCTCGGAAGATCTATATCGGCTGCAAATCGGTGGAGAGAATCATGAACGTCCCAAGTGCCACGAATATCAGCCTCTAATCGCTCCAAACGTTGGGCCAGTACTCCCTCGGATCGCCTCGTAACCAGCGTAATACAATCAACGAGTTGTATGCCGCTTTTATTCGCGCTTGCAAGCGACGATAACACATCCGGGAACCGACGATTGACCGCGGCAATCCGCCGGCGTTCGAACTCGTAGATAATCATGATCCCACCACTCACGAGTAGTAATGGGAACACGACGAATACCGTCGTCGTCCAGATCGGTTGCTCCTGATAGGCGGCTACAGACGGCGAGGCGACTCCTGAAAACACGATCATCGCCAAACTCAGAACGGCAACCGGAATAGTCACCGCGAACGATCGGAGCGGCCGACCCGTCATCGCTCGGAACGGGTGTTTGAGAAACTCCGTTAGTGATCGCTTCCGCTTCTTCCGGATATAACCCTTGTATTCGGGAGTGTCTGTGTCCACGCCTGCTCTGGACAGTTCCCTCTGTCCGGATCGCTGAGCCGTAACTGTCGAGTCGTGCTGGGTGTCCAGTATATCGATCAAAAATATAAATAACGTAATCCCAGCCGGGATTCCAATATACGTTAGAGCGTTAATGTAGGCCGCAGTATTCTCTCCGGCGATACCCATGATGACTAAGATAATGATGAGAAAGATCGGTCCGGCAATCATCAGCGTGACGTACGCCTCGGCAATCGTTCCGAGGGTTTCGAGAAAACTCTCTTGTCGTCGTCTGGCTGATTTGAGATAGCTTTCGCTTTTGTTCTGAAAAAACGTATTGAGATCTCCGCCGGACTGTTGGACGCTGATCAGATCGTCCAGAAAATCCCGGAACGGTTCACTTGGGGTGAGACGCTTTCCCGCGGTAAGTGCGGCTAAGAGACCGAAATTGAACCGTTCGAGGTCTATCACGACCCCGTGGAATGCAGTAGCGACCTCACCAAACACGTCTTCCGATTGTGATACACGTTTCAGAATCGTCGGCAACTCCACCCCACCCTCAGAAAGAGCGTACATGAAAACGATCGCGTGTGGAAGCGTCGAATCAATACGACGCCGACGCTGGCGCGCTTTGAACTGAGGATAGTAGTAGTACGTCGCAAAGACGAGGACGCCACCCACCAACGAACCGAAGCAGATCACACCGACGGCGATGCCAGGAAACTTAGTGATAAGTTGCTGAAGAGAGTTGCCCTGTGTTACTCTGATCAGCCCAAGAACAAGCACGATCTGTACGGCCAACAGGAGAAACGTACTGAGGAGTGCCCGTCGGATCGCTCGTGATAGATACGTGTCATAGGATCGGGTGATACGGGCCCGCACAAGCGAGCGATCGAACTCGGTGAACTGCTCCGGTCGGTTCTTTAGTTCCCCTCGGATGCGTCCGTACTTGCTTCGCAGTCGCTCTGCTCGGTCGCCGGGGACCGATGGCCCAGTTCTGTCTCCTGTTTCGGTATCCGTATCGAGCTCATCAGTATGCTCGGGACTCATAACGGATCAGTAGCTAACGTGGATGGGTCGAATTCCCCTGATCGAATCCGATCTAGTACCTGCTCTTCGTTCCGAGAGAAGCTGTAGAAGGCGTTAATAACGTCGTCGTAGTCGGTGATGTCAGACTCAATCAGGTATTCGAGCACCCGTCTTCGCTTTTGTAGTTCGGATAGAAGTCGTTCCCGATCCCACCCTCTGGTATCGGCGATCTCTTGCATCACGCGAGACTCATACAACGAATCGATCGTTTCCTTAATAACGTCGGACGTGGGGTCCCACTTGAATAGCTCAACGGGCTCAAGCGTGTCGCCACTCTCGGCTTCTCGCCTGAGCTCTGAGACGTTCAGGTTGCGGCGCTCACGGCGGCCTTGCTCGCCTATCGAAACTTGCTGTTGTACCGCCATCAGATCAACCGCGCTCACCATCTGCTCGGTGATATTAAGCGGATCGCTCGTGAGCCGATTGATCGCGTTTTGAGCCGAACTCGCGTGAAACGTGGTTCCACCGGGATGACCGGTAAAGATCGACTGGAAAAAGGTTCGAACAACGACCGGATCGGTTCTGATCTCACCAACCAGCATATACTCCGGCCGTGCGTGAAGCGCCGATTGCAACAGATCGTACATCGAGATCTCCTCACGTTTTTCACTCCCGCTCATATCCCGAGACACGTATGAGGCCCAATTGTCGTGGGGGATCGATATCTCACGTACTTTTTCGATCGAGACGATCTTCCCATCCGGTGGAAGAAACAACGAGACAGCGTTCATACTCGTGGTCTTTCCCGAGGCCGTGGGGCCAACAAACATGATCGACATGTTGTTCTCGATGGCAAGCCAGAGATAGGCCATCTGATCGAGCGAAAACGTATTGAACTGGATGAGATCGATCGGGGTGAACGGGACCTCTTGGAACTTCCGGATTGTAAAGTTCGAGCCCTGCGGACTAATATCACTATCGTACGTCAACTGAATTCGAGATCCATCCGGAAGCGTTCCGGAATCCTGTGGATGAGAGATCGAGAGATGTTTGTCAGCCCGCTGGGCCAAACTCAACACGAGCGAATCGAGTTCATCTTCGGTGAACTCCAAATTCGTTTCGAGATCACGGTAGTCTTCGTGATACACAAAAACGGGGCGGTCTTCACCATTACACGAGATGTCCTCGATACCTGGATCCTGCATTAACGGGTCGAGACGGCCGTAGTCGATGAAATCACGAGAGAGGTAGTAGAAGATCTTGTGTAGTGACCCGTCTTCAACAGCGGCACCGTGTTCTGCAACCAACCGGCCTAACATATCTCGAAAACGGTCGGGGTCAGAAACCGTTGTCAGATCCGCATCGCGCAGCGCGTACCGGATCGTCTGCTCGAGATCCTGTCGGACGTACTGCTCAAACTCCGACAGCACCGGTTCGAAAAACAGGTACCGACGTTTCCCCTCAGTTTCATCGAACACGATCGTGGTATACGCAAAGGGTTTGTTAGTCCAATAGCTTTCAACCGCGTCGAACGAATCAGATAGCTGTATATCAAAAAACCGCGATTCGATGAATGAATCGGAGGGTGTCCCCGCAAACGCCTGCACGGTGTCTGTGTCCGTAAAATAGCGTTTGATCTCGCCGATAGGTGCTATTTCTCCCCCACCGAACTCCCCCTCCCCCTCGCTGGTCTCAGTATCCGTGTCCGATACATACTCATCCATTGTGTTTCATCAATTATCCCTATGATAGATTCAGTTACCAACTGACCTATACGTATACTTACCCAATTAATTTTAGTTCGGACCGTGCCTGGTTGCGGATTTCCATCGAAATCTCGTAGAGATCATCCTCTGTGAAATTGGTGTCAGGTTCGACAATTTTTCGTTCGATAACGAGACTTTCTCCGTATTTACCGAACAGGATGTGATTCAGAGCCTCAAGAATCGGTTCGGAGAGCCAGAACCCTTCCGCGACGAAATTGTCAGCGACTGCGTTCAGTAACTGCTTTTTCTTTCCGCTCTCACCGCTCTGTAACTCCCGTAGTCGATCTCTTTTGTTCTCTATCCGTCGCTCGATGGCGTCGTATAACGGGTCCTCTTCATCTAGTTTCGCTAACCGTTCCTCATTCGTTTCGATCTTTTCCTGCAGGACGCGTTTGAGTTCCGGATCGACCGGGGTAGATCGAGACTCAAGATACTCTTCAGCGAGTGTGATGACCTCGGTCTCGTCGGCGTTTTCTGAATCGATATTATCGGTTTCGGTCATCTTTTGCACCCATTACTCAGTTTCCTCGACTTCCAGCGTCGATTCAAGAACCCGAATCGTCGAGGGGATATGCTCGGGATCCGGCCGGAGTGTGACCAGAACGGTACTCGAATTCCGCCAGCCGATAACGATTACTGCCTCGTTGTAGTGCCGGACGGTGAAACGGAGACGTCCGAGCGGTGATCGAGCAGATCCCTCTCCGGTTTCAAAGTAGGCCTCTGCTGCAATATTCTCGAACACCTCTTTTTGTGTGTTATCTGAAAAGAACTCCTCGACAGAATCCCACGTTTTGCCGGCATCCTCTCTGACGTAGGTCGGTTCGAACTCTAACGATCGAACATCACCAAGAGCAACTGCTAACAGAGCGTCTCCGATCTCCGCTTGGAGCGATTGCACTGTCTCGTCAATATTCTCTGAGTTTTCCATGGATAAAACGACTCGTTGAGCCTATTTCAGGCTTAGAGCGGCTTACTTATACTCTTTGCTTGCTCGTCTGTATACTGAAACCACGATCCGCACAGAGTTACATGGCGAAGTGAACCGGGAACGACGACGAGCACTCACTCTCGCTGGCGATTCCATCACGATTCGTGTCGGGGGTGCTCGCTGGCTTGCGATCCGTAGATTCGACACCGGACGCATGGGAGCTACTCAATCGCCCCTCAAGTGTCCTCGCTCGTTTATACCCCGGTCGCCCCGAGACGCCGGGGCGTCGGGCACCGACCGGACGGACGGTCGACGCGGTGTGACGCGTTGCGGGCCCGCACAATCCCGGCCCGCCTCGGGTGTTTCTCCACGGGACTTTTTACCACCGCCGTCGTACACGGGATAACTCAATGTCCGGCGACACTCCCCGTCCGTCCGTCCCGAGCGCCGAGGCCGACGTCGCGTGGTGCCACGAGGCCGTTCAGGACGTCTCTCGGACGTTCGCGCTCACCGTCGAGAGCCTCGAGGAGCCGATGGCGACGCAGATCTGTCTCGGGTACCTCCTCTGTCGGATCCCCGATACGATCGAGGACGCCGGACGGATCCCCCCGCAGGAGGCCGCCTCGCTGCTTCGAACCTACGCGCGGGCGATCGACCCGGACGACGAGGCGGGCGTGAGGGCGTTCCGACGGGCGGTCGATCCGTGGCTGCCGCCGGCCGGGGAGCGCTCGAGCGACTGGCGCGTCGTCGCGGCGACCCCCCGCGTGTATGCGACCTTCGAGGCGCTGCCGTCCGACGTCCGGGCGGCGATCGTCCCGCCGGTGATCGAACTCGTCGAGGGGATGGCGATGTTCGTCGACGAGCACGCCGAGACCGAGGGCCTCCGGATCGACACGCCGGCCGAACTCGAGGAGTACTGCCACTACGCCGCCGGGACCGTCGGCACGCTCATCACCAACCTACTGACGCGCGAGGACGTCGCGCCCGAGCGCCGCCGGACGCTGTACGAGTCCGCCGAGTCGTTCGGACTGCTGTTGCAACTCGTCAACATCGCCAAGGACGTCCACGACGACTTCACCGAGGAGCACAACGTCTATCTCCCGGCCTCGTGGCTCACCGACGCCGGCGTGCCACAGGAGGCGGTCGTCGACCGGCGACACCGGGAGGCGGCCGCGACGGTCGTCAGCCGGACGGCCGATCACGCGCGGTCGTTTCTGGACGAGGCCGAGCGGTACCTCCAGGCGATGCCGCTCAGACACGGCAACACGCTCGCCGCGTGGGGTGTGCCGTTCTTGCTCGCCGTCGGCACGCTCCGGGAACTCACCGACAGCCCGGCCGACGCCCTCTCCGAGCGCGATCTCAAGGTCTCCCGACAGGAGGTGTACGCGGTCGTTGAGGCGATGTCCGACGCCGACCGGGACGCGATCTCGGAGTTCCGCTCGATCATCGCCGACGAGCCGTTCCACACGGCGGCCCCGCGACCGCGTTCGGACTGATCCGGGCCCGCCGACAGCCTACTCTTCGGGGTACTTCGGTTCCCGCCGCTCGGCGCGTTCGAGCGCGGTCTCGACGACGTCGCGCACGTCGCCGCTGAAGCTGTCGCCGTGGCCGGCGTGGAGGCGCTCGACACCGTCGCCCATCGTCTTCAAGAGCGTCCGGATGCTCTCTATCAGCCGCCCGCGGGACTGTCCCGGCATGTCCGTCCGTCCGAAACTGCCGTACTCGAACGCGCCGTCGTCGTGGACGACGACGTCGCCGCTGAAAAGCGTCGTCTCGGAGACGAACGAGACGTGATCGTCGGCGTGTCCCGGCGTGTGGACGGTGTCGAACGCCTCGTCGCCCATGAACACCTGATCGCCGCCCTCGAGTCCGCTGTCGCGCCGAGGGTGGTCGTCGTAGGCGTACAGCGGCGCGTCGAACGCGTCGAGCACGGCGTCGAGTTCCGCCACGTGATCGCCGTGTTGATGCGTCAACACGACCGCATCGAGCGTCCCCGTGCGCTCGCGGATCGCCTCGACGACGCCGTCGAAGGCGCCCGCGTCGACGAGCACCGTCCGGTCGCCCTCGATCAGAAACGCGTTGCAGGTAAACGTCTCCGCGGCCGCCGTCACGTTGGTTACCTCCATACACAGGGGTCGGCCGCCGTCGTTTTTACTCTACCGTCCGTCGGCCCGCCGGAGCCGGAGGACGACCTCCGATCCCGACGGCGCGTCGCCGAACAGGAGCCGCCCGTTGACGCCGCTGACGATCCACTTCGAGACCCACAGGCCGAGTCCGCGGCTGTGATCGAGCTGTGTGATCTCCCGGTCGCCGCTGACGATCGCCCGCTCGCGCTCGGGGATCCCCTCGCCGTCGTCCCTGACCGACAGGTCGAGCCACTCGCCGTCGACCGTCGACAGACCGATCTCGACGGTCGGCTCCCCCGGGTGGTGCTCGATGGCGTTCTCGACGAGGTTCTCCACGGCGGTCTCGAGCAGTTCGTCGGCGACGACCGCCCCGCACTCGTCGGCCCGCACACGGATCGTCGCCTCCGGGTACTGCGCTCGGAACCGCTCGGCGAGGCCTCTGACGACCGACTCCGGATCGATCGACACCCGCTTTCTGTCGACATCGAGCGCCTGTTCGATCCGCTTGACCTGCTCGGCGAGCTTCGAGACGTCGATCGCCTCGCTGTGGATCCGCTCGGCGAACTCGCGGCGCTCCCCGCTCGCATCCGCCGTCAGCATGTCGGCGTACCCGATGATCGCCGTCATCTCGTTGCGGAGGTTGTGTCTGAGCACGCGGTGTAACACCCGGAGCTGTCGCTCCTGTTCGAGCCGGTCGGCGATGTCGGTGTAGATGACGAACCCCCGCTCCGTTTCCCCGCGGCGGTAGCTTACCCCCCGGAACAGAAACGAACCCAGCCCCTCGTCGGTCAGGCGCTCGACCTCCGAGGTCCCGTCGTGTTGGACCGCGCTCTCGTCGAGCCGCACGGCCTCGGGCTCCTCGCCGGCCGGTACGATGAGATCGCCGAGCGGGGCCCCGACCGCCGTCGGCTCCTCGTACCCGAAGGTCTCCTCGAAGGCCTTGTTGACGTCGCGGACGATCGGCGTCCCCTCGCGGAACTCGACGTCCGCGACGGCGTCGGGGAACCGCTCGAAGAGCTCCGAGAACCGGTCTGTTTCGACCGTCTCGACGCCGTCCGGGTCGGCCGCCTCCGCGGCGGCCCTCTCGGCCCCCGCCCGCTGTGACCCCGCGATCGCCCCGGTGCCGCTGCCGTCGCTTGCGAGCGCCGCCGCCCGCCCGTCCGGCGGTCGCTCCCGGGACTCCCCCGGCGGTTGGCGTCGGTCGATCTCGGCGCGAAGCAACTCGACGAGCAGCTCGAAGAGGGCGCGCTCCCCGGCCGAAAAGGACCCCCGGGACCGCTCGCTCCCGAACCAGACCGTCCCGTACCACCCCCCGGCCGCCACGTCGTCGCCGATGTAGCTTCCCAGCCGGGCGAAGGGCTCGGCGAGCGTCTCGGCCGGCGGCCCCCACGCCGTGTCCGGGAGCCGAACCGGACCGTCCGTCCGAACCGCCAGCCGACAGAGCGTCTCCGACAGCGAGACGTCGGCCCGCCGGGCCGTTTCGGTCCCGCCGACGACGGTGTACTCCCGCCCGTCGACGGCCGCGAGCGCGCCGGCTTCGAGCCCGAGGTGGCGCTGTCCGACCTCGAAGAGCCCCTCGACCGTCTCCGAGACCGACAGCGACCGATCGCCGATGACCGATCGCACCTCCGCCATCGCCGTCGGCTCCGCCGGTCCGTCCGTCCGTTCGGTCCGTTCGGTCCCTCCCGTCCCTTCGGCCCGGGACCGACGAACGACCGAGACGACCGCGTCGACGAGCGTCGCCTCTCCGAGCGCGGCGTCCGTCAGGTACTCGGTGACGCCGAGACGGGTCGCCGCCGTCGCAACCGTTGGGTCGGCGCTCCGATCGTACAGCACGGTCGGCACCTGGCGATCGCGGAGCGTCTCTAACGCGTCGATCCCGCCGCCGGGGGCCTCGAGGACGACGCAGTCGACGTGTGCCGCGTAGTCCGCGACGACCGCCCTACCGACGCGCTCGATGCGGACCCGGCCGTCCGGATCGATCAGGTCCCGATCGCCGGCGTGGGCGACGACCGCCGGTCCGTCCCGTCGGTCGCTCATGGCTGCCCTCGCCGGTCCATTACCGGCGGTAGGACGGTTCAGTTATTAACGCTCCGGTCGGATTCGAACGCTGATCCGACCGGCCTCTCCCCGGGGAGCGCGGCGAACGATTTACAAACGCTGGGTAGTAAGTAACAAACGACCATGGGGTTCGGCAGCTACGACGAGTCCGAACAGGAAAACCAGCAGATCGACACCGACGACATCGACGCGGGCGAGGGGCGCGCGGGGTCCGAACACGACGGCGAAATCAGGTTCGAGTACGACGACGCCTCGAGCGAGGACCTACTGGAGGCCTACGAGGAGTTCAACGACCGGTGAAGCCCGGCCGCCGCGCGCTCGGGATCGCCGAGTCCTACGGCGACGGCGCGGAGACGAGCACGCTCGCCGGCGCCGTCGTCCGCGCCGATCGGACCGTCGAGGACTTCGCGTTCGGGCGCTGTACCGTCGGCGGCCTAGACGCGACGACCGCGATAACCGACCTCGTCGAGCGCCTCGACCGTCCGGACGTCCGGTATCTCCTCGTCGCCGGCGTCGCCCTGTCGTGGTACAATATCGTCGACCTCGAGGCCGTCCACCGGGCGCTCGATCGCCCCGTCCTCGCCGTCTCCTTCGAGGACAGCGACGGGCTCGGACCCGCAATCGCCGAGGCCTTCGAGGGTCGCGATCGGAGGGCCCGCCTCGAAGCCTACGAGTCCCTGCCGCAGCGCCGGCGGGTCCCGACGCCGGAGCCGCTTTTCGTCCGATCGGTCGGCCTTGAGGCCGCGGCCGCCGCCGACGTCGTCGCCGCGTACACCGAGCGCCGCCGCCCGGAACCGCTCCGGGTCGCAAAGCGCCTCGCGAGTCGGGTCGCGGCCGCCCGACGCGACGGCGTGATCGCTCCCGAGTGATCCGTCGGGGTTAACTGCCGGCCCGCCGATCGGACGGACGTGACCGAGACCGACGCGACCGACGTTTCGGACTGCCGCCGCTGTGAGGCGCTCTGTGACTCCCGGAGCCGGATCGTCAACGGCGTCGGCCCGACGGACGCGGCGCTGCTTTTCATCGGGGAAGCCCCCGGCCGACACGAGGACGAGGGCGGCGAACCGTTTGTCGGGCGCTCGGGCGACGTCCTCGACGCCGCGCTCCGGGACAACGGACTCGCGCGCGCCGACGTCCGGATCACCAACTGCGTTCGGTGCCGCCCCCCCGACAACCGGGACCCGACCGCCGAGGAGCTCTCGCAGTGCCGGGGCTACCTCGAACGGGAGATCGACGCCGTCAATCCGGCCGCCGTTGTGACGCTCGGAAAGGTCCCCTCCGAACACCTACTCGGGCGGTCCGTCGGGGTGACCGCCGAGGCCGGATCGGTGTGCGAGGCGCGGATCGCCGGTGCGGCCCGGCGGGTCGTCGTCTGCGTCCACCCCGCGGCGACGCTGTACGACCCGAGCCAGACCGAGCCCTTCGAGGCGTCGGTCGCCGCGGCGATCGAGCTCGTCGAGGGCGGCGGCGATCAGTCCCGCCTCGGCGACTTTTGAGCGTCGCCCCCCGCCCTCGCGCTCGCTCCGTCTCGCGCCTCGGGGAGCCGGACCGATCGCCGCGATGGAAACCCATTTTGCCCGCGGCCGCCCACGATCGGGCATGACCACGACCCGACGGACCGCCGAGGTCGTCCTCGTCGACTACGGGCTCGGGAACCTCCGGAGCGTCACGCGGGGGTTAGAACGGGCCGGGGCGTCGGTGAGCCTGTCGGCCGACCCGGCCGAGTTCGGCGGGGCCGACGGGATCGTCCTCCCCGGCGTCGGCGCGTTCAGCGAGGGGATGGAAAACGCCGGGCCGTTCCGCGAGGCGCTGCTCGAGGCGGCGGCCGACGGCACACCGCTTTTCGGGATCTGTCTCGGCATGCAGATGCTCCTGACGACGAGCGAGGAGGCCGACACGGTCGGCCAGGGCGGCGCCCGGGGGCTCGATCTCGTTCCGGGGACGAACCTCCGGTTCGACGAGGGACAGAAGGTCCCCCACATGGGCTGGAACGATCTCGAGGTCCGGCGCGAGCACCCGATCGTCGCCGGCGTCGAAGGGGCCGTCCCCCAACCGACGGACGCGCCCGCCGGCGGCGCCGTCGACGGCCAGTACGCGTATTTCGTCCACTCGTACTACGCCGCCCCCGACGACGCCGCCGCCGTCGTCGCGACGACGGACTACGGGATCGAGTTCCCCGCGATCGTCGCCAACGAGGCCGGCAACGTCTTCGGCACCCAGTTTCACCCCGAGAAGTCGGGCGAGACGGGCCTGCGGATCCTCCGGAACTTCGTCGATTACTGCCTGCGCTGAGAGTTTACGAAAGGGCCAACGCCGCGATGACGAGCCCCGTCCCGAGGATGAGCGCCCACCCGCCGATGGCGACCCCCCGGACCAGGCGGTTCGAGACGCTCTCGGTCTGGCCGAACTCCTCGGGGTTGCTCGTGATGTACCCCGACAGCGCGACGAACACGAACCCGATCACGGCAAAGAGGATCCCGAAATCGAGCGTTCCGACGAGGACGTTCCCCGCGGCGACCGCAAACAGAAACAGGCCGAACATCCTCGTGAGGACGGCTTGAAACTCCGCACGCGTTGCCATGGGCGGCCGTTCGATCCGGGATACTAAATGGGTTGGTTCTCGTCCCGACGGCGCGTTGACCCGCGGGCGCGCTCAGAGCACCGCCCCGGACGCGCGCTTTCGTCGGCTCCCCGGTGTCTCGACGCCCCCGGATACCCCTCAGTAGTCGAGGTCGAACTGCTCGTTCTCGGTGACGGTGTTGAGCACGACGCTCGTGTTCGACTCGTTGATGTCCGGGTTAATAAGGAGGTCCTTGATCTGGTCGTTCATGTGATCGGTGTCGGTGAACTTCCCGATCGCGATGATGTCGTGGTCGCCGGTGACCTCGTAGACCGACACCATGTGCTTGTGATCCTGCAGCTGGTCGGTGATGTCGGGCAGCGAGCTCCCCTCGACCTTCAGTTGGATGATGGCGGTCACGTCGTACCCCAACTCGCCGTAGTCGACGATCGGGGCGTACCCCCGGATGATCCCGTCGTCCTCGAGGTTGGAGATGTGGTTCGAAACCGTCGTCACCGAGACGTTCAGGTCCTCCCCGAGCGACCGGAGCGACGCCCGGCCGTCCGCGAGCAGCGCGTTCACCAACTTCCGGTCGAGATTTTCGTACGTCATTGCCCCCACTACCGGGCGCGGGGTTTAGAAGTTTACGAATATACAGTTCTAATCGGAGGTTTCGGAGGCTTGCGTAGAGCATTAACGTTTTAATACGGGCACGCATCGGAACAAACGACGAGAAACATGACGAACGAAAACATGACTCCCGACGGCGGTCTCACCGCCGAGGCACAGGACGTCCTCGACGAGATAGACGAAAAGAACGTCGGCTTCCTCCGACTCCAGTTCACCGACATCCTCGGAACGGTGAAAAACGTCGCCGTCCCGGCCGAACAGGCCGAGAAGGCCTTCACCGACGGGATCTACTTCGACGGCTCCTCCATCGAGGGGTTCGTCCGCATCCAGGAATCGGACATGCGACTCATCCCGGACCCGAGTACGTTTGCGGTCCTCCCGTGGCGCAGCCGCGAGGACGGCGGCTCCGCCCGGATGATCTGTGACGTGTACGACACCTCGACGGGCGAGCCCTTCGAGGGCGACCCCCGATACGTCCTGAAGCGCGCCATCGACCGCGCCAGCGAGATGGGCTTCGACATCAACTTCGCGCCCGAACCGGAGTTTTTCCTCTTCGAGGAGGACGAGGAGGGCCGCGCAACGACGAAGACGGGCGATCAGGGCGGGTACTTCGATCTCGCGCCGAAGGACCTCGCGAGCGACGTCCGGCGGGACATCATCTACGGCCTCGAGTCGATGGGCTTCGAGATCGAGGCCTCACACCACGAGGTCGCCCGCGGTCAACACGAGATCAACTTCGAGTACGCCGACGCGCTGACCACCGCCGACAACGTCGCCACCTTCCGGACGGTCGTCCGGGCGATCGCCGCCCAACACGACCTCCACGCGACGTTCATGCCCAAGCCCATCCCGAAGATCAACGGCTCCGGCATGCACACCCACCAGTCGCTGTTCAGGGACGGCGAGAACGCCTTCCACGACCCCGACGACGAGTTCGACCTCTCGGAGACGGCCCACTCGTATCTCGCGGGGATCTTAGAGCACGCGCCGGCGATCACGGCGGTGTCGAACCCGACGGTCAACAGCTACAAGCGGCTGGTGCCGGGGTACGAGGCGCCCGTCTACATCGCGTGGTCCGACCGGAACCGTTCGGCGCTGATCCGGAAGCCGGCGGCGCGGGTACCGGCGGCCTCACGGATCGAAGCGCGCTTCCCGGACCCCTCCTGTAACCCGTATCTGGCGTTTGCGGCGCTGATCCACGCCGGCCTGGACGGGATCGAAAAGGGCCTCGACGCCCCTGATCCGATCCGCGAGAACATCTACGAGTTCGACGAGGACAAACGCGAGGAGTACGGCATCGAGACGCTGCCGAGCAACCTCGGCGAGGCGGTCGACGCCCTCGAGGACGATCCGGTGATCATGGACGC
>JAQCNI010000045.1 GCA_028275105.1 Halorubrum sp.
GGCGTCCGGGAAGCAGCGCAGTTCGGCCTCGCCAGCAACCCCGATGTCGATGCCGAGGTGTACCAGTATATCCCGTACGGCTCGAAGTGGTTCTCGTACTTTTACCGGCGGATCCGCGAGCGAAAGTCGAACGCGCTGTTCGCACTGCGAGCGGTTGTCGGGAATTGAAGCCGTCGTTGTGGGTTGCGAGCGGCCGTCGGGGGTTGCGAGCGGCCGTCTGGGAATAGCACGGACCCGCGGGAGTCTGCTGCCGGGTCGTCCCGGTGTCACGGATCCAGCAGCTTCGACTCCGCCTTTCGGAGGTGTTCGAGGAGCGTCGTCTTCGAGACGTCCATATGATCGGCAAGTTCGCGAGTCGACGCCTCGCGGGGCCACTCGTAGTATCCCACGTCGCGGGCGTGCTCGTACACCTCCCGCTGGGTCGTCGTCAGCGTGTCGAGCCGTTGCTCGCGCGGCGTCCGTCCGGCGTGTCCGGACGACGACATCGACTCCACGGTCACCTCGGCTCCGGAGTCGGCTTCAACCGCATCGAGGGACGCCCTGATCTCGGTCCGCTCGCCGACGAAGCACACCTGCCACTCCTCGCGGCCGTCCTCGATCCGAACCGGCGCGCTGTGGACAAACCCGTGTTCGAGCAGCGTCGGACACACCATGTCCGCCGGGTCGTACTCCAGGAAGAACTCCCGAACGACGTTCCCCGGAGCGTCCTGCGCACGCCCGAACCGCTCCTGTAGTTCAAACGGGTCGCCCGCACGCTCGGACTCGCGGATCGCATCGAGCAGGTTCTCGACCGCCTCGTTCGTGTCCGCAAACGCCGTAAACAGGCCGTTCACCGAGTTCGGCACGTCACCGTCGGTCCGCGGCGAATTATAGACGGCGTGTGCGAGCACGCCGCCATCAGCTTTGCTCGTCGCTTCGAGCGCCCAACAGTTCGGGTGCCACACATCGAGCGTCAGTCGCGTACCGGCCCGTTCCCCCCGTCCGCTCGAGTCAGTCGTTGCCATTGTCGCCAGGTCAGTGGTACTCTGTAACAAAGACTCTGCCGACCATGGTCGGGTGGGATGTTTGGACATGTGAGAAAGGAATGTCACGTATGTCGGAGCCATCCAAACAGTACATCGGCGGTACGTGGGTATCGAGCACGGGGTCGGAGACCTTCGAGAGCGAGAACCCGGCGACCGGGGAGTCCCTCGGCGAATTTCAGAAAGGGACGCCGGCGGACATCGACCGCGCGGTTGACGCGGCGAACAGGGCGTTCGAGGAGTGGCGGTCGCTCTCCCGAGTCCAGCGTGCCGAGTACCTCTGGGACGTCTACCACGAACTGCGCGAGCGGACCGACGAACTCGGTGAAATCGTCACGAAGGAGTGCGGAAAGGAGATCAGCGAAGGACGCGCCGACGTGGTCGAAGCCGCACACATGGTCGAGTGGGCCGCCGGCGACGCGCGCCACCCGAAGGGCGACATCGTCCCCTCGGAGATCCCGGCAAAGGACGCGTATATGCGCCGGAAGCCCCGCGGCGTCACCGGCTGTATCACCCCGTGGAACTTCCCCGTCGCCATACCCTACTGGCACATGGCTATCGCGCTGGTGGAAGGGAACACCGTCGTATTCAAACCCGCAGAGCAGACCCCGTGGTGTGCACGGATCATCGCCGAAATGTTCGACGACGCCGGGATCCCCGACGGCGTGTTCAACATGATCCAGGGGTTCGGCGACGCCGGTAACGCGATCGTCGAACACGATGACGTCGAGACCGTCATGTTCACTGGGTCGGCCGAGGTCGGCCACCTGATCCAAGACACGCTCGGCGGCGTCGCCGGCAAGCGCGCCGTCTGCGAGATGGGCGGGAAGAACGCAGTCGTGATCACGGACGAGGCGGATCTCGACACCGCGGTCCACTCGGCGGTGATGTCCGCGTTCAAAACGACTGGCCAGCGCTGCGTCTCCGCCGAGCGCCTGATCGTCCACACCGACATCTACGACGAGTTCAAACGGCGGTTCGTCGAGGTCGCAAACGATGTCGCCGTCGACGACCCCCTAGATGAAGAGACGTTCATGGGACCGCTCATCGAGGCGGAACACTACGAGAAGGTCACTGAATATAACCGGCTTGCCCGCGAGGAGGGCGTGAACGTCCTGGTCGACCGTACCGACCTCGCAGCCGACGAGATCCCCGACGGTCACGAGGACGGCCACTGGATCGGCCCGTTCGTCTACGAAGCCGACCCCGACGCGGATCTTCGGTGTACCCACGAGGAGGTGTTCGGTCCGCACGTTGCGCTCCTGGAATACGATGGCGACATCGAGCGCGCGGTGGCCATTCAGAACGACACCGAGTACGGCCTCGCCGGCGCGATCGTTTCGGAGAACTATCGACAGATAAACTACTACCGGGATCACGCGGAACTCGGGCTGGCGTACGGGAATCTTCCGTGTATCGGCGCGGAGGTGCAACTTCCCTTCGGCGGCGTTAAGAAGTCGGGCAACGGCTACCCCTCGGCCCGTGAGGCAATCGAGGCCGTCACCGACCGCACCGCGTGGACGTTGAACAACTCCACGGAGATCGAGATGGCCCAGGGTCTGTCGTCCGAGATCACGACCAAAGACGAGTGAACACGGGGTCGTCGCGGTCACCGACGATCTCATACACGACCGGATCGAAGCCGGTCGGCCTCGGCGGCCTGTGCGCTCGCCCGTTCGACGGGCTGGGTGGTCCGCCCGCGCGCGGTCCCGCGGCGGTCCTCGCCGGAGGCGTCCGGGGTTTGCATACGGTTGGCTATGACTACGTGAAGATGTTCGATACCCCGAGATATCGAAATCCGTCACGTGACTATAGCCGACAGCATCACTCCGCCAGTCTCGAGGGACTCCGTTCGGCGTGAACCGTCTCCCTGTCGCGACCGGAACGCTTGTACCCCCACCCGCACAGAACGGAGACGATGGCGTCGATCCCCGCCACCGACGACCTCCCGGCGTATCTCGCCCCGCTGCCCGCCCGGGTGGAGACGCTGACGCTCCGGTTGGTCTGGGTGGTCGTCGCGGTCAACCTCGTGGGCACCCTGTTCGGGTTCTGGTACTACCGGTT
>JAQCNI010000054.1 GCA_028275105.1 Halorubrum sp.
GAGGACACCTGCGAGGTCGTCCGCGACGTGCTGATCGACCTCCACGGCGACCGCGAGGCGTGGGAGGCGTGGCAGGACGGCGAGTCGGTGTCGCGCGCCGAGCGCGTCCGCCTCCAGGGGTACGACCCGTGTAACGCGACGCTGGAGTCCGAGTACTACGCCGAGAAGGACGAGGACCGCTTCCAGCGGTCGAAACACCTCCAGTGGCTCTGGCGGCAGTTCGACGCCACGCCGATGGCCGACAACGTCGAGTTCGCGCTCCGGTTCCGGCAGATGCTCGGCAAGCACCTCTTCGCCGAGTGCGGGGAGAACTGCCGCTTTTTCAAGGGGATCTCCGTTACCTACGGCCACAACATCGAGGTCGGCGACAACGTCGTGATCCACGACGACGTCCACCTTGACGACCGCGGGAAGCTGACGATCGGCGACCGCGCCTCCATCTCCGACGGCGTCCACCTCTACAGCCACGACCACGACATCGTCGACCAGACCGAGGTGCGGAACTTCCACACGATCGTCGAGGACGACGCGCGCGTCACATACGACGCGATGGTCAGGGCGGGCTGCCGGGTCGGCGAGAACAGCGTCGTCGGCGCCCGCTCCGTGGTTCAGGGAGACGTGCCAGACCACCACGTCGTGGTCGGCTCGCCCGCGCGAAGCGTGCGCGTGAAGCCGGGCTGGGAGGAGGTCGCCGCCGAGCTGGAGGACGGCCGGCTGCCCGACAATCAGGACGACCGCGAGATCGAGTACGAGCTCCCGGACGACCTCGAGCAGTTCGACGAGTTTCAGCGGGACCTCCGGCCGCCGAACTGAGCGGGCGAGGATCGCTCGGAGAGCGTCCGGAGCGTGTCTAGAGAACGCTTGGAGCGTGTCTAGAGAACGCTTGGAGCGTGTCTAGAGAGCGTCCGGAGCGTGTCTAGAGAGGGTCGAGCGATTGTCCGGCGAGCGGTGCGCGAAGAGAGGCCGCAACCGACGTCAGTCGTCTGCTTCCTCGACCAGCAGCGTGTTCCGCACCAGCGTGGAGATGCCGCGCCGGAGGCGTTCGGTGACGGCCTGGTCCGAGATGTCGAACGAGTCCGCGAGCTCCTTCGTTGAGATCTGCCGCGGCAGCGAGTAGTACCCGGCTGCGACGGCGTTCGCGAGGGTCTCGCGCTGCGGCTGCGTCAGCCCGTACCACGGGCCGGCGTCCGGCTTCGTAGGGTTGTAGATCCGTTCGATAGACACG
This sequence comes from Halorubrum sp., assembly GCA_028275105.1. GTDB lineage: Archaea > Halobacteriota > Halobacteria > Halobacteriales > Haloferacaceae > Halorubrum. The sequence continues at coordinate 1,226 of JAQCNI010000054.1, forward strand.
TCGACGTTCTCCTCGGTGTAGTAGTCCTGAAACGCGGAGAGCGCCGCGTGGGTCGGAAATCGGAACTCGAGCCTCCAGACGTCGGCGCCGCCGGTCGCGCCCAGCAGCACCGCGTCGAGGTCGAGGATCTTCCGCAACAGCGAGGCGTCGGACGGCTCCCAGTCGAGCGAGTAGAGCGTCTCGTCGTCGTGCGTGTCGACGAGTTTGATGTCGTTGACCGAGGGGTGGTCGCTGACCGAGCGCTCGAAATTCTCCCGCGCGTCGTTCCGGATGCGAACGAACGGGGTCGGTCGCCCGCCCAGCGGCACCATCGTCTCCAGCGTGACCTGTGTGGGCCCTTCCACGCGGAGTATCTGCCCCAGTTCGAACGCCGCAGATGGAATAGTCAACTCAACGATAACGCTCATTAGATACAGCGCTGTTCTGTCGCAAGCGCGTTAAAAACTCGGTACGGAGCTTCTACGGGAGATCAATTGACCTTGGTGTACCATGTGTTTCGGTGGTATTATCCCGTCAGAGAACCTATCAGAGATCGTAGAGACAGGCGACTGCGGTCTCTGTTTGCGTGGCGGTGAGTCCCGCGACAGCGTCGTATCGCAGTCGATTGTACGTTTCACCATGACAACTGACGGCACATCCGACGACGAGATATCGAGTACAGAGGAGTTTGAGGCCGCCCTCGGTCGGGTGCTCCGCGACGCCCTCGAAAACGGCGTTGACCCCCGCGGAACGTGGGAGTACCGGACCGACGACTCGGGTTCCGACGTGGAAGTCATGGTGGTCGAACTCGCGAACTGACGCCCGAGCGCGTCGACCGGCGGTCGCCCATTTAATCGCCTTGGCACGTCATCCCGAAGAGACTCGCCGCCGGGGAGCGATTCCCCCGTATGACGGACGCCCTCGACGCCTCCGAACCCCCGAAAGACGTCGGCGAGTCGGGAGTCGCTGTCGCGCGTCGCCTTCTGGAGGGCGTCTCCACGCACGCCATTTTCATGCTCGACGCCGACGGCAACGTCGCGGCGTGGCCCGCCCCGGCGGCGACGCTCTACGGGTACGAGACGACCGCGGTTCTCGACCGACACGTCCGGACGCTGTTCGCCGACGACGAGGGTGCGGGCGACTCCGACTCGCTCCCCGAGGACTTCTTCGACGAGCCGATGGACGAGCCCGTGGAGTTCGAACACCGGCACCGGCGGGCGGACGGCTCAGTCTTCTGGGCCACGCTGACGCTGTCGCCGCTGCGGGACGACGGGTTCCACGGGTACGCGGCGGTCTGCCGAGACACGACGACGACGAAAGAGTACGAACGGATGTTAGAGCGGCGGAACAACCGCCTCAAGGAGTTCACCGACATCCTCGCGCACGACCTCAGGAATCCGCTGAACGTGATCGAAGGGAACCTGACGCTCTACGAGGAGACCGGAGACGAGGAGTACCTCGACACGGTCGACGAGACGGTCGACCGGATGGCGCGGCTGGTCGACGACCTGCTCCGCGTCGCGCGACAGGGGAACGTCGTCAGCGACCCGGAACCGACCGACATCGGCGAGGTCGTCGAGACCGTCTGGCGGAGCATCGGCGAGGACTCGGGAGCGACGCTCACCTACGAGCCCGTTCCGTCGGTGAGCAGCGATCCAGACCGGCTCCGCGAGCTGTTCGAGAACCTCTTCCAAAACGCGGCGGACCACGGCGGCGACGACGCGGCGGTCCGGGTCGGGCCACTCGACGACGGCTTCTACGTCGAGGACGACGGCCCGGGAATCGCCGACGGACGCGAGACCGAGGTCTTCGACCACGGGTTCACCACGAGCGCGGACGGGCACGGGTACGGCCTCTCGGTCGTCCGGGCCGTCGTCGACGCGCACGGCTGGGAGATCGTCGCGACCGGCGCGGATAACGGCGGAGCGCGGTTCGAAGTGACCGGTATCGACTTCCTCGGTTGAGTGCGAGTCATCGGTCCGCGCCGTCGCGCCTCCCGCCGTCCGGCGAGCCCGGCGTCCGGCGAGCCCGGCGTCCGCAAGGGAAGGGTATGTCACCAGTTGCCAGTATCGTTATTGGGTAGTAGCGCGTACTGACAGGTGGTGTCGCACACATGACAGGACAACGGATACTGATGATCGTCGGCGACTTCGGCGAGGACTATGAGATAATGGTACCGTTCCAGGCGCTTCAGGCGGTCGGCCACGAGGTGCACGCCGTCTGCCCCGAAAAGGAGGGCGGCGAGACGGTCAAGACCGCTATCCACGACTTCCGCGGGGACCAGACGTACCTCGAAGAGCGCGGCCACGATTTCGAGCTCACCCACGGGTTCGATGACGTGGAGCCGAGCGACTACGACGCCTTGGTCGTCCCCGGCGGACGCGCCCCCGAGTACCTGCGCGGCTACGAGGCGGTGCTGGACGCGGTGCGGCACTTCTTCGAGGCGGACAAGCCTGTCGCGTCGATCTGTCACGGTCCGCAGAT
>JAQCNI010000063.1 GCA_028275105.1 Halorubrum sp.
TACATAGACTGGACAACGAAGCCGAACGGAAGCACAACAGGTTCGGGCGGACCCCACTCACGGTCGTCGACGATCCCCACGCCGTCATCGGATTCAACGGAGCGGTCGTTATCGACCATCGGACCCCGCCCCGCCGGTCGCCTCGATCCGGTCCTCGTACTTCGCGAGCGCGCTTTCGAGCGCCGCCCCCGCGTCGACGTCGGCGTTCTCGGCGACCGCCAGTAGCGCGAAAAGGGCGTCGCCGACCTCGTCGTCGGCGATCGACGCCTCGTCGGGGTCGATCCCGTACCCCGTCGAGGTCGTCACCTCCGTGGCGATCTCGCCGACCTCGCTTTCGAGGTCGAGGACGCGATACGCCAGCCCGGCCTCCAGCCCGTGTTCGTCGACGAACGCGGCGACGCGCTCCTGTTCGTCCATGACACCCGGTCGGCTCGGGTTCCGCTTGTAGCTGGCGTTCGAGGGGGCTCGTCGATGGGTCGGTGGGTGGTTTCCCCCGCGGCGAGGACGGCCGGTCGCGCAACCCCTAAGAGCGTCACGCGCCCACGAGAAATATGAACATCGCGATACTCGGCGGTACCGGTGACATCGGGGAAGGGCTCGCGCTCCGATTCGCTGCCGACACGTCCCACGAGGTTCTGATCGGATCACGCGACGCGGAAAAGGCCGCGACGAAGGCCGCGGAGTACACCGCCGAACTCGACGGCCGAGGGATCGACGCCGGGGTGTCGGGCTTCGAGAACGCGGCGGCGACCGACCGGGCCGACGTCGTCGTGCTCGCAGTCCCGCCGTACCACGTCGGCGACACGGTTGAGGCGGTCGCGGACGCGCTCGACGACGGGGACGTCCTCGTCTCGCCGGCCACGGGGATGAAACGCGACGACGACGGCTTCCACTACCACAAGCCGGGCGCGGGCTCGGTCACCCGAATCGCGGCGGACGCCGCACCCGAGAAGGTCGCCGTCGTCGGGGCGTTCCACAACCTCGCGGCCGCGCGTCTCGCGAACCTCGACGCGGAACTGGAGATTGACACGCTCGTCGTCGGCGACGACGACGACGCGAAACGGACGGTCGTGGACGTCGCCGAGGGGATCGTGGGGCTGCGCGCACTCGACGCCGGCGGGCTCGCGAACGCCCCCGAGATCGAGGGGCTCACGCCGCTGCTGATCAACGTCGCGAGCAATAATTCCGGAATGCGCGATTTGGGGATCCGATTTACATGATATAGGAAATGATATGATTTTAATGTGAATTGACAGCCGCTCGGTACGACGCAGTTGCTGGCGCGGTGACCACCGCCAAAGCCCCAGCCTCGTCGCGCGCTTGTGGGCTCCAGTTGGTCGCCCACGTCGCTTGCGGCGTCCCTCGCGCTCGGGTTCACGGGCCTCCGGCCCGTTCACCGGAGCGCGCCATGCCGTGGTTGAGTGTGACGAGTCCGGGATGATCGCTCGGACGTGCCTCACGTCGTCCCTTCCGCCCCGTCGTTCCGTCAAACCTTTGCGCGGGCGGGCCGTTCGACAGATAGATGGAGTACCTGGAGCGCCGGGTCGGGCTGGTCGAGGACCGGCTCGAAACCGTCATCGACGGGGTCGAGCCTGCGGAGCTGTCGGACTCACTCGCCCACGTCACGCTCGCGGGCGGGAAGCGCGTGCGCCCGGCGGTGGCGATCCTTGCGTGTGAGGCGTTCGGCGGCGACCCCGCCGACGCGGTCGACTTCGCGGCCGGAATCGAGTTCGTCCACAACGCCTCGCTCGTGATCGACGACGTCATCGACCGGTCCGAAGTTCGTCGGAGTACCCCCTCCGCGTGGGTCGAGTTCGGCCACGGCCCGGCGATGATCGCGAGTGACGGCCTGCTCGGCGAGGCGTTCGCGCTGTTCTCGGCCGACGACCGCGCGATGCGGACCGTCGCGGAGGCGATGGTCGAACTCGGCGAGGGCGAGGCGACGGAGCTCGCCGCGCGGCCGACGACCGAGGCCGAGTACATGGAGCTGGCCCGCCGGAAGACGGGCGCGCTGTTCCGGGCGGCCGCGGAGCTCGGCGCGATCGCGGGCGGCGCGGAGCCCGCGGCGGTCGACTCCTTCGGCGAGTACGCCGAGCGCGTCGGCGTCGCCTTCCAGATGCGCGACGACGTGTTGGACGCGACTGCCGACGCCGACGACCTCGGGAAGCCGACGGGCCAGGACGCCGAGATGGACCGCCCGTCGGTGATGCGAGTGACGTCGCTCACGCCCACGGAGATCGACGAACGGGCCCACGAGCAGTCGGATCGCGCGCTCGCCGCCCTGAACGCGGCGGACCCCCCCGAGACCGAGGCGATCGAGTACCTGCGGGACCTCGCGGAGTTCGTGGTCGTGCGGGAGCGGTAGGCAAAATTGGGTGCTGGAAGCCGGGACGGCGGAAGCCATGGGATCGCGGAGGCTGGAACGGAAGTCAACCGCCCCGGTCCGTAGTAACGTTCGGGTCGGTGTCGGGTAACCGGCGGACCGGATGCCCCGTGAGGCGGCCGAACGAGTCGCGGCCACCCTGCTTGCGGTCCGTCGCCGCGACGACTGAGCGGCGCCGATCACCGTTCGGTAGCGCGGAGGCCCCTTCCTCAACGAGCGGAGCGAGTAGGGAGGGGAGGAAGCGCGTTCGACACTGTATTGCCCGTTGAGGACGTATGTTGTGACACTCCACGGGGGGCAAAACGGACCCAGTGGAGGGGCCGCTGTAGACCGGCCCTGAACTCGGGGACGAGGATACGTCCCTACACGGCAAACGTATCCGTTCGAGTCCACCGGGAATTAAACTCAAGTGTATCGGCTTTCGGACTTTGACCACCACGGGACGGAACACCGTACAGGAAATCCCTCTACGTGCCTGTCCCGCCGAGTGAATTGCGCCACGTCCACGCATGAGGGCGGAAGGAAACCGCCAACACGGGGGAAGCCCCGCCCTCAACCACCCGAGCGCACTGCGTGAGGGAGTAGGGCGGGGTAGTTTACACGGGTTACGTTTCAGTAGTCGGCGCCCTCCGCCCACCGTACACCGAGGGGATCGCCCGGATGACGTCGCCCGCCTCGAGTTCGGTCTCAAGCCCGTCGAGGTGTCTGAGGTCGGTCTCGTTCCGAGTCACGACGGTACTCCCGGCGAAACCGTCCCCATCCTCGTCGAGCAGTCGACCGCCGAGTTCGGGGTATCGTTCCTCGAGGAGCGTGAGTAGCTCCCCGAAGGTGTCGAGTTCGACGTCGAGGATCATCCGGTCGTCGTCGACCGCATCGCGGAACGGTCCGAAGAAGCGGCACTCGACCTCCATGCCCGAGACCATGCTGGCGATGGACTTCGATGTATCGGTTGGCGTCGGAATCCCTATCCGGGGCCGGACCGCTCGTCGTCGGCGACGCGATGATACCCCGCCGTCGACGTGGCGGTACCCCTCGACGGCGACCGTCTCGCCATCAGTAGTTTTTACCGGTTCAGCGGGGAACCCCCGCGCATGAGCGAGGACTACCGCACTGAGGAGGACAGCCTCGGCGAGATGCGCGTGCCGGCGGACGCCTATTGGGGGGCCCAGACCCAGCGGGCGGTCGAGAACTTCCCGATATCCGGAATCACGTTCGGACGGCGCTTTGTCCGGGCGCTGGGCGTCGTAAAGAAGGGGGCCGCGCAGGCGAATCGCGACCTCGGCCTGATCGACGACGGCACGGCCGACGCGGTCGTCGCCGCCGCGGACGAAGTGATCGCTGGTGAGTTGGACGACCAGTTCCCGGTTGACGTGTTCCAGACCGGGTCGGGCACCTCCTCGAACATGAACGCGAACGAAGTGATCGCCAACCGCGCCGCCGAGATCGCGGGCGCGGGGATCGGCGACCGGGTCGTCCACCCGAACGATCACGTCAACTACGGCCAGTCGTCGAACGACGTGATTCCGACGGCGATGCACGTCGCCGCCCTCGAAGCGGTCGAGAAGGGCCTCGTGCCCGCCCTCGAAACGCTCCACGCGGAACTGGAGACAAAGGAGGCCGCCTTCGACGGCGTCGTCAAAACCGGTCGGACCCACCTCCAGGACGCCACCCCGATCCGGCTCGGCCAGGAGTTCGGCGGCTACCGCGCGCAGGTCGCCAAGGGGATCGAGCGCGCCGAGGGTGCTCGGTCGAACCTCCGGGAGCTCGCGCTCGGCGGCACGGCGGTCGGGACCGGGCTCAACACGCACCCGGAATTCCCCGAACTTGCCGCGGAGTACATCTCCGAGGAGACCGGGATCGAGTTCCGCGAGGCCGACAACCACTTCGAGGCGCAGGCCGCCCACGACGCGATGGCGGAGGCCCACGGCGCGCTCCGGACGGTTGCCGGGAGCTTGAACAAGGTCGCCAACGACCTCCGGCTGCTGGCCTCCGGCCCCCGAAACGGGCTCGGCGAGGTCGAACAGCCCGAGAACCAGCCGGGATCCTCGATCATGCCCGGAAAGATCAACCCGGTCGTCGCCGAGTCCGTCAATCAGGTTCACAAGCAAGTCGTCGGCAACGACGCCGCGGTGTCCGCCGGCGCGGCGCGCGGCGAGATCGACCTCAACCTGTACAAGCCGGTTATCGCGCACAACTTCCTCGAGTCCGCCGAACTGCTCGCGAACGCGGCGGAGACGTTCGGCGAGCGGTTCGTCGCGAAACTGGAAGCCAACGCGGATCACTGTGAGACGCGTGTCGAGCAGTCGATGGCACTCGCGACCGCGCTCAATCCCGCGATCGGCTACGACAAGGCGTCGAAAGTCGCCAAAACCGCCCTGAAGGAGGACAAAAGCGTCCGCGAGGCCGCCATCGAGGCCGGCTACCTCACCGAGGCGGAGGCCGACGAGGTGCTCGACCCCGAGGCGATGACGAGTCGAGTCATCCTCGGCGACGACGACTAGGTAGATAGTCACGAGGCGGCGGCGCGCTCAGGTGAGCGGGCCAGCGGCCCGTGAACCCGAGCGCGAGGGACGTCGCAAGCGACGTGGGCGACCGACGGGAGCCTACGAGCGCGCGACGAGGCTGGGGAGGTGTGAGGTGCGGGGCCGTGCGGATCGGGGTGGGACCCAAAGGGGCAGCCGCGAGGGCGACGGCGGCCGACGTAAGGACCGCAGGGAGCGAGCGAAGTGAGCGACAGCGAGGCGCTCCGCCCCTCTGGCAGCCGGCGGCTTAGTAATCCAGAGAAGCCATTGAGGAACTGTATCGATTTGACGCCTATTCCCCGTAACGTCGTGCGAATTTTTGCGGTGTTGACCACCGACTCGTACTCGATCGCGTATGGATAATTACACGACGCTCCGGCCGCATACACCGTCCCAATACCCGATGATCCCGGATCGCCGGACGCGCTCCGGGCCTCGAAGTCGTCGCTTCCTTTCCTGGCACCGTCCCCATCGCTCACGCCGGATCGACACCATTTAAGCCGTCGTCGGCCCCCGTTCGAGACGCATGAAACTACACGAACATCAGGCGAAGACTCTCTTCGCCGACGCCGGGATCCCGGTGCCGGACTCCCGGCTCGCGACGACCGTCGACGAGGCTCTCGATGCCGTCGACGAGATCGGCTACCCGGCCGCGATCAAGGCGCAGGTCCACGTCGGCGGCCGCGGGAAGGCCGGCGGGATCACGATCGCGACCGACCGCGAGGAGGCCGCCCGGGACGCCGAGGAGATCCTCGGGATGGATCTGAAGGGGTACACCGTCGGGACGGTGCTGGTCGAGGAGGGCGTCGACTTCGTGGACGAGCTGTACGTCGGCGTGACGATGGACCGAGGTGAGGGACGCCCGGTCCTGATGGTGTCGACCGAGGGCGGCGTGGACATCGAGGCGGTCGCCGCCGAGAACCCCGACGCGATCGCCCGCGAGCACGTCGACCCCGCATTCGGGCTCCACCCGTATCAGGCCCGGAAAGTCGTGTACGAGGCGGGTGTCGACGCCGACGTCGCGCTCGACGTCGCGTCGATCCTCTCGACGCTGTACGACCTCTACGAGGCGAACGACGCCTCGGAGATCGAGGTCAACCCCGTGATGATCACGAGCGAGCGCGACGTCGTCGCCGCGGACGCGGTGATGAACATCGACGAGGACGCCCTGTTCCGCCAGTCCGAACTCGCGGACCTGGCCGAGGAGTCCTACGAGGATGACCTCGAACGGAAGGCCGCCGAGTACGGCTTCGACTACGTCCGGTTGTCGGGCAACGTCGGCATCATCGGCAACGGCGCGGGCCTCGTGATGACGACGCTGGACCTGGTCGACCACTACGGCGGGACGCCGGCCAACTTCCTCGACGTCGGCGGCGGCGCAAAGGCCGAGCGGATCGCACAGGCGCTCGACATGGTGTTTTCCGACCCCAACGTTGACAGTGTCGTGTTCAACATCTTCGGCGGGATCACCCGCGGTGACGAGGTCGCCAAGGGGATCAACGGGGCGCTTGCGGACTTCGAGGAGATCCCCAAGCCCGTCGTCGTCCGACTCGCCGGTACGAACGCCGAGGAAGGAATGGCGATCCTCGACACCGACCTGATCCGGGTCGAGCGGACGCTGGAGGCGGCCGTCCAGCGCGCCGTGAAGAACGCCGAGGAGGTAGTCCAATGAGCACGTTCGTCGACGACGACACCCGCGTGGTGGTCCAGGGGATCACCGGCGGGGAAGGGAACTTTCACGCCGGCCAGATGATCGAATACGGGACGAACGTCGTTGCCGGCGCGGTCCCCGGCAAGGGCGGCCAGGAGGCCGCGGGCGTCCCCGTCTACGACACGGTGAGCGAGGCGGTCGACGCCGAGAACGCGGACGCCTCCGTGATCTTCGTGCCACCCGCGTTCGCCGCGGACGCGATCTTCGAGGCGCTCGACACGGACCTGGACCTCGCGGTCGCGATCACCGAGGGGATCCCCACGCAGGACATGGCGACGGTGAACAAGCGCCTGAGCGAGGTCGACACGGGGCTGATCGGCCCCAACTGCCCCGGGATCATCACGCCCGGCGAGGCGAAACTCGGCATCCTCCCCGGAAACATATTCTCCGAGGGCAACGTGGGGCTGGTCTCGCGTTCGGGCACCCTTACCTATCAAGTTGTCGACAATCTCACCGAGCGCGGGCTCGGCCAGTCAACCGCCATCGGCATCGGCGGCGACCCGATCATCGGCACCTCCTTCATCGACGCGCTGGGGGCGTTCGAGGCCGACGCCGACACCGACGCGGTCGTGATGTGCGGCGAGATCGGCGGTGAGGACGAGGAGCAGGCCGCCCGGTTCATCGGCGAGCAGATGGACACGCCGGTTGCCGGGTTCATTGCCGGTCGCACGGCCCCGCCGGGCAAGCGGATGGGCCATGCGGGCGCCATCGTCTCCGGCTCGGGAACGGGCACCGCACGGTCGAAGATCGACGCGCTCAACGACGCTGGCGTCCCCGTCGGCGACACCCCCGAGGAAGTCGCCGACCACGTCGAAGGATTCCTCTGAGCGGTCGGTCGGCTCTCGGTAATCGCCGCCCTCGGCCGCCGGCCCCGATCCGTACGTACAAAGTGGGGGCGGGTTCCACGGAGGCGTATGGACCCGCAGTCGTTTCTGGCTCGACGCCTCGATCGCGCGGCGGCGCCGCTCGCAGTCGGCGACGTCCTCGTGTTGCTCGCGCTGTTGACCGCCGGGACGCTCAGCCATCGGCCCGCCGAGTTCCTCCTGAACGAGCCGACGTACCTGCTCGACGTGTTCGCGCCGTTCGTGATCGGGTGGGTCCTCGTCGCGCCGCTCGTGGGCGCGTACTCCGCGGGCGCGGTCGAGACGGCGAAGTCGTCGGTTCCGCTCGTCCTCCGGTCGTGGATCCCGGCGGCCGCGGTCGGGTTCGTCCTGCGCACGTTCGTGTTCCGCGGCGGGGCCGCCCCGACGTTCGTCGTCGTCATTCTCGTCTCCGGCGCGGTCGCGCTCGGTGGCTGGCGCTGGGTGTACTTCCGAGTACGGTAAGATCCTCAATCCCGATTACTTCGTCCCATAGCCCCACCCCGCGATTCCGCCGACCGCGTCACCCCCGTCCCGGCCCATCCCGCTACGGCGCGACGAGGTCGACGACCGTTTCCGCGTCGACGACGACGTTGTACGCGCCCTCGTCGCCGTTCCAGAGCACCAACCCGTTCTCGACGAACAGGACCGCGCCGTAGTCGGCGTCGCCGAGGTCCCGGTTAAGCTCCGTGCCCCGTGTCCGCACGAGGTAGTGGTCCACCGCCTGTGACCCGTCGCCGACGCGGTAGAGCTCGTTATCCCCCTCGCTGAGGTCGTGGCTGAGCTTCACGACGAGCAGGTTCACCCGATCGGTGACGTGGGCCTCGGAGTCGGCGAGCCGCGCACAGCGGTCCGCGCTGGCTTGGACGTCGACCCGACGCGTCCCGTCCGTTCGGAGGATCGCGTACGCGAACTGGACGTCGACGTTGTGGAACTCCCCCGGTTCGTCGGTCGCGTCGCGGTCGGTCGCCTCGTCGAGCCGACGCTGGAACGGCGGCACCGCGAGGTCTCCTCGTACGTCGAACGACCACCCCCGGTCCTCGGGGGTCGCGTCCGGCCACAGTCGAAGCGTGGGCGAGTACACGTCGACCCCGCTTCCGGGGGTCGCGACCACGCGTTCGATCCTGCGGAGCCCGATGGCCGTCTCGCGGTCCGCCGGCGCGAGCGCGACGACGCTCCCGTCGTTGACGAGGGCATTGAGTCCCGCCTCGAGGACGCCGACGGGGTCCGTGAGTTCCGAGAGTACGTTCCCGAACAGCACCAGGTCGAACGGCTCGTCAGGGATCGAATCCGGCGGAGCGTCGGTGCCGTCGGTTTCCTTGAGGCCGAACGCCAACTCGGCGGTCGTCCGGTGGATCGTCGGTCGGAAGTTCCGTTCCGTTTCGTCGAGTAGTCGGTCGAGCACGTCGGCGGCCGCGCTTGGCTCGACCGCGTGATAGTCGACGGCCGCGTCCGCGGGGAGGTAGTCATGGAGGCCGAGCGCCGGTCCGCCGACGCCCGCGCCGACGTCGAGGACGCGGAGCGTCCGGTCGAGCAGCCCGTTCTCAGCGAGGTCGTCGAGGACGTAGCCGATCGCCGCGTAGTAGTCCGGGAGGTGGTAGATCGCGTACCCGAGCGCGGCGACCCGATCGTACCGGACGTCGTTGCCGTAGAAGTAATCCGTCTTCAGCCGCCGGATCGCCTCCCGCAGGCGATCGCCCGACTCCCCGGTGTGCCAGTCCGCGCCGAACTCCCCGACGAGCAGGTCCTCCACCGCGACCGCGTATCTCTCGGGGAACTCGGTCGGCTCCCATCCCGGGGGCGCAACCGGGTCGTCGTCGACCGGCACGAACGTCCCGTCGTCGCGCTCGCGAAGCCGGAGATCGAACGCCTCCTCGCGGAGCGTCTCGCGGACGACCCCGGGATGCGGGACCCCCTCGATGTACTCCGAGATCTCCTCGGGGTCGATGGGTCGGACGTTGCGCAGGTAGTTGGCGGTGTTCCGGACCGCCGTTCTGTCGATCATGGTCTGGTCTGGTCTCCGTGTGTGTCGGATCCGCCCGCGTGGGCGGCCATCGGCCGCACTCGATCGCGTCGCCCGTACTCGATCGCGTTGCCCGCTCGTGTCGTGTGCCCCCGTCGGTCGTCCGCGCGTTCACTCGTGCCGATCCCGGGGGTCACGATCGCCTCGCGCCCGTTCGTACAGCGCCGCGAAGTGCTCCGCGTCGGCCTCGGCTATCTCGCGGGCGGCGGCGGCGACGTCGTCGGCCCCGTCGAACGCGTCCTGGATCTCCGCGTACACCGCGGGGGCGCCCTCCGTTACGGTGTCCGCCACGTCGTCGAGAGCCCGCGAGACGGGCGTGTGGAACTCCTCGCGCACGTCCTCGCCGGCGAGCCGCCAGGCGAGGATCGCGGCGTGAGCGCCCGCCTGAACCGACTCCATGGCACCGTCGTGTTCGGCCGCCGTCGTCTCGAACACCGCGTTGCCGCCGGCTTCGATCGCCGCCGAGATGGCCTCAACCGTCGACCCGCTCTCGTCGACGACGCAGGCGACGTTGCCGGGAACCCGCGGCGGCGCGAACAGCGGGTGGTAACTCGCCCGCTCGAGGTCCGGCGCGTGCTCGCGCATGGCCGCGACCGCCGCGGTCATCTCGCCGGAAACGTCGACCACCGCCCGTTCCGCGCGCGGCGCATACGCGGCGACCGCCTCGGGTACCGCCGACATCGGGACCGCGAGACAGATGGCGTCGTGGGTCGTTTCCGCGGTCGGCGGCGCAGTTTCGGCTCCCCGCGGGTCGGCCGCGTCGGCGGCGACGTCGGGGTCGCGGTCGGTGAAGGTAACGTCGGCGTCGACCCCCGAGCCGTCGGCTCCGAGGGTGTCCGCCACCCAGCGGCCGATCTCTCCCGCGCCGACGACGAGTACGTCCATTCGTCATTACGTTGACGACGCGCGGGGGATAAAAAGGCTCGACTCGATCGTCCCGTTCGTGTGAACGCTCCCCCTCATCCCGGCCGACGGGATCCGCTCAGCCGTCGCTCGGGGGGCGGAACGGCGGGCCGACCCGCGGCGCCACCGCCCGAACCGCCGGCAACAACGCCAGCGCGATGAGCAGCTCAAGTCCGCCGACGGCGAGGAACGCGGGCCGGTAGCCGAACGCTCCCGTCGCCCCGCCGCCGACGAGGAAGCCGGTTAGGAAACCGAGCGAGCCGAACACGTTGAACAGCCCCATCGCCGCGCCGCGGGCGGCGGGGTCAACGAGGTCGGTGACGAGCGCCAACGTCGCCGGCGCCATCAGCGCCCCACAGACGCCGACGAGGGCCATCAGGGTCGCCGCGATCGGGTAGGTTGGCGCGACGCCGACCCCGATCGTGACGACGCCGTACGCGAGCGACCCGAACACGACGGGATGGAACCGTCCGATCCGATCCGAGAGCGCCCCGAACGGGGCCTGAAGCAGCGCAAACGGGACGAAAAACAGCGCGAGCGTCGCCCCCGCCCCGGCCGCCGAAAGCCCGAACGTGGCCGGGTCACGGAAGTAGTAGACGCCGACGAGCGCGAAGAACCCGGCCGTCAGCCGGTCGACGAACCCGAACGCGAACGGGACCAGCAGTTCGGGCGTCGTCCGTGTCCGTGCGAGCACGTCGCGAAACCCGACGTCGGAGGGAGATTCCCGTCCCGCGATGTCGCCCGCGGACGTCGATCCCCGCTCGGTGACGCGGGATCCGGTGGCCGACGCGTCCGCCACGCGGTCGTCGACGGTCGTGGCGAGTAGCCCCGCGGACCCGAGGACGGCCGCACTCGCGTACACGGGATGGAACGCCCCGGTGTCGGCGAGGACGCCGCCGACGACGGAGCCGACCGCCGCGCCAAGCCCGATCGCGAGGCCGGCAACGCCCATGTTGCGGCCATGGCCGCCACGAAGGTCCATCAGCATCGTGATCGCGAGCGAGAACGCCCCGATCGTGAGTGCGCCACCGGCCACGCGGACGAGTAACGCCGCCCCGAACCCGAACCCGAGTCGCGGGACCGCAGCGAGGACAACGTATGCGGCGGCCCCACCGACTGCGCCGACGACCACGAGGGGGACCCGACGATCGAGCGCGTCGCTTGCGGCGCCCCAGACGACCGCGAACGCCACGAACGCCGCGAACTCCGCCGCGAGGAACCACGTTCCGGCGTCGATGCCGGCGGGCGCACCGAGCGCGACCACGAGGTCGGGGACGCCCGGGTACAACAGGACCTGCGAGACCAACACCGCAAGCACGACCGCCCCGAGACGTCGCCGGTCGCCACGGTCAGCGCGGTCGTCGCGAAAGTCGGGGTCGTCACCCGTCATTAGTTTATTACAGGGTTGGGCGCCGAAATGGCCGGCGCTCCGGATCCACTGTCCGTCACGGGATCAGTCCTTCTTGTCTCCGTATCCGTGGGATCCAACGACTCACAGCGCCGATTCGATCGCGGACGCGATGGAGTCTGCGTCGTAGCCGTCGACCGCCTCCCCGTTCACGAACACCGCCGGCGTGCCGGAGACGCCCATCGAGTTGCCCTCGCTCCGGT
>JAQCNI010000065.1 GCA_028275105.1 Halorubrum sp.
TGGCCTTCTGAGCGTGGAGTAGACAACGTGAGAGTGCCTATCTCGATCTGTGATCGCTTGTAGATCGGTGATCAACCAGCCGGTGAACAGCAGATCTGGCCCGATCTGACCCGTACTCGCCTCCACAGCAGGCCCGTCAAGCCACAAACTATCGGATAGGTCCTGCTCTGTAGAGGCTGAGACGGCAGAATTCGAGGCTACTTATAAACGTGCAAAGTCGAGTAACTCAGTGAGCAGATCGCACGCCGTGATGACCCGGGTGCCGAACAAGCGACCCGGTTGAATCGGACGCAGTCAACTCGCCGTGCCCGCATTACTCGTTCCGAACGTTCGCACTTACCCCCTGGTAACTCACCTCCTAACCCATCAGTTAGCTTATACTTATTACTGCTCCACGGTTTGTACAGTATGTAATGTCAAAACTACTGTCGACGCTATTCGTCGCGGGGATACTCCTCGTCGCAGGCGTAACCGTCGGGACGAGCGCATTCACAACGGCGGACATTGACCGGCAAGCGGACGTCAACGTCGTCGCCGACCAGCAAGGTCTACTCGGTCTCACTGACGGGAGCTCCGGGAACCTCGTGTATCAAAACAGCAACGACCAGCTCGCCATCGACTTCACCAATGGCAGCGCGCAGGGGGCGAACACGGACGCGCTGTTCCGGCTGGGCAATCCGAACGATGTAACGAACTCACAGGCGTTCATCGTCACGAACAACGACGACGAAGACCACCAGATTGACGCCGCATACACCGGCTCGGACTCGGTCACCGCCGAGGACAATCTCAGGTTTGAAGTGTACGATAGTAGCGGCACTTCCGTCGGCACGATCAGTGCGTCGGGGACGAATGCGACGTGGAGCGCCACGCAGAACACCGAGTATTACGTCGTTATCACGGTCGACACGGGACACAGCGCGGATCTGGTCACCTCAAGCGAGGACCTCTCGGGAACTCTCGAATTCCGCATCGATGACACCCAGACGCGCGGTGCCTAAGCCGTCGCCCCGACCAACCTGACCGGCCGCCTCGATAATTGAATTCCTCCCTTTGGACCTCCCATGATACAAAAATCAGCCGTCGCTCTCGGACTCCTGCTCCTGGTCCTGCTCGCGATGCCGGCCGGGGCACCCCTCCAGATTTCGCACGTCACCTCGGACAGCATGTCACCGACCATCGACACCAACGAGGGGTACGTCCTCGTTCCCGGCGGCACCGTCCAAACCGGTGATATCATTACGTTCTACTCCGCGGAGCGCGCGACGTACGTAACTCACCGGGCGACGCAGGTGACGTCCGACGGGATCGTTACGAAGGGTGACGGGAATCCGACGCCCGACCAAGCGTCGGGCTACCCCCTCGTACAGCCGGCCGACGTCTCGGGGGAAGTCCTGACGGTCGGCGGCGATCCGGTCGTCATCCCGTACCTCGGCACGCTGCTTCAAGCGATCACGAGTTACTGGTATCTCGTCGCCGGAGGGCTCGGTCTGTACGTGGCGACCGCCAATCTACAAACCGGACGACAGCGAACACGGAAGAACCTCCTCAGAGGCCGGCAGATCGTTCTCCCGGTCGCGGTACTGGTGCTCGTGGTGGGCATCATGTTCGTCTCGCTTGGGGGCGTCCAGCAGACCGACGTGTACACGGTCACCGAGCAATCGACGACCGCCCCGATGACGCTGACGACCGGGGAGCCCGCGACTGAATCGATCACTCTCAGCGTAACCACGTCCCCGTTTACCCACATCGTGACCGAGACCGATGGCATGAAAATCGTCGAGATGACGGCCGAGCCACCGGACGGGGCCAGCGACGGGAGCTCAGCGGATGCCGCCGCCGGCTGGCTACCGTGGCAACCGTTCGGTTCCTCGGTCCAGACGGTCACCGCCCGGATTCCGGCCCAGGAGACCGCCGGGAAGCACGCAACCAGCGTCCAGGTACATCCCTACCCGCGAGTACTTCCGGGGTCGGTCATCACGCTACTTCACGGGATTCACCCGCTCGTCGCGTCGGTTACGACGGTACTGACCAGCGTCTTTCCCCTGTACCTCGGTTACTGGCTGCTCTTCGACCCGATGGTCCCGCTGCGTCAGGGTCGCAGCCGGTTCGTCCGGAGACTCGGGGGCGATCGATGATGCTTGGCGGTCGCTCTCGCTCTCGCTCCCGACGCAAGGGGACGCGGTGGGGGGCCCTTCTCGTCGTCGCGCTCGTGGCGGGGACCCTCGCCGCCGGGTTCATGATCGCGCCGTCGACGGCGTTCACGAGCGGAGCAGTCGACCGCGAGACGACCGCAACCGTTGCCGACGACGCCGGCGGCTTCCTCGGCATTGACGTCGCGGACGGCGTGCGGGCAGGCTCCGACGATCGACTCGTTACCGTGACGAACAACCTCGGCCAGCCACTCACGGTCAGCGTGTCGTCGTCAGCCACGCTGTCGAACCAACGGGCAACGCTCGATCCGGGCGACTCGCTCACGACGACGGCGAGGGTCAGTTGTGCGTCGCCACCGAGCGAGTTGCGCACGACGATCACCGCGAACGCGAACGACCAGCTCACCGGAATCGCAACCCGGTCCGCGTCGGTCGACACCGCCGGTTGTTCGAACACGACCACCGGGTTCGGGGCCGTCGAGATCGTCGACCGGAGCACGAGTAACAAGGGCGGGAAAGCTGAATACGGGATCGACTACACCATCGACGGCGACACTGACTCCTTCGATCGAGTCAGCGTCGACTTTGAGAACGTGGACAGAGGAGACGGCGTCCAGACCCGTGAGTCGTTCTCGCAGAGCGGCACGGTCGCCTTCTCGAGCGGTGGCCAGCGATTCAATGACCGCTACAGCATCACGGTACGGATCTTCGACGAAACCGGTGAGATCGAAAGCGAGCGGATCGTCGTCACCGACACGGCGGACGGCGGCGGTGTCGTCTACGAGCAGTCCTGACGACGCGGTCATCCTCCATTTGGGAGCGGTAACGACGACTTTCGACCGGCTTACCGTACTGAAAGTGCCCCCCTTACCGATGAGTTAGAATACGCTTTTTTACGCGAAACCTGATAGTTATAGTATGACAGCAGACGCTGCGACGGGGGCTATCGGATGAGAGTCGATCTACTACTCAGATTCAAGTATCTCTGCGGTCGGTACGGGCGCGTTCTCGTTCCGGCACTCCTCCTATTGGCTGCCCTTTCGTTTGCGAGTGCCGCCGCAGGCGTCACCTCGGAGGCCGAACCGCAGCAGGTCACCGTCGAAACGGATTCCATGACCGTCGAAACCGCGTTGTCGACGGAAGCGACGGTTACCGGTAACACCACGTTGTACGACCGGAACGACACGCTCACCGGCATGCCGGTGTACCTCCGCTCGGCGACACCCGAGGTGCGGCTGATGGCCGTGACGCAGACGCCGTCCGACCGGACCGTCTCGGTGACACAACGGATCGTGCTGACGCTGTCGGCGACCCGAAACGGGGACGTATTTTGGCGCGATACCCGGACGCTCACTGCCGATTCGGAGGCGGTAACCAACGGGACGATGCGGACCAACGCGACGCTCAACGTCGACCGGCTCGCCAGCCAACGCCTCGCGAACGTGACGAAAGAAACCGGGAACGTCGGTACCGTCCGAGCCGAGGTGTCGGCCGTCGCGATCTACGAGACCGACACGTACAGTGGCCGGACGCGGACGGCGACGCCGCTCAGCATCACCGACCGAGCCTACGAACTGGAGACGCCCCGGCGGGACCAGCAGACGAACGCAACAACGGTCCGCCAGACCGCGGCCGGAGGCGTCGACGGAAGCGGTTTCGTCGGCACCCTGACCGGAGCGACGATGCGTGACGTCGGGACGAGCCTCGGCGGAATCGCCGCCTTCGGGCTTGCCGTGATCGTGTGGTTCACCAGCAAGCGCCTCGGCGACTTCGAGGCGTTCCGACGGCGGTACGATCGCGTCCGGTACGTGGAGTGGATCTCCCGCGGCAGCATCCCCGCGACCGGGAAGCACGTCCGCGTCCCGGTCGATCGGTTAGTCGATCTGGTCGACATCGCGATCGACTCTGAAAAGCGGGTGATCCACGACACGTCCAGGGGTATCTACGCGGTCGTCGACGGAACTCTCATGTTCGAGTTCCGTGGCGACCCCGATGAGAACGCGGAGGACTTCGGCTTTGCCTCGGCCGCCGCACTGGGAGAGGCGTTCGTCCAGAAAAATGGGTCGACGGGTACTGATCCTGCGTCCGGTGATCCCGAAGCATCCGGCGATCCCGGAGCGTCCGGCGATCCCGGATCGTGGTTCGATTCGGACGCCGCACCGCCGAGTCACGACTCTGACATGCCTCTCAACTCTGATTCGTGAGCGACTCGACCGCCATCGTGGTTCGGACCGACCCACGCAGTAGCCGAAACGAAGGCGGGCGGGAGAAATAAGACGATCGCTCATCTGTAGACGTGAGTACTTGCTCCTGATTCGTGCTGAACTCGCCGGCGATAGACGCTCTCGCTGACGGAACGGAGACTATCTTACTGCCGGGTATTCGTTGCTACAGATGAGCGGGGTAGGTTTTGTACAAGCAACTACCACACTTATCACCGTAGAGACAGCAGATCATATAGGGAATATGAAATAAAGTATGACCGACGAATCCATCCACATACTCCACGTTGACGACAACACGAAATTCACCAAAGTCACTGAGACATTTCTCAACGAAGTCGATAACCCATTCAGGGTATATTCCGAAACCGACCCAACGGACGGCTTCGAGTACCTGCTCGCCAACGATGTCGACTGCGTCGTCTCCGACCAGGATATGCCGGGATCGACCGGCATTGAGTTCTTCGAAAAGGTTCGCGAAGAGTATCCTGACCTTCCGTTTATTCTCTACACGGGAAGGGGAAGCGAGGAGATCGCGAGCAAGGCGATTAGGGCAGGTGTTACGGATTATCTTCAAAAGGGTAGTGGGAACGATAACTACGAGCTGCTGGCCAATCGCGTGTCAAATGCTGTTGAACAGGCGCGAACCCGACGGGAGGCTGAGCGGACCCGGACGCAGATGCGTGCGATTGTGGAGAACACAAACGACGCGGTCGTCATCATCGATTCGACTTCGACCATCCAGTTTGCCAATCCAGCGGTCGAATCGGTTGTTGGCTACGGCCCGGATGATCTCCTCGGGGAGTCACTAACGATGCTGATGCCGAACCGTCTGGAGAAACCCCATGTCCAAGCGTTCAATAGGTATCTTGAGACCGGGGAGCAGGGTATGGATTGGCAGTCGGTCGGCTTGGACGCGTTGCACCGGGACGGGCGAGAAGTGCCCATCTCGATATCGTTTAGCGAGTTCGAACAAGCCGGCGAGCCGCGGTTCATCGGTATCTTCAGTGTCACTTCGTCAGAGTGAGTATGACCGATCCCGGTTGAAATGTACCCTGTGGGTCTGCTTGGGGCAGAGTTGGTGACGTGGCTCAAGAACAACGACCACACGGATTCGATACCGAATAGCTGTTCCGCCGGGGTAGCCAAGGGTCACAATGGTCAATTAGCATCCGGGTGATTCACCGAAGACTTCGGACCGTTCTTCAGCAAGCCAGGGCAGGGATTTGAACCCCGGAAGTCTCGATTACAAGTCGAGTGCATGAACCGCCCATGCTCCCCTGGCGCGGTCGGGCGTACTCGGCCCTCGTATGAGTGCGTGTCGCTTTCGCCGGGGATGGCGCCCCGCCAGCGACGGGTCGAACCGGTTCATTCCCCCGGATCGTTCCCGGCTTCGCCGTCGTCACCGAGCGGCTTGCGCAGCTCGATCCGGTGGGGTTCGTACCCGTGATCGGCGTAAAACGACCGTGCCCGGCCGTTGTCGGCGAGCGCCTCGAGGGCGACCGCCTCCGCTCCGGCGTCGACGAGCGCGTCCTCGGCCGCCGTCAACAGCTCCGAGCCCACCCCCTCCCCCCGTCGCTCCGGTCGGACGAAGAGGTTGCTGACGGTCCCCCGGACGTGGTCCCGGTCGTACTCACCCCGATCGAGTGAGAAGCCGACGAATCCGGCAACCTCGTCGCCGTCGCGTGCGACGAGCAGTTCGCCGGTGACGACGCTCCGGGCGACCCACTCCCGAACCGATCCCCGGTTCTCCGCCGCGAGCAACGTCGATCCGTGGCGCCGCTGGTCGTGCGCGAGCGCCACCCACTGGTCGGTGACGACGTCGATGTCGGCGTTCGTCGCCGGAGTCACGCGCACTCGGTCGGTGTCGGGCACGGCGGATCGATTCGATCCGCGGGGTGTTGAGCCTACCGGCGTCCTCCGCGTCCGCCGGCCGCCCGACCGCGTCAGCGGCCGCCGCCGGATCCGCGGCCCTCCCGGGCCCATCCTGACCCGCTCGATGGCCCCGCTCCCTCAGACCTCCCGACAATCCGGGCAGACCGCCTGTCCGTTCGCGTCGCCGAGCTCCGGAACGAGCGCGCCACACGCCTCACAGACACCCTGCGTGGACGCTCCCGCCGCGTCGGTCGACTCGGCGGTTCGCGCCCGCTCGGATCCCCGTGCCGCGTCGGCGATCCCGGCGCGATTCGAGTCCACGGGTGCGGTGTCGCCCTCGCCGTTCACGGCTCCGGGGTCGCCCGGAGGGCTTCCGGACTGGGTCCTTCCCGTCCCGGCCCGAACCGCTCCCGCCGCGAGCGAGTCCCGAGCCGTGACGACGCCGACCGCCTCGTCGTCGGCAACGACGACGACCCGATCGACGTCCTCGGCGACGAGCCGTTCCTCTACGGTCCGTAGCCGGTCGTCCGGGTCGACCGTCGGCGGCGGCGGCTTCATAACGGCGCCGACCGTCACGCCGTCCGCCTTCCCGTCGAGGACGGCCCCGAGGGCGTCGCGGGCACCGAGCCGACCGACCGGTTCGCCGCCGCGCAACACGACGAGGCAGTCGGTCCCCTCCTCGACGAGCAGCCCGGCCGTGTCCCCGAGCGGGTCCGACTCGCTGACCCCGAGAAACTCTCGATGCATCACGTCCCGGACCGTGGTATCTGTTCGCATGATACACTGATCCGTGGCGAACGGCTAAAAACTGCCCCCGATACCGTTATTTCCTCGGCGACCATAGTTGACCGATCGGAGCGGTCAGGTCCGGATCCACCGGCTCTCCGTCACCGTGCCGTCTCGAACGACGTCGCTCGGATCCCACTCGACAACTGCTACGAGGACCGCTCGGGCCTCTCGGTCGAGGAGCGACGGGCGGTCAACTACGACCACCCGTCGGCGTTCGAGTGGGACCTGCTCCGGACACACCTCGAGGCGCTCTTGGAGGGCCGGTCCGTCGGGATGCCCCAGTACGACTTCGAGGTCCACACCCGGAAGAACGAGCGGGTCACGGTCGACCCGACCGACGTCGACGAGTAGCGGTCGTCGGAGATCGACGTCGACGGTTCGGAGTGAACGGCGATTCGGTTCCGCGCTACCCGAGCCGTTCGTCGAGGATGAGCCGCGTCTTCGTCGACTTGACCTCGTCCAGCTCCCGCGCCTGCGTGATCAGGTCGTTGACCGCACGGGTGTCGACGGCGTCGACGACGAGGACGATGTCGTCCTCGCCGGACACCTGCCAGACGAAGTCGACCTCCTCCCACTCCACCATCCGCCGCCCGACTGCGTCGGTGTTCACGTTCATCTCCACGGAGATCTCGATCATCGCCTTCACGTTCCCGGTCCGGGTGGTCACGGTGAACCGCTCGATGACCCCCTCATCGGTCATTCGGTCGACGCGGTTACGAACGGTCCCCTCGGAGGTCCCGATCCGGTCGGCGATCTCGGTGTAGGGGGTCCGCGCGTCCCGTCGCAGGATCGAGAGGATCCGACGATCGAGGTCATCCATACCGCGGTAAGCGCGCGCGCCGACTTACCGCTTGCGAAGATCGTAGCTGCGTTTCGAACCACACATCCAAGTGGGTCCGAAACTGCGATGTTCGTAGCTCGCGGCCCCGATTCCGTCGAACGCCGGCGGTCGAAACTGCCGATCGAATCGCGCCCTGCCCTCGAAAACGGGCGTGGGTCGCGTCCCTGATCGCGACGACGGTGTCCGTTCCGTTCCGACCCGGCCCGGCCGGGAACGGTTTGACGTGATTTGACGCGGCTCAACGTGATTCGACGAAGACCGATGGGCTCCGGTTGGGCCGACCGACGTGCGAGAGATTACGAATTTCGTAACTAACCTACGAACGACGCACTTATTATGCTTCATGTATTCGTATCTCGTAATGTCGGACGCCTACATCGCGCTGGCCGACGGATGCGTGCTCGAAGCGCGGAGCCGTGCGCCGGGGCGCACCCGTGGCGAACTGGTGTTCACGACCGCGTACACCGGCTACGAGGAGTCGCTTACCGACCCCTCGTACGCCGAACAGGTGCTCACATTCTCGTACCCCCTGATCGGGAACTACGGCGTCCGAAGCGAACGGTTCGAGTCCGAGTCGGTCCAGCCGCGTGCGGCGATCGCCCGCGAACTGACCGACGACGTCGCCGAGTGGCTCGCCGGCGAGGAGATTCCCGCCGTCGACCACGTCGACACCCGGGAAATCGTCACGACCGTCCGCGAGGAGGGGGCGATGGCCTGCGGGATCGCCGCCGGGCCGGACGTGACCCCCGAGGACGCGGTCGCGGAGATGGAGGCGTGCGAGCCGATGAGCGACCACGTCGACATCGGCGCGCAGGTATCCGTGGCGGAGCCGGCCGTCCACGAGAGCGGTGGCGCGGCCAACGTGGCCCTGCTCGACTGCGGCGCGAAGGGCTCGATCATCTCCTCGCTCACCGAGCGGGGCGCGGACGTCCACGTGCTCCCGTACGATTCGACTCCCGAGGACGTGGCGGCCGTCGATCCCGACGTGCTTTTCGTTTCGAACGGCCCCGGCGACCCGGAGAACTTCGTCGCCGCCCAGGAAGTCGTCGAGGCGTTCGCCGGCGACCTGCCGATGGCCGGGATCTGCCTCGGCCAGCAGGTGATCGCGAGCGCCCTCGGCGGCTCAACCGAGAAGATGATGTTCGGCCACCGCGGCGTCAACCAGCCGGTCAAGGACCTCCGGACCGATCGGGTGGTGATGACGACCCAAAATCATGGCTACACCGTCGACGACACCGGTCCCCTGGAGGTGACGCAGGTGAACGTCAACGACGACACCGTCGAGGGACTCGACAGCGAGGAACTCGACGTCATCACCCGTCAGTACCACCCCGAGGCGAACCCGGGCCCCCACGACTCGCTCGGCTTCTTCGACGAGGTGCTGGAGCTGGCGGGCGCGCGCCGGCGCGTCACCGCCGACTGACCGACCTCGGTCGCCCCACGGGTCCGACTGGCCGACCTCGGTCACCGCTTCTACCTTTTCGCTGGGACCCACTCCCGCCGCCATCGACGCCCCGGTTTCGGCGGCGTTTTTACCTGCGGCCCCGCAGTGGTTCCCATGACACGCGAGGTCCTCCTCACCAACGACGACGGGATCGACGCCGCCGGGATCCGAGCGCTGTACGACGCGCTCTCGCGGGAGCACGCGGTGACCGTCGTCGCGCCGGCGACGAACCAGTCCGGCGTCGGCGGGACCCGGTCGTGGTGGGAAACCACCGTGGAGTACACCGAGATGGACCTCGGCTACGCGGTCGAGGGAACCCCCGCCGACTGCGTCGCCGTCGCGGACGTGGCCCTCGAACTCGACCCGGACGTCGTCGTCTCCGGCTGTAACCACGGCCCGAACATCGGCGCGCATATCCTCGGACAGTCGGGGACGGTCGGCGCGGCGATGGAGGCCTCGTTCCTCGGGATCCCGGCGATCGCGGTCTCGATGTACGACCGCGGTAACCTCCCGGTCCCGCCGACCGTGAGCCACGACGACTTCGCGCTCGCCGCCCGGGTGGCGACGGACCTCGTCGGCCAGGTCGAGGACGGGCGGCTCCCGTTCGGCGCGGAGGTGCTGAACGTCAACGTCCCCGCCGCCGACGACGCGACCGCGGCGGACCCGATCCATCGCCTGACGGAGCCGGCCCGCGGCTTCGACGTGATCGAGTTCCACCCGGGCACGGACGCCGCCGCCGACGACGATTCCGACGGAGACCGGTTCGCCGAACGGCGCGGCGAGATGGGGATGGAGCTCCGCGACCGGTTCTGGCGGGAGTTCCTTCGCGGCGACGTCGCCGACGACGCCGGGTCGGACCGACTCGCCGTGATCGAAGGCGAGGTGAGCGTCTCGCCGCTGTCGACGTCGCGGGCGGTCGCCGGCGACCGCGTCGGCGAGACCGTCGTGGTCGGTGACGCCATCGCCGACGCCGATGACGGGACGCGAGTCCAGGGTCAGTGATCGAGGTTGCGCGTTGCCGGACCGGGTGCGAAAAAGCTCACCGAGAACCGGACCCGTCGAGAACCGCATCGGGTCGGACGCCGGGTCCCGCCCGCACCGACCGATCCGGCGCTCCACATTCGAGTCCGCGGCGTTTAACGCCGCGAGCCGGCGGTGAACTCCGACGCGAGCCGTCGCAGGTACCACAACAGTAACAGTCCGAGGAAGAATCCGCCGCCGGCCGCCGCGATCAGTTGGACCGGCGTCGGGTCGCCGACGAGGGCGATGAGGGGCGGGGTGGCGGTCACGAGGAGGAGAAACCCGAGTTCGATGCGTCGGTTCCCGGCGTTCCGCTCCTCCCGCGACATCGGCTCTACCATCCGACCCCTCCCGAACCCGAACTGACCGACCCCCGTCGCGGACGGGCGACTCCCCCGACATATCGCGTCTCCATGGTCGGCTCTTGGTCCGGGCGGGCATCAACCCCGCGAACCCGGTTCGCTCCCGCCTGAGTCGACCCGGGATAAATCCCGCGACCGTTTACGCGGTCAACCGCCAAGCGCGAACGTAAACGATCGCGACGGTTTTTACCCCCGCGTCCCGTTCGTCGGAGCGCCCCTACCCGCTGCCTCCGGCATCGACGTTCGGTCGTTCACGTTCTTTCGGCATCCAACCGCCGGGCCGGCACTCGACTCCGCGTTTCGACCGGCCGTCGGTTCCGCGGCGTTTTTGAGCCGACCCCGACTACCCCCGGATATGGACGACGAACTCCGCGAGCGGGTCGAAGCGGCGGCCGAGGCGGCCGCGCTGTTCAACGCGCTCAAACACGATGGTGACCCGGACGTGGGTGCGATCATGGGCCCGTTGATGGGCGAGAACCCCGCGTTCCGCCCGCACGGCGACGCGATCCCCGGGGTGGTCGCGCCGGTCGTGAACGACGTGGCCGGGATGGCCGAGTCGGAGCGCCGCGAGCGGCTCGCGGCGGTCGCGCCCGAGCGGCTCGCGGAGCTGGACGCCGACGACGAGGCGGACGAGCACGTTCTCCCCGACCTCCCGAACGCCGAGGAGGGCGCCGTGGTCATGCGGGCCGCACCGAACCCGAACGGGCCGTGGCACATCGGCCACGCACGGATGCCCGCGGTCATCGGGACGTACAAGGAGCGCTACGACGGGGCGTTCATCTGCCGGTTCGACGACACCGACCCGGAGACGAAGCGGCCGGACCTGGACGCGTACGACGCCATCCTCGAGGACATCGAGTACCTCGGCTTCGAGCCCGACCGCGTGATCCGCGCGTCCGACCGTCTGGAAACGTACTACGACCACGCCCGGGAACTGATCGACCGCGGCGGGGCGTACACCTGCGACCTGCCCGCCGCGGAGTTCTCCGAGCTAAAGAACGCGGGCGAGCCCTCCCCCAACCGCAACACGGACCCGGACACCGTCCGTGAGGAGTTCGAGGCCATGGTCGACGGCGAGTACGACGCCGGGGGAATGACCCTCCGGGTGAAGACCGACATCGAGCACCCGAACCCGGCGCTGCGCGACTGGGTCGCCTTCCGGATGATCGACACGCCCCATCCCCGGGAGACGGCCGCCGACTACCGATGCTGGCCCATGCTCGACTTCCAGTCGGGGATCGACGACCACCTCACGGGCGTCACGCACATCATCCGCGGGATCGACCTCCAGGACTCCGCGAAACGCCAGCGGTTCGTCTACGACTACTTCGACTGGGAGTACCCCGAGGTGCTCCACTGGGGACACGTCCAACTCGACGAGTACGACGTCGACCTCTCCACGTCGACGATCAAGGCGCTCATCGACGCCGGCGAGCTGGCCGGCTGGGACGACCCGCACGCGCCGACGATCCGGTCGGTCCGCAGACGGGGGATCCGGGGGGCGGCGCTCGTCGACTCGATGACCGAACTCGGGATGTCGACGTCGGACGTCGACCTCGCGATGTCGTCGGTGTACGCGAACAACCGCGACCGCGTCGACGACGACGCGAACCGCTACTTCCTGGTCCGCGACCGTGAGGACGACCCGGCCGTCGAACTCCCGGTCGTCGACGACGCCTCGGCCCCGGACGCCGGCCACCCGCCGCGACACCCCGACCATCCCGACCGGGGCGACCGCACGATTCCCGCCGGGCGAGTGGTCGTCGAATCCTCGGACCTCCCGCCGGCCGGCGAGCGCGTCTGGCTGAAGGGGTTCGGCTGCGTCCGGCACGACGGGGACGCGCTCGCGTTCCTCGACGCCGACATCAACGTCGTCCGCGAGGGCGACGTCAACGTCGTCCACTGGGTGCCGGTCGACGAGTCCCTCCGGACGCTGTTGCGAACCGTCGAGGGCAACGTCCGCGGATACGCGGAACCCGCGGTCGCCGCGGTCGACGTCGACACGGTGGTTCAGTTCGAGCGGGTCGGCTTCGTGCGCCTCGACACGTTCGACGCGGCCGCCACCGACGAGCCGGACGGTCCCGACGGTGACGAGGACCTCGTCGCGTACTACGCGCATCCCTGAGGCGGGATTCGGCCGCCATCGTTGCCGGCGGCTTCAACTGAGGCCGTCTTCCGGCGGCTCCAGCGTTCCCGTGATCCGCCCGTAGATTCCGAAGATGTCGTCGTAGCCCTGTTCGCTTGCGAGGATCGGGACGACTCCTGCCTCCTCGACACGGTGCGTGTACACGTCGTCGTGGGCGAACACCGCCCCGGCGGGGATTTCCTCGAAGTTCGCGTAGTGGACGTGGGGCTCGCCGCCACCCTTCGGAACCTCCTCGTATCCCTCGACCACCGTGGTCTCGGTGAACGTCGGCGCCTCGTCGGTTATCGCGCCGTGCGCCCGGAGGAACGCCACGGTGGCCTCGGAGCCGAACTCGGCCGCCTCCTCGCTGCCCTGCCGGCCGACCTCGACCGAGACGGTGTGGTCGACCACCGAATCGAGCGTCGTTGAGCGGAGCCTGCCGGAGTCGAGGACGTAGTCGACTGGCATCCCGGTCACCGTCCGTCGGACCGAGTCCGTCAGCCGGCTGTAGATCGCGAACGGCGGCGGCGCGCTGTGTGAGGCGTGGATCGCGAGGACGGCGTCCATCCCCTCGACCGCCGCTCGCAGTCGAGGTGCGAGCGCGCGTTCGTACTCCTCGCCGTCGGCATCGCCGGGGAACGCCCGATTCAGATCCGTGTCCGTGTAGCGCGTTCCGGCCGCGAGCGCGGGCTCGTTGGCGACGATCAGTCGTATCGTTCCCCGCGACTCGTCCTCGTCGATTTCGGCGCCCGCCGCTTCCCGTTCGCCGGGGAGCGTTTCTGCGAGCCGTCGGACGATCCGCTCGCCCGCCGGCTCGTCACCGTGGATGCCGCCGACGACCGCGACGCTGGCCGGCCCGGCCGACGGACGGTCTATCACCTCCATGTACCACGTTCTTCGGCAGGCAACTCATAAAACGTCGCCGTTCGTCGTGAGAATATCGATCAAGAACCGTAGGTTGTGCCGAATACGTGCCAGAGACGTACGCAGCAGAAATAGCACGCATCGGTCACATCGGATTCTCACCGAGTCGTTGTATGGCCGGGGTGGGCTCCGAACCCACGATCTCCGCATGTCCCAGGTCCGAGGCTCGGCGGAGCCACGGGAAGGACGCGGACGCTTCCAAGGCGTCACCGCACCGAATCTCCGAACCCTATGAGTGCGGCGCTATGTCCAGCTAAGCCAC
>JAQCNI010000071.1 GCA_028275105.1 Halorubrum sp.
GGGCCTGCTCGTCGGGATGGGGGACGCGCTGGCTGCCGTCGAAACGGCGGTGGCCGACGTCTCGACCTCCCTCGCCGACGCGCTTCGGGAAGTCAATCTCCACCGAAAGTAAGAGAAAGTTTATGCCCTCGTATAGACAACGGTTCAACCGGACGCTGGAGGGGCATGCGGGTAGGGGTACTCTGTGCCACTCCGGCCCATACCGTATTACGACCGGCCAGCGGCGGCTCGGTGCCCATCAGCGGTGGCTCCGTGCGTTCGAGTCGCGCGCAGTTCCCATTCCGGGGCCGGGGTGTCTCACGTGAACTTCGAGACGTTCGAACCGGCGTACGAGGCGATTCTGGCCGACTTCGGCTTCGGCCGGACGGCCGATGAACGCGCCCGCGACGTCGCCGCGGAGCTATCGACTCCGTTTCCGCTCGACCGGCTCGGCGACTGGCGGGGAAAAACCGTCGCGATCGCGGGGGCCGCGCCGTGTCTCGCCGACGAACTCGAGAGGGCCCGCGACGCCGACGTCGTGGTCGCGGCGTCGACGGCGGCCGACGTGCTCCGCGACGCGGGAGTCGACGTCGACTGTCTGGTGACCGACCTCGACAAGAATCCGGATACTGCGGCCGAACTGACCGGTCGGGGTGTCCCCGTCGCGGCCCACGCCCACGGCGACAACGTCCCCGCCGTCCGGGAGTGGCTTCCGCGGTTCGACGACGAGTGGACCCTGACGACGACCCAGGCCGCCCCGGTCGGACCCGTTCACAACGCCGGCGGGTTCACCGACGGCGACCGGGCAGCGTTCCTCGCCGACCACGTCGGCGCCGGACGGCTGACCTTCCTCGGCTGGGCGTTCGACGACCCGTCGGTCGACCCGATGAAGGCGCGCAAACTCCGGTGGGCCGCACGGCTCCTCGGCTGGCTGGAGCGTCGCCGCGACGAACGATTTCCTCTCCTCGACGACCGACGGGATCGGATCGGTGACTGGCTGGAACCGATCGACGGGATCGGGGACGGCCGTTGACTTCCTCCCCGCGGTAAACCGCCGGCGGTCAGTCGGTCGGTTCCGCCCCCGATTGGTCGCGCGGATCGGCCGACTCGGTCGGCGTGGCCCCGTCGATCCCGTCCGCCGATTCCGGCTGACCATCACGGCTGCCGAGCGTGCGTTGCGGGAACGGGATCCCGACCCCGGCGTCGTCGAACGTCGACTTCACCTCGCGGATCACCGCCCGCTTGGTGAGCCACTTCTTGCGGGCGCTCGGGTCACGGATCCAGTAGCGGAGTTCGCCTCTGGGATGCCGACACGAACCGCGGGAGTCGATCGCGTCGGCCGCGGCTCCCGGGACTACGCCACGCGGTCCGCCGGCAGCAACGCGTCGAGTTCGCGCTCGTCGAGCCACTCCAGGAGTTCGACGAGTTGGGCCGACGCGGCCTCGAACAGTTGCTCGCTCTTTTCCGGCGTGACGTCGGTCGGGTCGCCGAACGCCCCGTTCGCGGAGTTGTCGATCGAGTCGTAGAACGTCCGAGCCCCGTGGACGCGCGCGTCGGACGCCTCGACGTCGACGAGCCCCTCATCCCTGGCGGCCGCGAACTCGTCGCTCTCGACCAGTTCGGGCGCGATGTGGGTGATCATTGCCGTCTCCTTGGGTCCCGCGTGGGGACCGTTGTTGGCGAACAGTTCGTCGACGAGCTCCGGGATCGACTCGTCCCACATCCACTCGATCGCGTACATCGTCCCGTCCTCGTGGAGCCGCCGGCCGACCTCGCGGAGGTGCGCGACGTTGCCGCCGTGGGCGTTGACGAACACGACGCGGTCGATCCCGTGGTACGCCAGGTTGCGGGTGAAACTCTCCACGTAGTCGCGAAACGCCGGGGCGTCGACCCACATCGTCCCGGGGAACTGTCGGTGGTGGGGGCTGACGCCGATGTCGACCGTGGGGGTCCGGGGGAACCCCGTCTCCTCGGCCGCCGCGGTCGCGAGCGCCTCGGCTATCAAGTGGTCGGTCGCTACCGGGAGGTGCGGCCCGTGCTGTTCCGTCGAGCCGAGCGGGACGATCGCCGTCGACTCCGCCGCGAGGCGATCGCCGAGTTCGGGCCACGTGTGGTCCGCGAGATACATGTCGGCGGGTGGAAGCCGAGCGATATGAAACCACCTATCGCGTCCCGACGGCCGTCCCGAGGCCGGGAACGATCGTCCGCCGTCGGACCGTGTGACCACCCTTTTGTACTGCGCGACCGAATCGATTCGCATGTTTGGAGGCGGCGGCATGAACCCGCGGAAGATGAAACAGATGATGGAACAGATGGGGATCGACGTCGAGGAGCTCGACGCCGAGCGGGTAGTCGTCGAGACGGCCGACGGCGACCTCGTGTTCGACGGCCCGCAGGTCACCCGCATGGACGCGCAGGGCCAACAGACGTACCAGATCGTCGGCGACCCCGAGAAAGTTGACGCCGCCCTCGCCGGGGCGGGCGGCGACGCGACCGCCGTCGAAGCCGGGGACGGATCCACAGACGTCGGAGCCGACGGGGAGGCCGACGCCGGGATCCCCGACGACGACGTTGCGCTCGTCGCCGAGCGAGCCGGCGTTCCCCAGTCGAAGGCGCGTGCGGCGCTTGAGGCGGTAGACGGCGACCTCGCGGCCGCGATCGCGGACCTCGAGTGACCGACACGGCGTACCTGCTGGTCCACGGGGACCGGGAGTATCTCCTGGAGCCGGGAACGGAGTTCGGCACCGACCTCGGCGTGCTGGAGGTGCCCGCGGACGTCGCCGGCGGCGACACCGTCGAGACGCATCTCGGCACCGAGTTCGCGGTCCGCGAGCTCCGCGGGCCCGACCTGTTCGCGCACCTCGACCGGACCGGCGCCCCGATGATGCCTCGAGATATCGGGCTCGTGATGGGGTTGACCGGCGTCGGCGGGGGCGACCGCGTCCTCGACGTCGGAACCGGGTCCGGAATCCTTGCCGCGTTCCTCGGCCGGGCCGGCGCCGACGTGACCTCCTACGAGGTCGACCCGGAGTTTGCGGACGTCGCCCGCGAGAACATGCGGACGGCGGGGGTGAGCGACCGCGTCGACGTCCGGACCGGCGACGTCACCGCGGCGCTCGAGGAGCTCGCCGGGGGGGAGCCGTTCGACGTCCTCACGCTGGACACCGGTGACGCCCCCGCGGTCGTCGACCGGGCCACGGAACTGACGGTTTCCGGCGGGTTCGTGGCCGTCTACTCCCCGTTCGTCGAGGGGACGCGCGACGCCGCGATGGCCGCCCGGGATGCCGGGCTGACGGAAGTCGAGACGCTGGAGACGATCCAGCGCGAGATGGACTTCTCCGAACGGGGTTCGCGACCGTCCACCGCCGGGGTCGGCCATACCGGGTACCTCACGGTAGCACGGTCGCCCTAGGTAGCGCGGTCGTCCTGGCGATGGCGCGGTCGCCTTGGCGGCCGGTTACATATTTCGCGCCCGCCGC
Source organism: Halorubrum sp. (assembly GCA_028275105.1). GTDB lineage: Archaea > Halobacteriota > Halobacteria > Halobacteriales > Haloferacaceae > Halorubrum. The sequence goes on from JAQCNI010000071.1 coordinate 3,459, forward strand.
CGTAACAAGAACTAACTCACGGCGGCCCCCTCGATACAGCATGCCGAAGTTCTCCGACAGGGTCGAGCGGATCTCGATAAGCGGGATCCGCGAGGTGTTCGAGGCCGCCGGCGACGACGCGATAAACCTCGGGATCGGCCAACCCGACTTTCCGACGCCGGACCACGCCCGGCAGGCCGCGATCGACGCGATACAATCCGGGAAGGCCGACGCCTACACGGCGAACAAGGGGATCGCCCCGCTGCGGGAGGCGATAGCCGAGAAACACCGACGCGATCAGGGGATCGACCTCGAACCCTCGAACGTCATCGCCACCGCGGGCGGGAGCGAGGGCCTCCATATCGCCCTGGAGGCGCACGTCGGCGCCGGCGACGAGGTGATCGTCCCCGACCCCGGGTTCGTCTCCTACGACGCGTTGACGAAACTCGCCGGGGCCGACCCCGTCCCGGTCCCGCTCCGCGACGACGACACGATCGATCCCGAAGCGATCGAGGCCGCGATCACCGACGACACCGCGGCGTTCGTCGTCAACTCGCCGGGGAACCCGACCGGGGCGGTCTCCTCCGAGGCCGACGTCCGCGCGTTCGCGCGGATCGCCGACGAACACGACGTCCTCTGTCTCTCCGACGAGGTGTACGAGTACACGCTGTTCGAGGGCAACCACTACTCGCCGGCCGAGTTCGCGGACGGCGACAGCGTCGTCGTCGTCAACTCGGCCTCGAAGCTGTTCTCGATGACGGGCTGGCGGCTCGGCTGGGTGTACGGGTCGGCGGAGCGCGTCGACCGCATGCTCCGCGTCCACCAGTACGCTCAGGCCTGCGCGTCGGCCCCGGCCCAGTACGCGGCCGAGGCCGCACTGCGTGGCGATCACGACGTCGTCGAGGAGATGACGGCCTCGTTCGAGCGCCGGCGGGATATTCTGCTCGACGGGCTCGCCGACGCCGGGATCGAGTGTCCAGCCCCCAGCGGGGCGTTCTACGCGATGCCGCGGGTACCGGAGGGGTTCGTCGGGGCGTGTCTCGACCGTGGCGTGATCGTCGTCCCCGGCGACGCGTTCGGGGAACACGGGCGCGGTACCGCGCGGATCTCGTACGCGACCGACGAGTCTGACCTCCGGGAGGCGGTCTCGATCATGGCCGAGGCGTACGAGGCAGTCCGATAGGCGGATTACCATGAGACATAATACGACCCCGGATGGTTTCCGCAAGTTATACTTTCGCCGGGGGGGTACCCCATGCCAATGAGTCGAAACATCCGAGTTAGCCGTCTCGATCGGCGGGCGGTCGAGGACCAGTCGGTCGAGATCGTCGAGCGGAAGGGAGTCGGCCACCCGGACTCGATCTGTGACGGCCTCGCCGAGTCGGTGTCGCGGGCGCTCTCTCGGCTGTATCTGGACCGCGTCGGGAAGGTGCTCCACTACAACACCGACGAGACGCAGTTGGTCGCCGGCCGCGCCGCCCCCGCATTCGGCGGCGGCGAGGTCGTCGAGCCGATCTACATCCTCATCGTCGGCCGCGCGACGAAGGAGTACGAGGGCCGACAGCTACCGGTCGACTCGACCGCGCTGGCGGCCGCCCGCGACTACCTCGGCGAGACGCTCCCCGAACTCGAGTACGGGACCGAGGTCGTCGTCAACGTCAGACTCGGCGAGGGTTCGGGCGACCTCCAGGACGTCTTCGGCGAGGAGACTCAGGAGGTCCCGATGGCGAACGACACCTCCTACGGCGTCGGGCACGCACCGTTGACGGAGACCGAGACCGTCGTCCACCGGGCCGAACGCGAGCTCAACACGACCTATCACGCCGATCACCCCGAACTCGGCCCCGACGTGAAGGTGATGGGGAAACGCGAGGGCGACCGGATCGACATCACCGTCGCGGCGGCGATGGTCGACCGGTACGTCGGCGACCTCGACGACTACGACGACGCCGTTTCGAGCGTCCGCGAGTTCGTCACCGACCTCGCCGAGGGCCACACCGACCGCGAGGTTCACGTCGACGTCAACACCGCCGACGATTACGACGAGGGGTCCATCTACCTCACCGTCACCGGCACCTCGGCCGAGCAGGGCGACGACGGCTCGGTCGGGCGGGGGAACCGCGCGAACGGGCTCATCACCCCGAACCGGCCGATGTCGATGGAAGCGACTTCCGGGAAGAACCCGGTCAATCACATCGGGAAGATCTACAATCTCCTGTCGACGCACATCGCGGAGACGGTCACCGACGAGGTCAACGGGATCCGCGACCTTCAGGTCCGGCTGCTCTCGCAGATCGGCCGGCCGATCGACGAGCCTCACGTCGCCGACGCCCAGATCGTCACCGAGGACGGCGTCGAACTGTCGGCCATCGAGGACGACGTCGTCGCCATCTTCGACGATGAGCTCGCCGACGTGACGGGCGTGACGCGGCGCGTCATCGAGGGTAACGTCTCGACGTTCTGAGACGCGGTCCCGGTCCCCATCGAGTCGCGCCGGTCGCGCTCGGCCGCCGCTTCGGGGGGGCGGATCGGCAGCGTCCGAGCGAGCCACTCACATGCGAAGGCGGCGGATCCGACCACTCGTCGGCAGTTCCTGCGTTAGCGTTGCTGAAATGGGTTGATATTGAATATCACCTCAATCATCGGTTCTATACGTGCCCTCGCCACCCTTCCATCCCATCGTCACGGTCCGTCACGCCCGAAGTCCGCCACTCCCGCGGCCAGCCACCGCAACATGCTCGGACCGTAGCACCTAACCTCACGCCGTCCGGACGCAGGGACATGCGAATTGAGCCCTTTGGCCTCGAACGGTGGTTCGCGAAGTACGAACACGAGGCCGACATCATGCTGGCCGAGAGCGGGATCCGGTCGCTTGACGCAAGCCGGTTCGACCTCGACCCGGGCAAATTGGGGTACGTGATCCCGACGAACGGCGACCCGGAGCTCCGTGCGTCGGTCGGCGACCGCTACGGCCGGAGTGCGGACGAGGTCCTGTTCACGTGTGGCACACAGGAGGCCAACTTCCTGACGTTCCTGTCACTGGTGACCGACCACGCACCCCCCGGCGAGGACGGGATCGGGGCCGGCACTCATGCGGTCGTCGTCACCCCGACGTATCAGGCGCTCCACGCCGTCCCGGAGGCGTTCGGCGAGGTGACCCGCGTCGAACTCTCGCCGCCGGACTGGCGGCTTGACCCCGATGCCATCGATGACGCGATCCGCGAGGACACCGCCGTCGTCGTCCTGAACAACCCGAACAACCCCACCGGCCGATATCATGACGCGGAGCGTGTCCGCGCGGTGTACGACGTCGCCGCCGACAACGACGCGTACCTGCTGTGTGACGAGGTGTACCGGCTGCTGTCCACGGACCCCCAGCCGCCGGTCGCGAGCCTCGGTGCGCATGGAATCTCGACGACGAGCCTCACGAAGGCGTACGGGCTCGCCGGGATCCGGTTCGGCTGGCTCGCCGGCCCGGAGCCGGTCGTCGAGCGCGCGTGGAAGTGGAAGGACTACACCACCATCTCGCCGGGGCTCATCGGCCAGCACGTCGCGAAGCAGGCACTCGGTCGGCGCGAGGACCGGATCCTTTCGGAGAACCGCGACTTGGCGAACACGCATCGCGATCGCGTCACCGATTGGATCGACCGGCACGGGCTCGACTGGCACGAGCCGGTCGGCGTCAACGCGTTCCCCACGGTCCCCGACGGATTCACCGACGGGCGGGAGTTCTGTCGGACGGTAGTCGAGGACGCGGGCGTCGTGCTCGCGCCTGGCGACCTGTTCGGGTTCCCCGATCGGTTCCGGCTCGGGTTCGGACTCCCGACGCCGGAGCTCGAGGAGGGCCTTGACCGCGTGAGCCGCGTCATCGAGCCGCGGGTCGCGGCGGTCAACGGGAAGGGGGAGGGCGCCTGAGATGGGGCTCGTTGAGGAGATCAAGTCGGATCTCGTCGGGCTGGTCCGAGACCCGACCGACGAGCAGAAGACGATCGTCGTCGCAATCGTCGTCATCGCCGTCGTCGACCGCTACCTCCAGTGGGTCGACTTCCCGTTCGTGGTGCGGACGACGGCCGCAGTCGGCGTCGGGTTCATCGCGATGTTCCTCGTCAGCTACGCGCTCACCGGTCAGTTCGTTCCCCCGGACGAGACCGACGAGCCGGAGCCAGCGGATGACGGCGGATGATCGGTCGGTGACGACGGCGGACGTCGACGGCGGATGGTCGGTGACGACGGCGGACGTCGACCGGGCGACCGATGATCGGCGGAGGAACGAGGCTCCCGGGGCCACGCCGCCGTTCCAAACCGTTTATACGCGGTCCGCGGGAATTATCTTCCATGCCGCGAGAGCAGAAACAGGTCCGCGAACTCCAGGAGGGGAGCTACGTCATGATGGACAGCTCGCCCTGCGAGATCGATCACTACAGCACCGCCAAACCCGGAAAACACGGGAGCGCCAAGGCCCGCGTCGAAGGGAAAGGCGTGTTTGACGACAGGAAACGCTCGCTCTCGCAGCCGGTCGACGCGAAGGTGTGGGTACCCATCATCCAGCGGAAACAGGGACAAGTCGTCTCCGTCTCCGGGGACGACGCGCAGGTGATGGACCTCGACACCTACGAAACGTTCACGATGCGGATCCCCGAGGACGAGGATTTCACCTCCGACGACACCATCGAGTACCTCGCGTACGAGGGCCAGCGCAAGGTCGTCGGGTAGCCGGGATCGAGGCCGATGTTCCCCGGCGCGACCGCCGACCGCGACGCGGCCTCGTACGTGGTCGTCGGCGCCCCCCTCGACGCCACGACCACCTTTCAGCCGGGTACGCGGTTCGGACCGGACCGGATCCGGCGCTTCGCCGAGACGTACGACGACTACGACCGTCGGACGGGGAGCTACTTCTCCGCACTCGGCGTCCACGACGCCGGCGACGTCCGACCGTGGGACGACGTCCGGGAATACCTCGACCACCTCGCCGCCGAACTCCGCGGGGTCGTTCTCGACGACGCGGTCCCGCTCCTCGTGGGCGGCGAACACACCGTCACGTTCGCCGGCGTTGAGGCGGTCGACCCGGACACGCTCGTCGTCTGTGACGCCCACCTCGACTTGCGCGAAGCGTACGACGGCAACCCGTGGAGCCACGCCTGCGTCGTCCGTCGGGCGCTCGACGTTGCCGACCGCACGGTCGTCGTCGGGGCCCGCACCGGATCGGCCGAGGAGTGGGAGCGCGCCGCCGCGGACGACGTCGAGGTCGTCGCGCCCGAGGACGCGCGAACGTGGCTCGACGGCCTCGATCCCGACCGTTTCGCCGACGAGTCGACGTACCTCTCCGTCGACGTCGACGGCCTCGACCCCGGGTTCGCGCCCGGAACCGGAACCATGGAGCCGTTCGGGGTCGAACCTCGGGAGGTTCGGGACCTCGTCCGGGCCGTCGCTCCCCACTCCGACGGGTTCGACGTCGTCGAGGTGAACGACCGCGACGACGGACAGGCGGCGGCGGTCGCGGGCAAACTGCTCCGGGCGTTCGTCCGAGACCACGCCGCCGAGTAGCCGGCGTGATCGACGCGTCCGTGGCCGGGCGTTATCGAAGTTCCGTGAGGCGCCGCCGAACGGCCGACACCGCGTCCATCGCGTCGATCCACTCGCGGGGGTCGGTACACCAGATCCGGTCGCCCTCGACGCTGACGCAGAACACCGGCTCGGTGGAGGGTGAGAGGGTTACGCGGTCGACTTCGGCACGGTCGCCGACGTATGCGTCGATCAGGCGTCGGGCCGTTTCGGCTTCCGATCGTAAGCGGTTCCCAGCGGCGTACTCGATGGCTATCTCCGCCATACCGGTCCCACGTTCTAACACGATTAATAACGATCGTTTCCCGCAATGATCGCGGGGACGGGTTCACTGAGCAGCGTCCCTCGTGGGCGGTCCGGTCAGCGTCCGTCATGGATGACCGCGCCGTCAACAACGGTCATCGCGACGTCGACGTCGCGGATCCCGCCGGCGTGGTCCCACGGTGACCGCTCCAGAACGACGAAGTCGGCACGCTTTCCCGGGGTGACGGTGCCGAGTCGGTCCTCGTCGAAGCCGGCGTACGCCGCGCCGCGGGTGTACGCACGCAGCGCCTCCGTCACCGATAGCCGCTGGGACTCGGTGGGCGCGTTGACGGCGTGATGAACGCCGAATAACGGGTCCATCGGCATGCCGTCGGACCCGAACGCGAGATCGACGCCGGCGTCGAGCAGCTCGCGGTAGCGGTTCGTCGTCGCCGTCCGCTCCGCACCGAGTCGGGACTCGTAGAGGCCGTCCTCGCCGGCCCACTTGAGGAAGTTCGGCTGGACGCTGGCGACGACGTCATCGTCGGCGATCCGCCGGATCGCGTCATCATCGGCGAGTTCGACGTGCTCGATCCGATGTCGACTCCCCGAAGACCCGGTATCGGATTTCTCGTCGCCGGCCGCATTGTCGTCGCCGGCCGCGTCGTCGTCGCCGCCACCCGCGGCGTCCTCATACGCGTCGAGGACCGCCGCGATCGCCTCGTCACCGATCGCGTGGGCGGTGAACTGGTAGCCGGCGCCGGTCGCTTCCCGCACTGCGTCCCGTAGTTCGTCGGGTCCGACGACCCACTGCCCGGTTTCCGCGGGGGCGTCGGCGTACGGCTCGGCGAGTCTCGCCGTCCGCCCGCCGAAGCTCCCGTCGGTGTACGACTTGATCGCGCCGATCTTGACGAACGCGGACCCGTCGTTCGTCCCGAGTCCGACCTCCCGGAGTGCCGGCAGGTGGTCCGTCCAGTAGTTGATTCGGACGCGGGCGGTCAACTCGTCGGCCGCGTCGAGTTCGCGGTACACCCGCGGAGCGTGCGAGTCCCGCACCATGTCATGAAAACCCGTGATCCCCCGCTCGGCACACAGTTCGAGCGCGGCCTCGACCGCCGCTCGGGCCCCCGCCGGTCCGGGTTCGACGGCCTCGTATATCGGGTCGATCGCGCTCTCGAGGAGGACGCCGGTTGGCTCGCCGGCGTCGTCGGTCGGTACCATCCCGTCCGGAACGGCCGCGAGCGCGTCGGCGAACCGGTCAAGGACGACCCCGTTGACCGCGGCCACGTGCATGTCCTCGCGGAACGCGGCCACCGGGCGCTCGGTCGAGACCCGGTCGAGGTCCCCCCGGGTTAGGTACCGCTCGTCCGCCCACGCCGACTCGTCATAGCCGTAGCCAAGCACGAATTCGGCCGCGGCATCGGCGGCATCCCCCACGTCGTCGGCCGCAGCGTTCCCCGGGTCTTCGATCTCGTCCGCGCGGTCAGCGAGGCGTTTGACGGCCGCCGCCGGCGAATCGGCCGTGGACAGGTCCGCATGAACCCGATACCGCCCGACGGTGGTCAGGTGAGTATGGGCGTCGATGAACCCCGGAAGCAAAACCCGGCCGTCCAAGTCGACGACGTCGGTGTTGACGCCGGCGAGGAACTCGGCGTCATACGTCCGGCCGAGCCGCACGACTGCGCCGTCCCGCACGGCGACCGCCTCGTAAGTCCGGTCGGGGTCGGTCAGCGTGTGGATCTCGCCGTTCAGGAACACCCGGTCCGCGGCAACGCTCATGGCGCACATCCGATCGCGGACGAATTAACCGTTCGGGAGACGGAACCAGCCCGTGGTTCGGGGGTGGCCGGTTCCCGAAGCGGGCACCCGTCCGACGCGGGGACCGGGTTGTCGGTGGTCGTGGATCACGGTTCCACGTCCGGCGTACACTGACTCGGTCGATCACAAAACGCCACTCCGGCGCCGCCGCACGCCCGGGAATCGAACGCTTCCGATCCGGACCTACATCGAATCGTTCGCCACGGGGGTGTCGTTCTCCCGATTCAAGGATCCGCCGCACGTTTTATTCCGGGTTCGGACGAACCGTCGGGTATGTACGACCGGGTCCTGTTCCCCACGGACGGCAGCGAGGGCGTCGACCGCGCGACCGACCACGCGATCGACGCCGCCGACCGGTACGACGCGACGCTTCACGTCCTCTACGTCGTCGACAGCGAAGTGATCAACGCGTACTCCGGCGACGAGTTCGTCAGCGGCGCGGAGGGCGCCGAAGAGACGCTGGAGCAGACGGGTCGGGAGGCGATCGAGGCGGTGGCCGAACGGGCGTCCGCCGCGGGCGTCGACGTCGAGACCGCGCTCGTCTACGGCGTCCCCCACGAGGCGATCCTCGAATACGTCGACGGGGAGGACATCGACCTCACGGTGATGGGATCGAAGACGCGCCCGGGCCAGTACCGCCGGATGCTCGGGTCCGTCACCGAGCGTGTCTCGCGGCAGTCGGTCGCGCCGGTGAGCATCGTGAAGACGACCGTCTCGGACTGACGTCGTTCCGCGCATTTCCACCTCTCCCCCGCATCCTTCCGGTCTCTTCGCCGTCAACGGGGCCGGTGGCGACGCTGGGGTCGGTTCCGGGGACGGTTCCGGAGATCAGTCGTCGACGTCGACGCGCTCGATCTCGACCGCTTCTTCGGGTTCGTCCTGCCGATCCGTCGGGAGCGAGCCGACCGCCTCGACGACGTTCATTCCCTCGACCACCTGTCCGAAAACCGCGTGTTTACCGTCGAGATGGGGAGTGCCGTCGAGAGTGATGAAGAACTGCGAGCCGTTGGTGTCGGGCCCGGAGTTGGCCATCGAGAGGATTCCGGGACCGTCGTGGGTAAGTTCGTCGTGGAACTCGTCCTCGAACTGGTAGCCGGGGCCGCCGCGACCGGTCTCCACCGGGTCGCCGCCCTGGATCATGAAGCCGTTGATGACCCGATGGAAGATGTTCCCCTCGTACAGCGAGTCGCCGCGTACCTCGCCGGTCTCGGGATCCTCCCACGTGTTGGTGTCGGGCGCGGGGTCGGCGTTCGCGGCGGGGTCGTGGCGCGCCAATCCGAGGAAGTTCTCCACGGTTCTCGGAGCCCGGTCGGCGAACAGCTCAACGACGACGTCGCCGTGGTTCGTGGAAAGCGTCACGTGCGGGTTGTCGGGGTTGTGAACGTCTCGTCCCATGGCTTTCACCAAGGCGGCCCGCGGGAAAACCCTACCCATCCGCCACGATCGGTCGATGGCGTCGACGCCGTCCATCCGCCCGGCCCCGTCTCCGACGCACCGGGAGGTCGGTTCAACCCCGCCGAGCCGTGGATCGAAGGGCGATGTTTTATATTTCGGCTGATCGTGGCCCAAGGTATGGAAATCGGGAACGTCCTCAGCGGGGAAGACCTCGATATCCGCCGCGCGGGAGTCATCATCGTCGGGTGGCTGGCACTCGTCAGCATCATTTCGGTGTTGCTCCTCCTCTATACGGCCTTCGTCGTGTGACCGGGTTGGCACCGCCACGGCCGAGCGTCCGCCGGTATGCCGGCACGGAAGCGTCCGTACACGAGTGATTACCCAAAGACGAATCCTTGAAGCGAAAAGTATAGCTGATATGAAAGGCCACCTATTATATAATAGCCGGAGGTCATCACCTACAACATGACATATACGTTGGCCGTTGCGAACGCGAAAGGAGGAGTTGGAAAGACGACGACTGCGATCAACGTCGCAGGAGGACTCGCTGATAGCGGTCACAAGGTTCTGTTCGTCGACCTTGACGCACAAGGGAATGGAACGATCGGGTTGGGATTCGATGCGAGTTACACACAAACGGGCGCCTCGGTATACGATCTACTCGTCAATCTCGATGATCAAGCTCAGATTGACGATGTAATTCAGCCCCACGGCGAGTTCGACGTCCTTCCATCCCATATTGACATGTTTAACGCCCAACCGGAACTCCAAACGGCGATGCGAGGGCGAGAACGGCTCTGGATGGCATTCGATGAATTGGATACTGCGTACGATTATATCATCATTGATACCCCACCCTCCTTGGGGATGCTTACCGACAATGCGCTACTCGCCTCCCGAAATGTACTTATTCCCGCATTGGCCGAAGCTACCTCCCAGCACGCGCTCGACATCCTGTTTGATCATATGGAGAAGCTTGAGGAAGGATATGGCGTGGATATCGAACCGGTGGGCATCGTGATCAACCGAATCGAAGTGGATGGTGAGGCCGACCGCATGGTTGAGTGGTTTGAGAAACAGTTCGGCGAGTCACTACCAACTTGGAAGATTCGTAATCGGGTCGCGCTGAAACGGGCGTGGGACAGTGGTGTTTCGATCTTCGGTCACGATGAAACGACGGACATGGACGCCAGATTTCAGGCTATTGCTGGCCATCTTGGGTAATACACGTTTCCGCGTTAGCGTTGCTGACACCGTTCAAGCGGCTGATCGCTGCGTTGTATCCGATACGGTAACCGATGACCGGACCTTCGGTCGCACTCGCTGCGACGGTGCGGACCGATCGTGTCGAGGTCGCGTTACTTGACGGTCACGCTTTTGGCGAGGTTCCGTGGCTTATCGATGGATCGATCCATCGCGTCGGCTGCGCGGTACGCGATCAACTGGAGTTGTACGTTTGTAAGCACGGCAACGAAATCCGGATGAGTCGCCGGAACTGGCAGGAACTCATCGAGTCGGGCGAGAGCGGGCACTCGGGGCGGCCGGACCGGAGCATTAACGCCATCGACGGGCTTCGACGGGTCCGCAACGCCGGCAGCGACGCCCGGTTCCTCGTCGGCGACGCGGGGATCCCGACGGTCCACTTCGGGTCGGGGACGATCGAGGACGACGCACACACGGTCGGGGAGCCGGTCGCCGTCGACGGCCTCGTTGACACGGCGCGGATCTATCGGGGCGTGCTCGATCGGTTCCTGTCGGTCGGGTAGCGGGATCGGAGTCGATCGGGGGAGAGGGGACCGTGTCGTGACCGATCCGGCGAAGAGGAACCGTGTCGTGACCGATCCGGCGAAGAGGAACCGTGTCGTGACCGATCCGAGGGGTCACGCGCGGATCCCCCACCTTTAGCTGAAATGTAGGCGTTAATCCCCCACCCTCCACGGAGCGACCGCAGGGAGCGGAGTAGGGTGGGGATACAGCGCCGTCTTCGGTTGTTTCCGTGCGCTTCAACAGGTTTACTACTCCTGGGGTCGGAAGAAGTAGTACGATGCTCGCTACGTCTCCGGCGGTGTTCAAGCGCGACAAGAAGCGCGCACCGTCGGTTGTGGTTGAGTGTCCAATCGGTAGGAGTGGGACACTCCGAACCACCCGTAAAGGGAAATCGCCTGCGGAGTCTGGAACCGTCCTCAGAACCGAAGGTTCTGATGGGCCGCACGAGAACGCCGTTCTCGTGGACGCTGTGTCCACCCCGGATACAAGTTCCGACGCAGAAACAGGAAGCCACGACCTCAACAAACGAGGGCCGGGTAGGCCCGAGCGCGGTAGGTCGGGGTAGTTCACGTTCCCCGGACCGTTCGACCCGGTAGACCAGCGACGCCGGGCGGTCGGGGTCGACGCGACACCGACAACGATGTACCAGTACCTCGACCTCGTCGACGACGCGCTCTCGACGGGTACGTACAAGCCGAACCGCACCGGCGTGGACACGATCGCGACGTTCAGCGGACAGTACACGGTCGACCTCGCGGAGGGATTCCCGCTGTTGACGACGAAGCGAATGGACGGGTACCGCTGGAACTCGTTGATCCACGAGGTCCTCTGGTACCTTTCGGGGGAAGAACACGTCCGGAACCTCCGCGAGGAGACGGGGATCTGGGACGCGTGGGCCGACGGGGATGGCCGCCTCGACACCGCGTACGGTCGGTTCTGGAGACGGTTCCCGATCCCGGACGAGGCGGGCGGGCTCCCGGGCGAGACGTGGCCCGACGACGCCCACCGATGGGTAACCGTCGAGACCGGGCCGGACGGAACCGAGCGTCGGACGTTCGACCAGATCGCCTACGTCCTCGACACGCTCCGGGAGAACCCCCACTCCCGGCGGATGGTCGTGAACGCGTGGCACCCGGCGAACGCGACCGTCTCGACCCTGCCGCCGTGTCACTACACGTTCGTCGTGAACGTTCAAGACGGCCGGCTCAACCTCCACCTCACCCAGCGGTCGGGCGACATCGCGCTCGGCGTCCCGTTCAACATCGCGGCGTACGCTCTGCTCGCGAACGCGCTTGCGGGGCGGACCGGGTTCGAGGTCGGGGCGTTCGGTCACACGGTCGTCGACGCACACGTCTACTGCGGCCGCGGAGAGCGCGGCGCGTGGTATGCCGACAACCTCGGCACGCTTCAGGAGCGACTCGCCGCCGTCGACGACGACGGCGACTACCTGGACGTCAAGGCGTGGCTCGAGGGGGCCGCCCCGACGGAGCCGGACGGCAAGGAGGGGTACGACCACGTGCCCGGCCTGCTCGAACAGCTCTCTCGGGAGCCGCGCGATCGCCCCCGGATCGAGATTGCCGACGTCCCCCTCGACGAGTTGACCCACGACGACGTCGAGGTCGTCGATTACGACTGTGCCGAGGGGATATCGTTCGCGGTCGCCGAGTGATGGTGGGTGACGGAGCCGGCGGAACCGAGGGCGACGCGACCGGCGTTCGCGCCGGCGACGGGACCCGCGTGGCGGACGTCAAGTTCGTCATCGTCGCCGCCGTGGCCGAGAACGGGGTTATCGGCGTCGAGGGCGGGATGCCGTGGCACTACCCGAGGGATCTCGCCCATTTCAAGCGACTGACGTCGGGACATCCGGTGGTCGTCGGTCGAACCACCTACGAGAGCATCGCTGACCGGATCGGCGGCCCCCTCCCGGACCGGACGAGCGTCGTGTTGACGACGCGTGACCCGCAGTTTCCCGACGACGTCGTCGCCGCCGGCGACGTCGACGAGGCGGTCGAGCGGGCAAGCGCGGCCGCGGTCGAGCGCGACGTCGACGCCGTCTACGTCATCGGTGGAGCGACGGTGTATCGGGAGTTCCTCCCCATCGCCGACCGGCTGGTCATCACCGAGGTTCCGGAGCGTCCCGAGGGCGACACGCGATTCCCGGACCGGGACCGCGACGAGTGGACCGAAGTGGCCCGGGACGTCGATGGCAACCTCGCCTTCGTCACGTACCGCCGGGAGAAATAAGCGCCGGCGGGGAACCGGGGCGTCGCCGGACTAAACTGACAGCATCGGGCTCCGGCTGATGTACCGGCCGATGGCCGCGCCGGGGGCCACGGTGGCGTACGCGCCGAACGAGCCGCGGGGAAGCGTGCTTTCGTTGGAGTGCCGCCGCTGCCGGAGTTGACGGAAATGAAAGCTCTATCCGGATCGGTTCGGGGAGCGCCGCTCAGTGCGCCGGATTCTCGTCGGGCGCGCGCATCTCGTCGATCCGGAGAATCAACACGTTCGCGGTGTCGTCCTTCCCGTCGACGGTCCCCCTGACGCGGAGCTTCGAGAGCGGGGTCGGCCCGACGGTGACGGAGTCGCCCTCGTGGAAGTCGCGTACCGATCCTTGGACGTGGATCTCCGCACGGCAGAGCTCGGGGTGGTGGACGCTCGAGAGGTCGATCCCGTCGACGTTCACGCCCGCGACCTCCTCGCCGTCGTGCTCGATCGGGACGTCGGCCGGCTCGTCCATCCGCTGGATGTCGAGGGCCTCGTAGGCGGTGGAGGTCGGCTTGTACCCGCCCTTCGGTCCGGGGACCCCTTCGACGAGCTGAAGCGCTTTCAGGCTCTGCATTTGGTTCCGTATCGTCCCGGGGTTCCGGTCGACCTCATCCGCTATCGACTCGCCTTTCACCGCGTCCTCCTTCTGTCCGTACAGATTGATGAGCGCCGTGAGAATGCTCTTCTGGCTCGACGTGAGTTCGATCGATGACATACGTCCTGATACACCACGGCATCCCATAAATGCGATGGACGTCTCTGATGGACCGACGACGCGGTAGCCGACGTTGAAGTCGGGGTCACGGAGCAGGGATGACCGGCGACGGAACGCGTCGATTCACCCCGAAGCCTCCTCCGGACAAGCGCAACGCCTGTATACCCCCGGAATGAGGAACCCATATGTCAGTCAGTAGCGCGCCGGGGAAGGTGTACCTCTTCGGCGAACACGCCGTGGTGTACGGCGAGCCGGCGGTTCCGGCGGCGATCGAACGTCGTGCCCGGGTCAGCGTCGAGTCACGCGCTGACGACCACGTTCGCGTCACCGCCGAGGACCTCTCGCTCGACGGGTTCACGGTCGAGTATTCGGGCGGGACGGACGAGCACCCCGACGTCGACGTCTCCCCGTCGCTCGTCGACGCGGCCATGGGATACGTCGACGCCGCGGTCCGGCAGGCTAGGTTGGCGGCGGACGCGCCCGACGCCGGCTTCGATATCACCGTCGAAAGCGAGATTCCGCTGGGCGCGGGGCTCGGGTCGTCGGCGGCCGTCGTCGTTGCGGGGATCGACGCGGCGACGCGCGCGCTCGGCGAACCGCTCGACAGACGGGAGTTGGCGGACCGCGCGTACCGCGCGGAGTTCGAGGTCCAGGACGGCCAGGCGTCACGAGCGGACACGTTCTGTTCGACGATAGGCGGCGCGGTCCGCGTCGAGGGCGACGACTGCGAGCCGATCGACGCGCCGAGTCTCCCGTTCGTGATCGGGTTCGACGGCGGGGCGGGCGACACTGCGGAACTCGTCGCCGGAGTCAGGGCCCTCCGCGAGGAACACGGGTTCGCGGCCGACACCGTGGCGTCAATCGGCGACATCGTGCGGACCGGGGAGGACTTGCTCGCGGATGCCGTGCCGAGCGGGGAACCCTCACGGGAGTTGTTGGCCGAACTCGGCGAACTGATGAATTTCAACCACGGGCTGCTCGCCGCGCTTGGCGTCTCGGCACGGTCGCTCGACGCCATGGTGTGGGCGGCCCGGGACGCCGGCGCACACGGCGCAAAGCTCACCGGCGCCGGCGGCGGCGGGTGTATCGTCGCGCTCGATCCCGGCGAGGAGACGCCGACGGCCCTGTCGTTCACGCGGGACTGCGCCGACGCGTTCCGGGCCGAACTGGCAACCGAGGGCGTCCGCGTGGAGGCATCATGACGGGCGGGGACGACGACCGGCGGACCGCGTCCGTCGACCCGGGGTCCGCACCCGGCACGTCGGGGAGCGCGCCGGTCGTGATGAAGCTCGGCGGGAGCGTGATCACGGAGAAGAACCGCCCAGAGACCCTCGATGGACCGTCGCTATCGGCCGCCTGCGACGCGGTCGCCGGCGCGCTCGCCGACGGGGCGGTCGACCGGCTCGTGCTCGTCCACGGCGGCGGGAGCTTCGGCCACCATCAGGCCAGCAAACACGGGGTCTCCACGGTGGACGGCACCCACGACGCCAAAGCAGCCATGGAGGTTCACGGCGCAATGACGACGCTCAACCGGTCGGTCATCTCGCGGCTCCACGAACGCGGCGTGTCGGCGCTTCCCGTCCGTCCCCTATCGGTGTCGGCGCGGCCCGAGGGGGTCGACGGCGACCTCGCCCTCCCGATCCGGTCGACCGAAACGCTACTTGAGGAGGGGTTCGTCCCGGTGCTTCACGGCGACGGGGTCGCGACGGCGGGCGCGGGCGTGACCGTCGTCTCCGGGGACGAGATCATCGTCGAACTCGCGGCCGAACTCGACGCCCGACGGGTCGGCGTCTGTTCGACCGTCCCCGGCGTCCTCGATGCCGACGGAGACGTGATCCCGACGGTTGACTCGTTCGAGGCGGTCGCCGACGCCCTCGGTGCGAGCGACGCGACGGACGTCTCCGGCGGGATGGCGGCGAAGGTCCGGGAACTGCTCGCGCTCGACGCGCCCGCATCGGTGTTCGGCGTGGACGGGCTGGACCCGTTCCTTCGGGGCGAGGAGCCGGGGACGCGGATCGAGTGAGTGGGGAACCCTTATTCGCGTCTCCGCCCTCGGTCGAGCCATGAACGAGGACGACGTCCGGGACTTACTGCGGGACGTCCGGGACCCGGACCTCGGCGACGACATCGTGTCGCTGGGGCTGGTGAACGACGTCACGGTCGGGGACGGCACGGCGCGGATCTCGCTGGCGCTCGGCGCGCCGTATGCCCCCCACGAGAGCGAGGTCGCGGAGGACGTGCGTGCCGCGTTATCGGAGACGGGACTTGACGTCGAACTGTCGGCCCGGATCCCGACGGACCTCTCGACCGACGAGCAGGTGTTGCCGGGCGTCGAGAACGTGGTCGCGGTCGCCTCGGGGAAAGGCGGCGTCGGCAAGTCCACGGTCGCGGTGAACCTCGCGGCGGGACTTGCCGAACTCGGCGCGCGCGTCGGACTGTTCGACGCCGACGTGTACGGGCCGAACGTCCCGCGGATGGTCGCCGCCGAGGAGCAGCCCCAAACCGACGGCGAAACGATCGTCCCGCCGGAGCGCTACGGGATGAAGCTGATAAGCATGGACTTCCTCACCGGCGAGGACGACCCGGTGATCTGGCGCGGGCCGATGGTCCACAAGATCATCACCCAGCTCGTCGAGGACGTCGAGTGGGGCGACCTTGACTACCTCGTGATGGACCTCCCGCCGGGGACCGGCGACACCCAACTCACGATCCTTCAGACGCTGCCGTTGACGGGTGCGGTGATCGTCACGACCCCCGAGGAGGTCGCGCTCGACGACGCCGTGAAGGGACTCCGGATGTTCGGCAAACACGACACGAACGTGCTCGGGATCGCGGAGAACATGTCCGGGTTCAGATGTCCCGACTGCGGCGGGTTCCACGAGATATTCGGCTCCGGCGGCGGGAAGGCGCTGGCGGCCGACCACGACCTCCCGTTCCTGGGCGGGGTCCCGCTCGACCCCGACGTGCGGACCGGCGGCGACGACGGCGCGCCGATCGTGCTCGGCGAGGGCGATACCGCCGACGCGTTCCGGGTGCTCGTCGAGAACGCGGCGAACAACGCCGGCGTCGTCCGCCGCCGCGAGGTGAGTTCGGGGGAATGACCGGGGCGGACGGAACTGACGGCGACCGCCCGGCGGACCCGATGGACGCGGCCGGCGTCGACCCGGTCGTCCCCGACTCGGCGTCGGACGAGGCAGCCGCGGAGTTCACCGACGAAGCGGAGGTCGGAGCCTTCCTCCGCGAGGTTGCCGGCGACGTCCGGGGCGATAGCTCCGAGAGCAAACAGCTCTCGGCGATCCTCTACCGGGTTTCGGACCTGTACGACCCTGAAGAGGAGACCTCACCCGAGGAGATCTACCTCAACGTCAGGCATATCATGCGGATCAAAGCGCAGGGCGGGATCGAGCGATAAGCGGTCCGTTACTCGACGCTGGGGAACGTATTCGAGGAC
>JAQCNI010000079.1 GCA_028275105.1 Halorubrum sp.
CTGGGACCAGCTCCAAGAATGGTTCAAGTACCGCCTCATTCCAGATCTTTCGACGCTGAAAGACTACCTTCTACGAGGACTGAGCGCGATCAACGAACCGAATATCTGGCCGTATCTTATCGGTAAAGATTTAAATTAATCACTATCAGTCGTCGTAACGACGTATTGCGGTGATACGTCCGTCCGGAGTAGGCGGAACAGAAGTAGAGCCACATCCAGACGGTACCGAACCCGATGGCGAGTCCGATGATGTAGACCGGCACCCGGAACGGATCGGGGAGCAGGAACCCGGCGGCTCTGAGGAGCGCCCACCCGCCGGCAGTGGCGAGCAACCCCACCAGTCCCCGGCGGACATCGGGGTCCTGAAACTTCCGTGCCCGGCTGATGGCAGCAAAACAGACGACACCACTGAGCGCGAAGACGCCGATGTATAGTTGCCCGACGATATTAAACTCGGGGAGCATCAACTGGCGGACATTGATTTCCGACTGTAATAAACCCTTTCGCTGCGTAGAACTCGGCTATCCCTCGCCGAGTTTCGTCTCGCCGACCGGCTCGTGCCCTTCGATGACCTCGGTCCCGCCCATGTAGGGGCGGAGCGCCTCGGGAACGGTCACGGTCCCATCCGGGTTCTGGTAGTACTCCAGGATCGCGACGACGATCCGGGGGACGGCGAGCCCGGAGCCGTTCAGCGTGTGGCAGAACTCGGCGGACTCGTGGTGCTCCTCGCGGTAGCGGATCCCCGCGCGGCGCGCCTGAAACCCCTCGAAGTTCGAGACGGAGGAGACCTCGAGCCACCGACCACCCGCGTCGGGGGCCTCGTCCATGTCGTCGGCGGGGGCCCACACTTCGAGGTCGTACTTCTTCGCCTGCGTGAACCCGAGATCACCGGTACACATCTCCAGCACGCGGTAGGGGAGTTCGAGTCGGCGGAGCACTTCCTCGGCCTCGTCGACGAGCCCCTCGAAGCGGTCGTGGCTCTCCTCGGGTCGCACGAAGTTCACCATCTCCACCTTGTTGAACTGGTGAACGCGGGCGATCCCGCGGGTCTCGGTGCCGTGTTCGCCCGCCTCCTGTCTGAAGTTCGGCGTGTACGCTTGGTATTTCAGCGGGAGGTCCTCGCCCAACAGGATCTCGTCGCGGTGGAGGTTCGTGACGGGGACCTCCGCGGTCGGCAACAGCCACAGGTCCTCGTCGGCGTACGGCTCCTCGTTGGTCCCCCCCACGCGATAGGCATCCTCGGTGAACTTCGGGAGCTGGCCGGTGCCCCGCATCGACGCCGAATTGACCGGGATCGGCGGGAACACGTCGTGATACCCCTGCTCACGGTGGACGTCGAGCATGAACTGGATCAGCGCGTGTTCCAGTCGAGCGCCGTCGCCCGTCGCGACGTAGAAGCCGGCGCCGGCGACCTTCGCGCCGCGCTCGAAGTCGAGGATCCCCAGCTCCTCGCCGAGGTCGTAGTGGGGGACGACCTCGTCCGGGAGGACCCGGCGGTCGTCGAACCCCTCCCGTCGGCGTTCGACGTTCTCGGACTCGTCAACGCCGATCGGCACCGAATCGTGGGGGATCTGGGGAAGCTCCAGCAGCGACGCCTCCAGTTCGGCCTCCAGCTCCTCGGCACGCTCCTCGACGTCCTGAAGCTCCGATTTGAGCGACTGGGACCGCTCGATGGCCGCTTGGGCCGCCGCCTCCTCGCCATCCTGTTTCAGCTCGCCGATCCGGGAGGACACCTCGTTGCGCTCGTGACGCAGGTCGTCCCCGCGGCGTTTGAGCTCGCGCCACTCCTCGTCGACGGCGAGTAGCCGGTCGAGGTCCACATCGACGCCCTTGTTCGCGAGCGCCTCGCGGACCGTCTCGGGGTTCTCCCGGACGAACTGTCGGGACAGCATTCATCGGGGATTCCGTGGGCCGACTCAAAACCGTATCGGAGTGTCGATGGCGTCTCATCGACATCATCGTCGACGCCGATCGCGACCGAGTGGTGTCATCGGGCCGTTCCCACACCGGTCCCATCGAGTGAGTGGCCGTCGCTCGGTGGGAGGAATTCACCACCCGTCACGAACGCCGTACGAGATGGAGTGGATGTAGTCGGTCCTAGACTAGCTATCGAATTGTCGAGGTACGGCAGGGAGATGAAACGTGATCTCCATAAGAAACGGTCCACAGTACTCTCAATAGAGGTCCCTACCGCTATATCTCACCCAACGGCATCAGGCGATTATCCGGACCGTATCACCACTCGAACGGTTCCAACCGGTTTCGACGACCCCTTGATTTCACGTGTAACGACGGTCACTGGTGAGCGAACTCGCCGACGGAAGCGATTCGCGTCACCAAAATTTTGATGAGCGAATTGCCGGCGACAGACGGGCGATGTACGATGACCCCCGCGGGAAAAGAACGGCACTGCCCGCGGCCGGGTGAGCGACGCAGCCGATCACAGCTCTTCTTTGACGTCTCCGCGTTGGTACCGCTCGCGGAGCTCGTACCCGATCACGTTGCCGGAGTCATCCAGTGTGATTTCGTACCGACCAATGATGTCTTGTGTGTCCGGAACCGCGCGACGCTCAACGACTTCGACGAGTGTTCGCCACCCGCCATCATCCGCCATTGATACCTCAATGATCCCCTCAAAGTCATGCTCAAGAAGATTTTTAGCCGCGCTACGGGCGGTATCTTGTATGGCGAGTAATCCAACCGTAGATGATTCCGTGGACGAAGATGGACTTTCAGACTCCGCTGCGGGGTCGTCGGAAGACGAATCGGGAGACGACTCTTGATCCGCCTCGTCGTCAGTGTGCTCGTCTGAGTGTGGTGACATTGTAGTGGCTAAGCGGGCCGATCCGCAAGGAATGACATTGTGGCCTCCTCGATCGTGGCTCCGACGTCCTCACGAAGTTCGGCGATGCCGTCGCGAGACGAGACCTTTGATGCCAACACGTCGACGCAGATATCGGTGAATGTCGGTTCGTCGAGGGTTTCTGCCGGCCCTGCGCCCTCGACGGCCATGATCGCTGCGCGCGTTCCGACGTTGATGTCGAGTCGATCACGGAGGAGCCGCATCAGCGTGACCGTCTGGTTGACCTGATCCGTGTCGGCCTTGTCGGTGTTTGCGCGGACGATTGCCGCTTCCGTCTCGTGGTCGTAGAAATCCATATGGATGCCGACGAGACGGTCCAAAAGCGCATCCTGTGGCTCATGAACCCCGGCGTACTCCACGGAGTTCGACGTCAAGATAGCCCGAAACTCCGGGTGGACATCGACGTATCGCGAATCTCCGCGTTTGCCAGGGAGCTCGAGCACACCCTCCTCGAACACCGACAGCAGCACGTTGTTCGCGACGGGCTTCGTTCGTGAGAACTCGTTGTAGACGAGTGTCGCTCCCTCCCTGACGGCAAGGGTTAATGGGTTGTCGACCCAGCGATCGCGAATGATATCCTTGCTTTTGACGACGTTATGGATGTACTTATCTCGTTCAGAAATTCGCTCTTTCTCGCCATACTCACCGACGAGGTCACTGGTTGTCAGGTCGGCGTCGCCGTTTATCCAGACGACGGGCCGGTCACGCCCCCGAGCAGTTTGTATCGCAAGCGCGGTTTTCCCGCAGCCGGTGGGTCCGATGATGTGTACCGGGCGATCGACGCTCATCCACCGCTCAAGCCGCTCTTTCACGCGATTAACCGCGTCGGTTTCGATGAACGGTTGTTCGTCGGGAACGAACTTATCCGAGATGTTCGTGCTGGCGCGCGTCGTCTGGTGGGTGTCGCCGCTGCCGAGCTGTGTACCCTGTGTTTCCTGCTGCTTCTCGTCGCGTGAGGACCGAATCTGCGATCCGCGAACCTTGCGATCGCGCGAGCGGTCACTCATTCTGCCGTGTCCGGTCGGAGGGGCACATCATCGCCGTGCTCATCACGGTAGTCTTGGATGGACATGTCGTGTGTCTGTAGATGTGGCTCGGTGATTGCTTGGTAATACTCATCGCACACGAGACACTGAACCAATCCGTCAGAGACCGGATCAGCATTCACGCCGTCCGAGTCGTCGGAGGACATGCTCGAATCCGTGGCATCTGCCGTAAGAACGTCCGTGTCGTCCGTGGCCTCATCCGCGGGTTCATCCGAGTCTTCCGTCTCAGTGGGTGAGTCCTGAATTGGTACGTCGACTCCCCCGTTGTCCGTCGCGGTGGAGTCGGCCTCGACTCCCCCGTCGTTCGTCGCGGTGGAGTCGGTCTCGGTGGGGCTCTCGTCTTCGCCGTAGAACTCCCGAGCGAACGCCGCAAAATCGGCTTCCGCGCCGGCAAGCTCAGTGTTGAACGCGTCGACGACCGCGCGGAACGCGTCGACGTTGTTACGCATCGACCGTGTTTTCATCCGGTGAAACGATTCATTGTACTCCGTGAAGGCATCGGCCGTCGCCGCAAACGCATCACGCCGTTGGGCGACTTCGGCGCGCAGTTCGCCGACGTCCGCGTCGAACGTCTGCGTGTAGCTCTCGAAGGCGGCATCAACGTTTTTGAACTCCGCTTGGAGCGTTTCGATGGCAGCCACCAGTTCGGAGACGTCTTGGATGGCAACGACGTCGTCAGCGAAGCGATCCGCGTAGTCGTCAAACAACGTTTCCGTCGCTGCCATCGCCGCGCTGAGTTGGTCGATCGCATCGAGCAGGTCGTCGACCTGCTGGATTGCCTTGACGTCCGACTCGAACGTCTCGGTGTGCGCCGCAAAGCGTTCGGTGACGGCGTCGATAGCCTCGATTCGCTCGTCGACGGCGACGTTGAACTGGGCGAGGTCGTCGATGACGCGCTCGAACAGGAGGCTGTCAGACGGATGGAATCCGGAGACCTTACCGACGAGGAGGTAGAGCGGCTTGGTGAGCAGCTCAAACGTCTCAACGAGGAGATAGATCGGCTCAAGCGTGAGGAGGGAATCGACGAAAGCGTGGATGCGTTCCGGGGTGAACTCGGTGACCTCGTTGCGGATGCGCTCACGCAGCTACACCGGACGACTGATGAACATGAGTGATTCAGCCACATCGGACCGGTCCGAGGAACTCTCCGACGGGCGGTATATGTATTGTCTCGTTGATACGGTAGAGAGTGACGGTCCCGAGTTAGCGGTCAACGGCATCGACGATAGCTCGCTTTCGCTTATTACGCACGGGGGAATTACGGCGGTCACTCACCAGTGTGAACGGCTATATGACTCCGAGGATGCCGACCAAGTACGGCAGTGGCTCGTCGCACACCAGCGCGTGATCGATGCCGCCGGGTCGACGTTTGGCACGCCACTACCGTTCCAGTTCGACGTGATCCTTCGGGGCGGCGAGGAGGGTGTTAGACAATGGATCGCCGACAACGAGGAGCGAATTTGTGAGGCGCTCGATCAACTAGGTGGACTATGGGAGTACCGGGCACACGTCACATGGGACCGGTCGACGGTCGAGTCGATCGTCAGCAAGGAGGATGACCGACTGGCAGAAATCGAAGCGCAACGCGATGAAAGCGGCAAGGGAACGCAGTTTTTGCTCGATAAACAGTATGATCAGCGGCTAACCGACGTGCTTCACACGCGGAAGAGCGAGCTTCGGGACCGACTACAAGCAAACCTGGATGATATCGCACGGAACGTGAAACGGCACGGCGCACCCCCGAGCGTACAGGCGATCGGCGGACTCGACGACGAAAACAAGGAGTGGGTCGCGCGAGTTGCGTTGCTTGCGAGCGACGCAGATGAAGCATCCATCGGAGCTGAACTCGATACCGTCGCGTCAGAGCCGGGTGTTACGGTCGAGTTTACCGGTCCGTGGCCGCCATACTCCTTTGCTCCGGAGTTCACCGAGTAACATGGACCCATCAAAATCACCGGGAGACGTAGTGGAACTCGTCGACGTACTCCTTCGTGACGGGGCCGTTCTTGCGGCCGACGTCGTTGTGACCGTCGCCGACGTACCGCTTATCGGCATTCAGCTTCGGCTCGCGCTCGCCGGGATGACCGAAATGCGCGACCGTGGAATCTTTGAGGAATGGGACGAGGCGCTTCGAGAACAACGAGGCGGAGCGTCGAAGGAATAAACCGCCGATACGGGACAAAAGCCGGCGTCGACCCTGATCGAGATGTGGGGATATCAACTGACCCAGTTTCATTCGACCAACCCGGTCTTTCGGTCGCACGGACCGTGCCGTTTAATTCACCCGAATACAGGTGCTAAGGCCCCTTTCTCAACGAGTGAGCATAGTGAGCGAGTAGGGAGGGGATACAGCGTTCACGAGAGCAAGCTCTCGTGCGCGAACGAGACGCGAAGCGTCTCGTCAACGCCGTCATCAGTTGTTCATACAAATCTACCGACACAGTTACTACCCTACGTTTTATCGATGGTAGTACGATGCTCACCACGCTCCCGACGGTGTTCAAGCGCGAAAACAAGCGCGCACTGTCGATTGTGGTTGAGTGTCCATGTGGTCGGAGCGGGACACTCCGAACCCCCCGTGAAGGGAAGTCGCCTGTGGAGTCTGGAATCCCTGTGCCTTCGGGTATAAATTCCAACCCAGAAGCAGGAAGCCCTGTCTGCTCACGGGCGCAAAGCGCCCGTTTACATGGTCCGTGAGACCTTCGGTTTCACGCCATCCTCAACAAGCGAGGGGCGAGTAGCCCCGAGCGCGATAGATCAGGGTAGTTCACCCTCTAGAACTCGATCGCCCAGTACGGCGGAGTCATACATCGACGTGGAGCACCGATCGTCCTGGATCGTGTCAGGAACGACGTGCGTGATACGGAGGACGTGTTCGGCTCGGAGCATGGGCGATATTTTCTTCGGTTGATCTTCGGATCAGTACCCGGACGGCCGCACGGGGTGTAGGTCGCAGATGTCACACACGATTGCGCTCCGGTCGGTAGCGATC
>JAQCNI010000085.1 GCA_028275105.1 Halorubrum sp.
TTTCAGCCGATCAAACGACTTGTAGATCGTGCTGTAGTCTGGGAGATCGTCTGGATCTAAGCCGAGTGCGTCACGAATCTCGGCCATATACTTCAGCCGATTCGGCGTTTCTCGGTAGCTGTGGCCGTCTTCGAGCCGAAGACAGTGTAACACAACGTGTTTCCAGCAGGCGAACCCGCCGCCGGCGGGCTCGCCCGCGTGCTTTCCCAACGCTTGTTTGACTAGGCGACGACACTGCTCAACGAAGTCGAGGAGATCGACTTCCATGGACAGAATCGATTTCCTCGGCTTCGTCCTTCTACTCCGTGATAACAGCTGATTAGATCGCTATTCAACACAGCAGATCAGATAGAACACGGGATTCTCCGCGGCTCACAGTGGAAGTACGGGCTGGGCTACGTCCCGAATCCCTTCCCATCGGCGTTCGTCCGTCAGCACCGCGTCGCCGATACCGATCCTCGAATCCACTTCGCGCTCAACTGCGGCGCCGCCTCCTGTCCCGCGGTCGCGGCCTACGACGCCGCCGATGTGGACGACCAGCTCGACCGCGCCGCCGCCTCGTACTTACGAAGCGAGACGGTTGTCGAGGACGGGACCGCTCGCGTGCCGCGCCTCCTCCTGTGGTACCGCGGCGACTTCGGCGGGCGATCGGGTATCCGCACGCTCCTCCGCGAGCACGGCGTGATCGACCCGGACGCCACCCCCCGGATACGCTACCGCAAGTACGACTGGTCACTCGCGCTCGATGCGTTCCGGACCGAGAGGGAGAGGCGATGAGCGACGACGGCCTCCTAGGATCGCTGCCGGTCGTCGGACTGTTGAGTCTCTGTTGTATCGGGGTCAGCGGGATAGCGGGCGGTGCGGTCCTCGCCGGCGGCAGCGCCTCTGCCACCGTCGTCACTACGGGCGCGTCGAGCGCTCGCGGCGCGCTGATCTCGGGCGGCGTCACATTCGCGACCGTGTTCGTCGCGGCCGTGGCGATCCGGTGGCAGCTCACTCGGTGACGACGGCGGAAGGGGCGGTATCGTCGCCGGCGATCAGACGACTCCAGCGCCGCCGAGGATCAGTCGGACGCCGATGACCGTCAACAGCCCCAGGACGACTCCGCGACGGAGGCGCTCGTTCACGCGCTCGCGAAGGCGTTTTCCGACTGCGACACCCGCGACGGCGGGGACCGCGGCGGCGACCGATGCGAGGACCAGACCGGGGTCCGGGTACAGTCCGAGCGCCCCGGCAGCCCCGACCCGCAGACCGTTGATGCCGACAAACACGAGCGCGACGACGCCGACGAACAGCCCGTGTGAGAGGTCGAAGCTCCGAACGAACGCGACGAGCTGGACTCCAACGTTTGTCGCGCCGAACAGGACGCCTGAGACGACGCCGACGATCGCCACAACGAGCGGCGTATCGGCGAACTCCCGTTTGCTCACGACAGGGAGGGACGGTAACGGGACGGTGTGCTGATTCGTCGCG
Organism: Halorubrum sp.; assembly: GCA_028275105.1. Classification (GTDB taxonomy): domain Archaea; phylum Halobacteriota; class Halobacteria; order Halobacteriales; family Haloferacaceae; genus Halorubrum. The sequence goes on from JAQCNI010000085.1 coordinate 1,474, forward strand.
ACGAAGCCGAGCGAGACGAGCCCGAGTAGGATCCGGAGCGGGGCTTCCGGGAGCCGGTCGAGGAGCGCCATCCCGAGAAGAGTGCCGACCAGCGCGGCGACGAGCAGCGGTGCAAATCGGGTTCCGCACGTGCGGAGCTCCTCGCGGGTGAGATCGCCGACGAGCGCGAGGTTGACGGCGAACATCGGAATGATCATGAACGTGACGGCGGTCGCGGGATCGAGCGTCGCGGCGAGTACCATCGTCCCAACGACGGCGAATCCGAACCCTGCGACCCCGTTGACGGCGCCCGCGACCCCGACGACGATGGCGATCGTCGCCACCAGTTCGACGGAAAGCGCGAGGGTCATACGCCTGAGATGACGCGGTTATTCATAAATGACCGCTGACTGTGTGACGCCGAGACACGGCCGTGAGGTCGGCCGTATGCTGACGGCGGCTCTCGGGTGGTCGGACGCGTTTTGAGGTGTGTGCGACCATATCACACGATCGGCCGAGGCTCATACCCGTCGGCCGTCGTTATTCAAATATGCTCCAAACCGGACAGACGGCGCCGGCGTTCGAGCTTCCCGGTGCGGGCGGCGGACGGATCGACACGCACGGGCTAGCCGAGTACGCCGACAACGGGTGGGCGGTCGTGGTGGTGTTTTACCCGTTCGACTTCCACCCGGTGTGTACCAGCCAGATGTGTACGCTGCGGGACAGCGAGGCGCTGTCGCTGCTGGAGAACACCGTCGTCCTCGGGATCTCCACCGACAGCGTCTACAGTCACCGTGCGTTCGCCGAACAGCATCGCATCGACTTCCCACTGCTCTCAGACAGCGACGGCCGTGTCGCCGAGGCGTACGGCGTGCGCGCCGACGAGATCGACGACCACCGCGGGGTCGCGCGTTCGGCGGTCTTCGTGGTCGATCCGGACCGCACCGTCCAGTACGCGTGGCGAAGCGAGGAGACCGACGACGAACCGGACCTCGAAGCCGTCGAACACGCCGCGCGGTGTCACGGTGACGAGTGCGAACTGCCGGACGGGAAGTCGTACCTGTGAGCGCAACTGCTGACAGCCATTACCGACCAGTAACTCGGTTACCCGTCCGTTCGCGCGTCTTCATCCGGTAGTCTCGCATCTGGGTTACTAGAGGTAACCTGCGTCGGCTCGCCGGCGCGTATTACACATCATGGTAAGCATACTCACCGGACTAATCGCTGGACTGATCGCGACCGTCGTCATGACGATGTTCATGATGACGATGGGAGACGACTCGCCGCCGCCGACTGCCGCCCTCTGGGCGAAGTACGTCGGCGACGAGGGGCCCGAGGCGTACATGAAACAGGGCATGCTGCTCCACATGCTGTACGGGGTCGGCGCGGGGGCTGCCTTCGCAGTCGGTGCGACCGCACTCGGGCTCGCTGTCGGCGCCGGGGCCCTCGTCGGGAGCGTCCTGTGGGGGCTTGCCTTTGGGCTCGTCCTGATGGTCGGCGGAATGATGTTCTGGATGCGAATCGTCCTCGCGATGGAACCCGACCCGAAGACGATGGCTGCGTTCGGCTTCTTCCACGTCGTCTACGGCGTCGTACTGGGCGCGGGAATTGCGCTGCTCCCGGTGTAAGGCGTGGGCACGAACACGAACGCGGACGGTCGTGGCCCCGGATGCCTGCGCGACGATCGGCCGGTACGCAGCTGTACCACGGCGGCCGGATCGGCGGTCGGTCGCGGGATAGAAGCAACCGTTCGACGCGTCGCATTCTGGACGGCGATCGCGTTCCCGACAGCGTACGTCTTCGGAGCGGTCGATCCCGTCGCGGCGGCGCTGCCGGTCGGCTGGCTCCCACTCGCGATCGCGACCCACCTGCTGTTGCTGTGGGTCGGACACGGCGCTCACCATCCGGAGTAAGCGATGTCAGGCGCACTCGTACTAGCGACTGGGGTCGACCCGCTGCCGCTACTCTCGGCGGTATCGCTTGATCGAATCCTCGATCACTGGTGGGTGTTCCCCGCGTCAGTGTTGTTCTCGATGATCGCCATCGCGGCCGGCGTCTCGGGCGCGCTCTTTTTTTAGCCCGTTTTTACTGTTGGCCGTCGGGCTCGGTCCCGCGCAGGCGGTCGGCGCGGGCCTGATGACTGAAGTGGTCGGGATGGGCAACGGGCTCCGGTCGTATGTCAAGCAGGGCGTCGTCGACTACGCGACCGCGAAGTGGCTGTTGGTCGGCGCGTTGCCGGCAATCGTGATCGGCTCGTTTGCGGCGCACTACGTCCCAGACACGCTATTGCGCGGCGGGGTCGGCGTCGGGCTGTTCGTGCTCGGCGGATTCCTGTTGTACTCGGACTCTCCGGAAGAGACCGAACCCGGCGAGCGCGAGGGCGAGTTCCTCGAAAAGAAGAACGCGGAGTGCGGTACCACCGTTGTCAACGCTACCGACGGCGAGCGGTTCGTCTACCCAACCTGCTGGCGCCCGCCGGGCGTCGCGCTCGCGGCGCTCGGCGGAGTGATCACGGGGCTGATCAGCGCCGGGCTCCCCGAGATCGTGACGACCCAGCTCGTGGCGCGGTGTCGGATGCCGCCGCGGGTCGCCGTCGCTACGTCGGTTTCGTGCTGGCGATCGCCGCGGTCGCCGGGGCCGCCGTCCACGCGCTGGCGGCGACGCCGGTGTGGTACGTCGTCGTCTGGTCGATTCCCGGCGTAATCGTCGGCGGAACGATAGGCGCCCGCGTCGGCAAGCACGTCCCGAGCGGACTCATGGAGCGCGGGCTCGGCGTCGTCTTCGGGATCGTCGGGACCATCGTCCTCGTGACCACGTTCGGCGTGTGAATACTCGCACACCGATCCTGAGCGATCGTGTGCGACTCGCGCCACGACGGACCGGGGTTGATGACCGTGGGCCCCGTCGACCGACCCATGCAAGAGTTCGATTTCCTCGTCATCGGGTCGGGATCGGGACTGGACGTGGCGAACGCGATGGCCGGCCGAGGGAACTCGGTCGCGGTCGTCGAGTCGGGGCGGCTCGGCGGGACCTGTCTCAACCGCGGCTGTATCCCCTCGAAACAACTGCTGTACCACGCCGAGGTGTTAGAGACGATTGAGGGCGCAGACGCCTTCGAGATCGACGCCAAGGTGACTGACGTCGACTTTGCGGAGATCGTCCGGAAGGTGAACGAGGACGTCGCGGGGAGCTCGGAGTCGATCCGCCGCGGGCTCGAGTCCTCGAACTCTCACGACCTGTTCTCGGGGACCGGACAGTTCGTCGATGACCGCACGGTCGAGATCGTTGAGGGCGACGACGCGGGCGCCACACTGCGGGCCGACACCGTCCTCGTCGCCACCGGCACCCGCCCCTCGGTCCCGCCGATCGACGGGATCGACGGCGTCGACTACCTCACGAGCACGGAGGCGCTCCAGTTGGAGACAGCGCCGGACCGCCTCGTGATCGTCGGCGGGGGGTACATCGCGGCCGAGCTCGGCCACTTCTTCGGGACGTTCGGCACCGACGTGACGATCGTCGGCCGGCGCGAACACCTCCTGCCGGAGGCCGACGTGGAGGTCGGCGAGGCGTTCACCGACCCCTACGCCGACCGGTTCAATGTGTACACGGGGTACGAGGCCGTCGCCGCCGAGGAGGCTGACGGCGAGGTGACGGTCGAGGCGCACCCGTACCCCGAGGCGAACTCGGTCCGCGCAGGCGACGAGACGGTCGGCGCGCCCGACGAGGCCGAGCCGGTGACCGTCACCGGCGACGAGCTGCTCGTCGCGGCTGGCCGGCGTCCGAACACGGACTCGCTGAACCTCGACGCGACGGGCGTCGAGACCGACGAGCAGGGGTTCGTCGAGACCGACGAGTACCTGCGGACCGACGCGGAGGGCGTGTGGGCGCTCGGCGACGTGGTCGGCGAGTACCTACTGAAACACAGCGCGAACCACGAGGCGAAGGCCGTGGTCCGGAACCTGCTGGGCGACGAGCCGGAGCCGGTCGACTACTCCGCGATGCCGTTCGCGGTGTTCGCCTCGCCCGAGGTCGCCGGCGTCGGGGCACGTGAGCAAGACCTCCGCGAGGCCGACGTCGAGTACGCCACGAACACGTACGCGTACGAGGAGACGGCCCGCGGCAGCGCGATGCACGCCGACGGCTTCGTGAAGGTCCTCATCGACCTCGACGGCAACATCGAAGGCTGTCACATCATCGGCCCCGAGGCGTCGAACCTGATCGAGGAGGTTGTCGTCGCGATGACCGCTGGCTCCGGAACAGTTGCGGACATCCGCGACGCGGTCCACATCCATCCAGCGCTCTCCGAGGTTGTCGACCGGGCCTTCTCGGGTCAGTTCTCTCGCGCCGGCGGTCACGAGCACGGGCATCATCACCACGGATAGCTGTCAGGGCAGCGCTGCGGCCGATCACCGCGAATCTCCGGTCGGCCGAGCGGTTTTGTCGCTTCCCACCAAACACCCACTATGGTCGACCGCGGTCATCTCTCTCGGCGTCGACTGTTGGTGGGCCTCGCGAGCGGCGGCACACTGGTAGCGCTGGCCGGCTGCGCTGAGAGCAACACCGGTACCGAAGCCGACACCGACGCCAACGGAACCGAATCGGAACCGCCCGCTACCGACGACCTCGACCTCCGAGAGGCGAACGTCGTTGACGTCGCGTTTGAGGCGACGGACAGCGGCTACGCGTTCGACGTGACGCTCCACCACGACGACGACGGCGAGGAGGGCTACGCGAACTGGTGGCAGGTCGAGCGACTCGACGGGACGCGGCTCGGTCGCCAGGAGCTGCTCCACGCCCACTCCGAGCAGCCGTTCATGCGGTCAGAGACGGTCGCGATTCCCGACGACGTCATCCGGGTCGTCGTCCGCGGTCACGACCAGACGCACGGGTACGGCGGGGTGGCGGCCCTCGTTGCCATCGATGACGGGTCGGTTCGGTTCGTCGATCAGGGACCCGAGCCGCGGTCGTTCGACGCCGAGGACTTCTCTTGACATCCTCCCCGCGCTAAAGCGCGAGGATTCCCCGAAGGGGATATTCAGGTTGCGCGTTTCCTCGGGGTTGAAATACCCTTTCGCGTGACCCGTCGAAGGTTGCCACCGAGTTGTGACCAACGGTGTGCGTTCCAGCGCGTGTAGTCCTGTCAATGGGACCTTCCTCCCCGCATACACTGTCTTTTACCCATAAGTTCGTGGAGTCGTAACCGGACGTGTCAGACGCTCTCAGAGATATTTTGAACTCAGCAAATCGAGGCGAGAAGCGATTCAGACAGTGATATCGGCTGTGGGGGTGACAGAACGTCGGTAATCAAGCCCACTACAATTGTTCCAAAGAGATGCTGAAACTGTAGATACCGAGGATTTCAGTCGTGCTCGCCGATCCCGATCCCGTTCCGCTAAAATCCTGACTCGAGTTGTGGGTAAGAGACAGCCCTGAAGCGC
>JAQCNI010000086.1 GCA_028275105.1 Halorubrum sp.
AGTGTATCGGATAGCGAGTCAGACAGCAGCAACGACGTTGCCTGTTTCCCACCGTGTCGGCTTCCTCCCCGGCCTACTCGCGTCGTGCTTCCGACCAGTCGGAAGCCCTCGCTCGTTGAGGCCGGGGGCTCCGCCTCGAAAGATGCTGAGGTTCCCGCCTCGGAACTGACATCCCCGATCCGGAAGCGCTCACTCGGCCGCGAGAGCATGGGGTTACCGTCGTTTTGCGGTCAGGGCGTCGGCAAGCGGGTCCGGATGCACGCGGTCGCGGCGGGGAAGGCGATCCTCGCCGAACTGCCCGAGGAGCGGGCACGGGCGATCGTCGATCGACGGGGACTTCGCGCATTCACCCCGAACACGATCACCGACGAGGACCGGCTGTTCGAGGAGCTCGGTGCGGTCCACGAGCGCGGCGTGGCGTTCGGCGACGAGGAGATCGTCGAAGGGCTGCGGGCCGTCGGGGTCTCGGTGACCGGCGCCGACGAGCGGGTCCTCGGCGCGTTAACCGTCGCGGGCCCCACCCACCGGATGAAGGGGGACGTGTGGACCGAGACGATTCCCGACCTACTCCTCGGCGCGGCGAACGAGCTCGAACTGAAGATCGAATACGAGTGAGTACGGTCGTGTCGGCTCCCCGAGTTTGCCGGCTCGCAGATCTCACCAAATCCCTGACGTTGCTCACTCTCCGCCGGCAAGCCCGGCGACGACCGTATACGCACCGAAGGTCGCGACGAGGGTCCCGGCCAACTGGACCCCGCCGATCGCCAGGAAGCCGACGTCGTACAGGAGCGGCGCGACGAGGAACCAGCCGCCGAAGACGAGCGTGAGCGTCGCCGGCGGGAGGCTGACACGCCCTCGGTCGCGGAGCAACTGGATGCTTCGGCCCGCGAACACAGTCGCCAGTAGCCCGCTCGTTACGACACTTCCGGTGAAGGCGGTCGACGCACCGGCCACGAGCGGCGTCACCGTCGCGAGTAGGCAGCCGACGGCCGCGATCGCCGCCGACGCTTGGAGGAACGAGGAGGCATCCGGATCGGACATACCGCACGTTTCGACTGACGCGGACTTAATTCGCTCGCCCGGCGAGAACATCGGCTCGCGGTCGGTACCGCTTCGGGATCGACGCTACTTCGCGGTCGGCGTCACGTCGCCGATCGCGTCCATGACCTGGACTGCGGCGCTCGCCGCCAGCCCGCGGGCAACCTCGTCGGCGTCGGCATCGTCGATGCCGGCGTCCAGATCGTCGAGGTCCGGCGTGAACCCGGCGGAGACGGGATGGCCGGCGGGCGGATTAACCGCGACGGTCGCCTGTGGCCCCTCGGCGCCGACGGAGAGCTCGGAGCCCACGGCGTAGCTGTCCGGGAGATGCGATTCGGTGCGGGAGACGATTCCCGCCACCGTCCGCCTGAGATGCCGTTCTTGTTCCGGGGAGAGATCGACGGGCGCGGGTTCGCCCGCGTTCGTCACGCCCGGCGGCCCGGCATACGGATTATTGCCGTTCATCGAAGTCAATACATATACGCAGACCCGGCTCAAAAAGGCGTCGGCACCCGCAAGGGACGGCTCCGAACGCTCGATATCACCGGTGACGATTCGCACTCGGTCTCCGTTCGACGGCCCCGTGGCACGGGACGGTGGACCCGCTACAGAACCGATTCGGACTCGCCATAGGCCGCGATTACGACGGCCGTGGTGAACCCTCCCGGTTCCCCGGTGGCCTCCTCAATGTGAAGGTTCCGGGCAGAGAGATCCCATTCCCGGAGGTCAGCGCCGGCGTCAAGTCCGGCGTGGATCCGGTCACGGACCTCGTCGACGGCTTCGCCGGTCACCTCGTAGAAGAGGCCGGGACCGGGACCGGTCGCCCAGCCGAGCCCCGCGACGACGTCCGGGCGGCGGCGCGGCGCGCGCGTGTCCCCGGCATCCTCGGCCCCGGCTCTCCCGCCTTCCCGGAAGTCAACCTCGTCGCGAGGGCTCACCGTACGGCGCGCTTCGACGACGGTGAGCGTGTTACCCGCGGGGCCCAAGTCCGGAACCGCCTCGACGCGTTTGACCGTGGCCGCCGCGGGGACCACCGAGGAGACGGCGATGAGGTTATAGTTGTGGAGGTTCGCCGCCGCGAGCGCGGCGTCGTAGGAGCCCATCGCCGTGTCGGCGACCCCGACGCCGCCGGCGACGTGGATGGTGTCCATCGACTACGGATCCGTGGCCCCGGATGGAAGGGCTTACGAACCGGATCCGCGTCGGCGATTCGGATGGCCTGACGGTCTAGACGAGCCGACGATTCACTGGTCGTCTCGACCGAGAGGTCGAATCACAGCCGAATCGCCCGGCAATAGAATCGTCGTCAGTACTGGTAGTTGATGACCTGCTCGTCGGTCGTCTCGGCGTCCTGAAGCTTCTCGCGGGCACGGTCAAAGTCCGACTGGACTACCTCGGTGCGACCGTCGCGGATCGCGTACATTCCCGCTTCCGTCGCCAGCGAGGCGATGTCCGCGCCGCTGTATCCGTCGAGTCGCTCGGCGATCGAGGCGAGGTCAACGCCGTCGGCGACGTTCATGTTCCCGCTGTGGATCTCGAGGATCCGTGCGCGCCCAACGGCGTCCGGCTCGGGCACCTCGATGAGGCGGTCGAACCGGCCAGGGCGGAGGATTGCCTCGTCGAGCATGTCGAACCGGTTGGTGGCCGCCATGAGCCGGATCTCGCCGCGGTCATCGAACCCGTCCATCTCGGAGAGCAGCTGCATCATCGTCCGCTGGACCTCGGCGTCGCCCGACGTCTTCGAGTCGGTCCGCCGGGCGGCGACGGCGTCGATTTCGTCGATGAAAACGACTGCGGGCTCACGGTCGGCCGCCAGTTCGAACAGGTCCCGGACGAGCCGCGACCCCTCGCCGATGAACTTCCGGACGAGCTCCGAGCCGGCCATCTTGATGAACGTCGCGTCCGACTCGTTGGCGACCGCCTTCGCTAGCATCGTCTTGCCCGTCCCCGGCGGGCCGTGGAGCAGGACGCCACTCGGCGGATCGACGCCGACCGTCTCGAACTGCTCGGGGTTCTCCAAGGGATTCTCGACGGCCTCGCGGACCTCTCGGATCTGCTCGTCGATGCCGCCAATGTCGTCGTAGCTGACGTCCGGCGACGCCGTGACCTCCATCGCCTGTGCCCGTGAGTCCGTCTCGTCGTCGAGCAGCTGCTGGACCGCGAAGGAGTCGTTGATCGCCACGCGGTCGCCGGGACGGAGGTCCGACTCCAGCCGGGACGAGCTCTGCGTCAGGACCTCCTGATTGTTGCCGTGCTGCTTGATGACGACGCCGTCGTCGGTGATCTCCTCGACGGTGGCGATGTACAGCGAGGAGGTTTTCAGCACCTCGTTCTCGCGTTTCAGCGTGTCGACGTCCTCCTTGAGGTCGCCCCGCCGGCCCTGGGCGTCCTCGAGCCGGTCCTCCAGTTCGTCGTTCACGCGGACGATCCGCCGGTAGTGTTGCCGGATCGCCTCCAGTCGCTCGGCCTCGCTCATCTCCGGATCGAGCTCCAGACGGGGCCGGTCCGGCAGTGAGGGACTATGGGACATTCGTTACCTCACACTACGACACGCGCATAAATGTGCCTTTGGGTCACGGCGGTTCGGCGTCCCGCGGTGGCCCCCGTTTCGGTTATCTCGTTCGATAACTCGTCGTACAGTTTTTATTCACCCCGGGTCCGTACCGGCGTGTATGAATGGACGCATCGTGACCGAGCGCGATCCGGGACCGGACGCGGTGGGGGGCCGAGTCATCCACCTGTTCAGCCATGACTGGTGACGATCCGGCCGTGACCGATACCAATTCGGCGGTGGCCGACGACGACCTATCCGCGGCCGACGGCGATACCGCTTCCGTCGGCGACGTCGAACCGACGGTCCTCGTCGTCGACGACGAGGCGGACTTGGCCGAACTGTATCGCGTCTACCTCGACGACGAGTGTGACGTTCGGGTCGCTACCGGGGGCGAGGATGCGCTGTCGACGATGGACGACGCGGTCAACGTGGTCCTCCTCGACCGACGGATGCCGGACCACTCGGGCCACGAGGTGCTCTCGGCGATCCGGGAGGCCGGATACGACGCCCGGGTTGCGATGCTGACCGCCGTCGAGCCGGACGTCGACATCGTCGACATGCCGTTCGACGACTACATGACGAAACCCGTCTCGCGGGAGGATCTCGTGACGTTGGTCGAGGTGTTGCGGTATCGCGCCGAGTACGACGACCGCAGCCAGCAGTTCTTCTCGCTCGCCTCGAAGAAGGCGGCGCTGGAGGCGTCGGGAGCGACCGACACCGAGGAGTACGAGGAGCTCGTGGACCGAGTCGAGGCGGTCAGGGCCGAGGTCGACGCGACGCTCGACCGGCTTTCCGCGAGGGAAGCGTTCGTCGAGATCACCCTCGACACGACCTGAAGTCCCCGTGGGCTAGAACCCGTCCTCAAAGACGAACGTCCCGTCGCGCTGAACGACCTCGCCGTCGACCTCGACGACCGAGTCCTCGCTCATGTCCACGATCATGTCGACGTGTTCCGCGGATTCGTTGCGCTCGTTGTCATCGCCAACCGTCTCGGGGTACGCCGAACCGACCGCCATGTGAACCGTGTCACCCATCTTCTCGTCGAACAGCATGTTGTACGTGAACCGGTCGATCCGGCGGTTCATTCCGATCCCGAGTTCGCCGAGGTACCGCGACCCCTCGTCGGTGTCGAGGATGCCGGTCAGCAGGTCCTCGTTGCGCTCGGCGCCGTGTGACACCACCGTTCCGTCCTCGAACCGGAGGCGGACCCCCTCGATCTCGCGACCGTACCGGTAAAGCGGGAGGTCGAAGTAGACCTCGCCCTCGACGCTCCCACGGACCGGCGCGGTGAACACCTCGCCGCCCGGGAGGTTCGCCTCACCGTCGTCGTTGAGCGCCGTGTTACCGGCGATCGACATCGTGACGTCCGTTCCGTCGCCCGACCGGATCCGGACCTCGTCGGCGTCGTCGAGGATTTCGACGAGTTCGGCCTGCCGCTCGCGCTGGGCGTCCCAGTCGAGCGAGACGGCGTCCCACACGAAGTCCTCGTACGCGGCGGTGCTCATCCCCGCGAGCTGTGCGTGGCCCGACGTCGGGAACTGGGTCAGACACCACGTTTTCGAGAGCCGCTCGCGTTTCACGTCCTCCATCGCACGGTTGTACGCGGCGTTGGTCTCGGGGTCGACGTCGGCGTCCTCGGTGACGTTCGGCCCGCCCCGGGCGATCACGAACACGTCCGTCTCTTCGTAAAGCGCGCGGACGTGATCCGGCTCCGCGAACCCGTCCGCGGCGCGTTTGAACGCGCGATCGGCCCGTTTCGAGTAGTTGAGGTACACGGGGTTCGCCCCGCGGTCGCCACACACTTCGTGGAGCGCGACCGCAAGGTCCTCGGCCTCCTTTGGCATCCGGATGACGACGTCGTCTCCGGACTCGATCCCCGTCGAGTGTTCGGCGATGATCTCCGCGTGTTCGCGGACGCGTGGGTCCATACGTCCCTCACGCGCTCCGGCGGATTACGGTTTTTCGTTCGGTCCGAGTCTCCGCTCCGCCGATCGGAATCCGTGTCGGCTCCGGCGAGGCGCGGGAACCGTCACCCGATCCGCCCCGTCAGAACGGCCACGGGACCGGCAACAGCCACACGCCCAGCACGAGGAGGATCGCCCCGGCGAGCCGGTCGAGCCGGCGGCCGGTCCGTTCCGATCGGAGAACCCCGGCGGCCCCGTCGGCGACGAGCGCGACGACGCCGAGGTACGCCGCCGTCAGGAGGGCGTAGGTGACGCCGAGGACCGCGAGCGACCCCCCGGTTCCCGCATCCGGGGCGAATCCGGGGAGGAACGCAAGGAAAAACAGCGCGACCTGCGGGTTGAGCGCGTTGACGAGGAACCCCTCTCGAACGCCGCCGCGGCCCGTCGTCGGCTCGACGCGGCCGGCCGACCGAAGCGTGTCGATCCCGAGATAACAGAGGTAGACGGCCCCTGCGGTCCGGACGACCGGCTCGGCGCCGGGGACGGTCCGATACACGGCCGCGACGCCGACGACGACGAGCGTCGTGTGGAAGAGGATTCCCGTCGTGACCCCGGCCGCGGCGCGGAGCCCGGCGCTCCGGTCTTCGAGGCCACGGGAAAGCACGAACAGCGTGTCGGGGCCGGGCGTCACGATCAGCGTCGCCGCCGCGAGCACGAACAGGGCGTACGTCGACGGATCGACGGCAAACGCGGCGGCGACCATGGCGTCCGGTACGGGCACGTGGCGGGGTGAACTACCCCACCCTACTCGCTCACGACTTTCGCCGGTCGCTCCTTGAGGGTGGGGCTTCCTGTTTCCACGACGCGCTTTGTAGATACGGACGTATCCACAGGGAGCGCAGTCTCCACAGGCATTGATTCGGAGTGAACCACTCCTACGTCTTCAAGACCGCGAGAAAGAATATTCCACGCCGCGTTCGCGTCCCGATCCGCCTCGAACCCACACGAGGGACACGAGTGTTCACGAACCCACAGCGGCTTATCTGTCTTGACACCACAGGCCGCACATTCCTTCGTCGTATCTTTCGGGTCAACCGCGACGAAGTGCGTTCCCTCCCGCTCGCACTTGTATTCGAGCATCCGCAGAAACGTCCCCCAACCCGCTTCCGTCCGGTTACGAGAGTTGCTCGGCAGTTCGACCAGCCCCTTCGCGTCCAAATCTTCCACGGCCACAAGGTCGTATTCTCTCGCGTAGTAGTTCGAGAGTTTGTGAAGGAAGTCTCGTCGCTTTCGCTTGAGGTTAGCGTGTCGTTCGGCCACGACCTGCCGTTGTTTCTCCCAATTCGCAGAGCCGTGTTCCTTCCGCGAGAGGTCGCGGTGTGCGCGTTCGAGCCGTTCGCGCTCATCACTGAACTCGGGCTTTTCGATGGCGTACCCATCGGTGTCGTGGGCATACTTGAGAACCCCCACGTCGATACCAACGACCTTCTCGGGGTTCTCCGGGTTCTCGGGCGTGGCTTCGTCCACGTCGATGCCGAACGTGGCATACCACTCACCCGTGGGTTCTTGTTTGACCGTGACCTGTTTGAGGGTCGCGTTCTCAGGAATCTCCCGGTGGAGGTGGATTGGCATTTCACCGATTTTGCTCAACCACAACGTAGGCCGACCACTCGTATTCTTGAGTTTGAAGCCGGACTGGTTGTAGGTGAGTGACCGATACTCCCGAGGCGGTTTCCACTTGAGCATCCCCACGGCGCGTCCGTTCTCCTTCTGCGCTTTGAGCGTGGAGAGATTGTCGTAGACACGCTTGACGACCATCTGGAGGACTTTCGAGTGAACGTCTCCGAGGTCATCCCACCACGTTTTGAACTCGGGAAGCCGTCCCTGCACCTCGTAGCGCGCGGGAACGTCTTCGGGCTCGTTGAGCAGGTAGAGAACGTGATTGTACAGTTGCCTACAAGTATCGACGTGGTGTAGAAGCGTCTCGGTGAGGTCTTCCGATGGGTCAAGTCGATACTTGTAGTTGTACTGCATATCCTATTCGTCTGAGTTTGGTTCGGAGACGCGGACGACTTTCACGTCGGCTCCGCGCCAGCGTTTGGGAACGATGATATGGGCGCTATTCCCCGACGGTTTTGCGGTTCCGTCGAGGACTTCTTCGCCTTCGATTTCAAACCTATCCATCGCCTGTGTATAGACTATGAATAGACATGAAGGTATCGGTGGGCCTGTGAGTCGAGCGGTGAACGTGTTTGAGAACTGTGCGGCGCTGTATCCCCTCCCTACTGCGCTACTCGGTCGCTTTGCTCCCTGCGTTGCTCCTTGAGGAAGGGGACTTAGCGCCTAATTCCAGTTAAAACTCGATCGACCGTTCGCCGGTGGATCGACCGTTCGCCGGTGGATCGACCGTTCGCCGGGGGATCGACCGAGTGGTTGCGGGGTGACCGATCGGCGAGACGGACCGTCCCTTTTTATTCGTGCGGCCGGGAGGATGAGTGGATGACGACGGCGTGGGACTCGGATATCGAAGAGTTCGGCTTTGCCCCCCCGGCGACCGACCAGTCGTTCGAGAACGCTCTCCGGAAGGCCCGCGACGGAACCCGGCTTACCGTCGACGACGCCATCGAACTGCTCGCGACCGGCACCGAACGCGACGAGATCGACCCCGAACGAAAGGAGGCGGTCCTCGAGATCGCCGACCGCCGGCGCGCCGAACGGGTCGGTGACGGGGTCACGTTCGTCGCCAATCTAAACAACAACGTCACGACCGCGTGTAACACTGGGTGTCTGTTCTGTAACTTCAAGGACAGCGCACACGCGTTCGAGGTCGGTGACGAGGAGGACGCCGATGGGCTCGGTAGCGGCAGCAACACCACCGACGCCGACCACGTCGGCGACGCTGACCATACCGACCACGCCGGGTTCACTAAGACTCCGATGGAGTCGCGGGCGATAGTCGAGGACGCCCTTGATATGGGCGTGTACGAGGTGTGTTCGGTCTCCGGGCTCCACCCCGCGTTCGCGTTGAACCGCGAGCACCACGAGATCCTGTCGTCGTACGACGACCCCGCGAGCGAGGTCAACTACAAGCCGCCGTCGCGGTATCGGACCGACCCGGGGACCTACGCCGACCAGATGGAGGCGATGTCGGTCGGCGGCGTCCATCTTCACTCGATGACACCCGAGGAGGCGTACCACGCCCGTCGCGGGACCGACTGGAGCTACCGGGACGTGTACCACGAACTCGCCGACGCCGGACTCGACTCCGCACCGGGCACGGCGGCCGAGATCCTCGTCGACGAGGTCCGCGACGTGATCTGTCCGGGGAAGATCCGTACCGATGACTGGGTCGAGGCGATGGCGGGTGCGATGGACGCCGGACTCGACACGACCTCGACGATGATGTACGGCCACGTGGAGACGGTCGAGCACCGCGCAAAGCACCTGAAGGTGATTCGCGACCTCCAGGACCGTACCGGGGGGATCACGGAGTTCGTTCCCCTCTCATTCGTTCACCGGAACACGCCGCTCTACCGGCGGGGCGTCGTCGACGGCGGCGCCTCCCGCGCCGAGGACGAGTTGGTCGTCGCCGTCGCTCGGCTCTTCCTCGACAACGTCGACCACATCCAGGCGTCGTGGGTGAAGTCGGGCGACGCCCACGGGCTCAAACTCCTCAACTGCGGGGCGGACGATTTCATGGGGACGATCCTCTCGGAAGAGATCACCAAACGCGCCGGCGGAGAGTACGGCGAGTACCGCTCGTTCGACGACTACGTCGACATGATCACGGCGATCGGCCGGGCGCCGGTCGAGCGGTCGACCGACTACCGGACGCGACGGCCGATCGACCTCAACGACGGTCCCCACGGTCCGCGCCTCGGCCCGCGGGCCGACGGAACCCCGATGCTCCCGGACGGGGTGGGGACGGGCGGCGCCGCTCCCGACGGCGCCGGCACCGCGAGCGGAGACGATTAGCGGCCGGCGGCTTCGACGAACACGCGGTCGATGGAGATGCGGTCGGTGACGGGAGCTTATACAGAATCGAGGAGAATACTGGTGGCTTTAGCCACCAGATGAATCCGACAATTTAAGCCGCAAACTACCGTACCACACACTGTGCGTGGAGAACTGGCGGTTGACTCGGTGTTCGCCACGGTTCATAGCCGAGACCAAAAAGTAAGCCGACCACGCCGACAGTCGGTAAACAATCAGGTAACTCGAAGCCCTCTACGGGGTACGAG
>JAQCNI010000089.1 GCA_028275105.1 Halorubrum sp.
AATCGCCGAATCTACCACGCAGCGACACTCTGTTCAGAGGTCGCTGCGTGGCAGACTGATCGCAACGCAACAAAGCGACTCATCGACTGGCAATTCACAACTAATGACGCGCGAATCAAGCTACGTGGACTCTATCCAGTCCCGGTTGCCAAAAGCTAGTGAGACAATGGCTGAAGCTACACTTAGCGCCTATAATCAGCGAACTCGTTCATATTGGGATCGAGCCACAAAGACGAATTCATTTTCCCCGTGACAGCGAATAGGCGGTATGGCACAGGCACGACTCAACGTTGACCTCCCAGATGGACCGTGGGTTGGCGAAGTCTCTCGGGCGTTCCCTGAGACGCGGATTCAGGTACTCAGTGCGACCCCCGGAGACGGTGCGGGGTTCGCGCTCGTGAAGATCACCGCTGACGACATCGATGGAATTCTGGACGCGATAGAGGCTCACGACACGATCGAGGAGGTCTCGGTAATGGCGTTGAGTGACGAGGTCGTCACCGTCCAAATTGAGGCGCACGCACCGCTGTTGATCGCGGCCGCGCGGCAAGCTGGCATCCCGATCGAGATGCCCGTCGAGATAGAGAACGGAGTGGCCCGGATCGACGTCACCGGGGCTCACGAGCGCGTTGCCGAGTTTGGACGGATGCTTCGCGGTGTCGGCGCGAATTTCGACGTCGAGTACGTTCAGCAACGAGTGAACCCGGATGAATCGCTCACTGAACGGCAGCGAGAAGTGTTGTTCGAAGCTGTCGAACGCGGCTACTACGACGTGCCACGCACCTGTACGCTGACTGAGGTCGCTGAACATATCGGGATCGCAAAATCCACGTGCAGCGAGACCCTCCAACGCGTCGAACGAACAATCGTCCGGGAGTTTGTCGATGATCTCCCTCGAAATCCGATCGAGTTCGACCCCAGCGTGGGGGCCGACACGTAGTTCCACGTGGAACACCGATCCAGTTAATTCGTTATCTTCAGCCCAGACATCACCGCCGGAGGTTTCAGCGAGACTTAGTACAAGATACGGCCCGATTTTAGTAATCCGGTTTCGCCCTTGCCGAATAGCTGGTCCTTCGCATTCAATTAACCGTCGCTCGGTACAGGATCCACAGTGAGCAGGTCTGGTGGTTTTGCCGAAGTACGAGGAGAAATCCCCGTGGTTTAGCGCGGGGAGTATGTCAACCCCGGTTGGATCACTCCCAGCCTTCCGTGATGATTACCTCCTCACTGACGTCGTGATCGGCGAGCAGGTCCTTCGTTCCGTTCACCATCGGCGGCACACCACAGATGTAGTAGTCCCGACTGTCGTCGATCTCCTCGAAGATCTCCGGGAGGTGTTCCTGCGCGTATCCCTCGCGACCAGCCCACGATTCTCGCGAGAGAACGTACTCGATATCGACGACCGAATCAGTGCCGAGGAACTCAAGAAGTTCGGTCCCCAACAGCGTCTCCTGTCTCTTGTCACCCAGAATGACCGTGGCGTCGGACCCTCCGTCCTGAATATACTGGTCGAGAAGCCCCACCATCGGGGTGATCCCGGTCCCGCTCCCCATGAACACCGCCGGTCGATCCGCGGACTGGAGCGTGAGGTTGCCAGACAGGTCCGTGCGGACGGAGACGATATCTCCCGGGACTCGGTCGTTGATCCACGCAGACACGTTGCCGTCTTCGTACCCACGGACCAGAAGCATGATTCGGGTTGGACCGAGCTTCATCACACTGTACGGCATCGCGGACTGGCGACCGTGCTCCGTTTCCGGTTTCGAGATGACAGTGTGGTGGCCTGGCCGCCCGGTAAACGAGGCGTCCGAGTCGGCGAGCTCAAGCGTGAGATACACCGAGTGAGCGCCCGTCGGTCGGGTGGCGGTTACGTGAGCATCTTTCACACCATTGAAGTGGGGGTAAACGGACAAGTATCTGTTGTGAGTAACTGACTGAGGCTCTTGGCCACGGTCCGTTCACCTGCTGAATCGCTCTCTTGCCTTCGGACCACCGGCTTAGCAGAACGGAGGGTGTTATAGAACAGTTCAGTATCAAAGAGGAGAGTGAACAGTAAGATGGATGAGTTCAGCAATCATGTGACACCCTCCCCGTGGTAAACGGCGAGGTCATCCGTCTTTAGCCGCTCGGAGAACCGACCGTTGAGGACAACCGTCTCACCGGGGGTAGCGGCATCGACCGCTGCCTGGACCGTGTCGTAGCGGTCGCTTCCCACAGTGGCGGTTCCGCCCGATTCAGGCGCTGTGACGCTGTTCGCGGCGAAATCCGTTTCGACGGAAACAGTCGCGTTCGTTTCGGTCGCCGGTGTCGAGCCGGCGCCAACGAGTGGGACCACCGCCGCGGCGGCCACGACGAGACAGACAGCGAGTAGGAACCCGACTTCGGATCGGCTACTGGACATGGTCAGTTCCTTCCTCGTCGGTGCTCTCTCGACCTCCGCGGGTCGGTTGTCGGTCGGTGTCATTTGCCGTCCCTCCGCGGACAGTTCCGACCGCGCTGCGGGCCAGCACGGGGAGCTCCGTTACGGTCGCGTCGGTGTCTCTGGCGGCGTACGCGATAGCCAGTAGACCGATAGCGACGACCGTGATATATCCGCCCGGCCCGAACCACGCGAACACGTTCGGGGTTGAGATAGACTCCGGCATCACAAACCGTTGTGAACTAGTTTCTACCTGGTGTAATACTGCGAAATCACCGTCGATCTGATGGCTCACCCGTCAGCGGACGAGTCACGATCCGTCGTTCGACAAGTGAATTTGACGACACTGAGGGGATGCGTTACGATGGAGGTGCCGGAGGGGCCGGAACGGCATCTCGTGTCACGAATTCGACTCAGCCGACGGTGAGCCGGACCGAGCCGTTCACTGTACGACGACGGCACCTTTCATGCCGACGGCCTGATGTGGCGTACAGACGTACTCGTGAATGCCAGCCTCCTCGAAGGTGTGGTCGAACGTATGACCCGCTTCCTCGATCGTTTCACTCTCAAACGCACCGCTCTCCGCCGAGACGTTGTGTCCGCCGCCCTCACCGGTCCATTCCCAGACGACGGTGGTCCCCGCGCTCACGGCCACCGCCGCCGGTCCAAACGAGAGACCGGATCCGGCGCCGACCCTGACGGTCACCCGGTCGCTTCCGGTCGCGTCGACCGTTCTTTCGTAGTTGTCGACGTCGTCGAACCAGCCGTCGTAAGCCGGTTCAGCTTCGAGGTACTCCGATTCGCCGTCCGACCCGCCGTCCGATCCGTCGGTGTCGCCCCCATCGTCGTCGGTCGTCTCACCGTCGCCGGTCGTCTCACCGTCGTCGGTCGTCTCACCGTCGCCGGTCGTCTCACCGTCGTCGGTCGTCTCACCGTCGCCGGTCGTCTCACCGTCGTCGGTCGTCTCACCGCCGCCGTCGTCGCCGGAGCATCCCGCAAGGACCGTCGCCATCACTGCTGCTCCCGTGGCCTGTACGAACCGCCGCCGATTGAATCGAGTGTCGATGGTCATCCGTTCACGTCCCGATAGTCAGGATGCGGATTAATCGATGGCGGACGACCTCAATTAGCGAGAAACCGTCGAACACGTTCGGGATGGTTCGGATCCGCCGGGCCGGCGTGGGAACACCGGTTATTCAGCGCTCGCCGGGACGTGACGCCGCGGACCGAGACGTTTCGGCTCTCCGATGTGGGGACGGCCTACGAGCGGATGACGGCGAACGACGCCCGGTTCCGGGCCGTACTGGAGATCTGAGCTTGGGACGTTTCCGGACCGCGTCGACTGCGGCGGTGCGATGACCTCGACGATGCCCCAGTGACCCCGCCACGACACCCCCATCAGTACACGACGAGCGCGAGATACAACTGGCCAACTCCCGCGAGGATCATCACCGCACCCGCGAGCCGCTTTAGCCGCCCCGAGTACGCCAAGGCGCGGCCGGCGTCCGTCAACAGCCCCACGCCGGCGGCGACCGTGGTCGCGACCAGCAGAACGGCGACGGTCCCCGCGTACACCGACAGGACCAGCGCCGCGACGTCGGTCGGGAGGACGATCGCTCGGGCGATCACCGCCAGAAAGACCGGGGCGACACAGCCCGCCCCCGCCAGCGCGTACCCCGCACCGAAGAGCCCGAATCCCAGCACGCTCGCCCGCCGTTTTGGCAGCGGGATCGAGATCGATGGCGCGCGCCCGGTGACGACGAGCAGCCCGAAGACGACGAGCAGTCCACCCACGAGCGACTCGAAGACGGTGATGTTCGACAGCGTCGAGTTCCCGATTCGGAGGGTCGCAGCCGAGAGAGCGCCGAACGTCGCCAGCACGCCGACCCCCGCCGCGGCCCCGCGGGTCCCCGCGCCGACGATGGAGACCGAGTCGGCGTCGGCCTGGTTCACGTAGAACCCGACGTAGCCGGGGAGGAGGGGATACGCACACGGGGAGAAGAACGTCGCCACGCCGGCGACGAGCGCGAACGAGAGATCCGTCACGAGCGTCGTCCCGGTCATCGGTCACTCACCGGTCACGGTCCGGATCGCCTCGACGAGGTCGTCGGCGGTATGGACGCCCGTGTCAGACCAGCGAACCCGCCCAGCGGCGTCGATCGTGACGGCGGTCGGGTATCCGCCGACGTCGAGTCTTGCGGCGAGTTCCGCGCTCGGGTCCGCGGCCACCGGCCAGTTCCCGTCGTGTTCGATCCACCAGTCGGCGACCTCATCCTCCGTCACCGACCACCCGACCCCCTCCGTCGTCACCGACACGAAGTGAACCTCGTCCCCGATCCGATCGTTGGCCGCGCGCAGGTCCGGCATCTGTTCGGCACACGGCGGACACCACGTCCCGAAGAAGTCGACGAACGTCGGGCGGTCGGGCGCGGGGATCGTCGTCTCGCCGTCCCGGCTTCCGGGAGCCGGGATCGTCTCGAGGGTGACCGGGTCGACGCCGGATCCGCCGAGCGACGCCGGCCGGATCGGGGTCCCGGTCGCGACGAGGGCGGCCCCGCCCAGCGTGCCCGCGCTCGCGAGGCCGGCGAGGAGGTCGCGGCGGCGCATGCTACGCGGTCACAACCCGCTCGAAGTCGCTCACGACCCGCTCGACGTCGACGGTCGATCCGCTCGGGTACGCCCGCTCGACGACCCCCGTCTTGTTGACGAGGAGGATGAGTCCGGAGTGGGGGAACCGGTACTCCAGGTTCTCGTACTCGTCGGCGGGGGCCTTCTCGACTTTCAGGCCGAATTTCTCCTCGATGAGGCGCTGGCCCGCCTCGTAGCTCTCCGGGCGGAGGAAGTGCCAGTTGCCGGCGGAGAGGTTCACGCCCTGCCGGCCGGCGTACTCGCGGAGGACGTCGGCGGTGTCCTGCTCCGGGTCGAAGGTGATCGGGAGGAACGCGGCCTCGTCGCCGTACGGCTCCCGGCCGAGGAGTCCCCGAAGCGGGCCGGGAAGGTCGTCCGATGGGGCGGCGGCGACCGCCTGTGCGCGACGGAGCCGGAGGATCAGCGCGGGACAGGCGCCGTCCGGACAGTTCGTGTAGAAGAACGTTACCAGGACGGCCCGTTCCCCCCCGAAATCGGTCGTCGAGACCGCCTCGCCGGCGACCGGGTCGGGAAGCGTGACCTCGGGGAGGTCGTCGCCGTAGCTGGGGTGGCTGGCCGCACTTAGGTCCCGCTCCGGCGGCGCGAGCACCGTGGATTCGGGGCCCGAGCCGCCACGCACGTCGAGACAACCGGCGGTGGCGGCGGCCCCGACGGCGCCGGCCGTTCGGAGACAGCGACGGCGTTTCATGGCCAATGTTACGGCCTCGAACATGGATGTGCGTTCCGATTCGTGGGAACCGATCTTCCGACCCCCGGAGGGAGAGCTTCGTCGCTTTCGGCCGGTACGGCGACCATGGCCCGAACTCGAAGCGACGAGGACCGATACGATGCCATCGTCGTCGGCATCGGCGGCGTCGGCAGCGCGGCGGGGTACCGACTCGCACGGCGGGGGCTCGACGTTCTCGGCATCGAACGCCACGACGTCCCCCACACGATGGGCTCCTCGCACGGGGGTACCCGGATCATCCGGCGAGCACAGCACGAGGGGCCGGAATACGTCCCGCTGGTCGAGCGGGCGTACGGACTCTGGCGGGACCTCGATGACCGGACGGGCCGCGACCTGCTGACGGTTACCGGCTCCATCTACGCCGGCGCGCCCGGGACCGACGTCACCGCCGCCGGTGCCGACGTCAACACCGCCGACGTCGACGCAGTCGTGACGGCGGTCAAGACCCCGTCGATGGACGTCGACGCCGACGTCCGCGCACCCGTGGACCTCGGACGGCGACTGCTGTACGCGGTGTCGCCCGAGACCGGAAACGCGATCTGTAACTCGTTCCTCGACGTGCCGGTTCGATCCCCGGAGTACGACGATCCGAACGGTACGTTGCGGGCGGCGTTGCCGGCGCGGCACGTCCCGGCGGCCTGACGGGCGGATCGACCCGGGCGGGTACGAAATCGAACGCGGCCGTCCCGTTCCCGGATCGGTCCGGGGGTACGATTCTCCGGCCGTTTTCGCCTCATATTTTATAACCGCCGCGGGAGTATCGAACACCGATCACGGATGACGCTATACGACCGGATTCTGGTGCCGACCGACGGATCCCCGGAGGGGGACCGCGCCATCGAGCACGCACTCTCGCTCGCAGCGGTCCACGGGGCGGCGGTCCACGCGCTGTCGGTCGTCGACACGGCGAGTTACGCGGGGGCCCCGATGGAGGGCGCTTGGGAGGGGATCGACGACCTGCTCCGGTCCGACGCCGAGGACGCAGTCACGGAGTTCGAGACGCGCGCGACCGGGTCCGGTGTTTCGGTCGAGACGGCGGTCGTTGACGGATCGCCGAGTCGGGAAATAATCCGGTACGCGGAGCGCAACGACTGTGACCTCGTCGTGATGGGAACCCACGGCCGCGGCGGGATCGACCGACTGTTGCTCGGGAGCGTCGCCGAAAAGGTCGTCCGCGGGTCGTCGGTTCCGGTGTTGACGGTCCGACTGGGCGGGGACGGGACCGAAAACGAGGACGCGGGTCGATCCACCTGACGTGTCGGCCGGTTCCTCGACCCCCACCCACGCTATACCGCGTCCGCGTCCCGGAGATGTTCGCAGTCACCGGCGTGGACCCGCGTTCGACCGGTGTCCGTGTCGACGACGAGCGCGCCGGGCGGTTCGACGTCGACGGCGGTTCCGACGACGGGGCCGGTCGCCGTCTCGACGCGAACTCGCCGGCCAAGCGTGTCCGACCGCTCGCGCCACGCCGGCAGGATCCCGTCGGGGTCGGCCGAGAGTTCGGCGAACCGCTCGAGCAACCGGGCGACGAACCGACGGCGGTCGACGTCGTCGCCGCGTTCCGCCCGAAGCGACGTCGCGCCCGCCGGCAAGGCCGCCGCATCGATGTTGGCGTTGACGCCGATTCCGACGACGAGCCACGACACGCGGTCGGCCTCCCCCTCCATCTCCGTGAGGATCCCCGCGACCTTCCGCCCGCCGCGACCCGCGGCCTCCCCGTCGCCTCCGGATGGATCGTCGCTTTCGGGCCGGTAATCCATCCCGGATCGCTCGTCCATCCCGGATCGCTCGTTCGCCCCCGCAGCCCCCACGAGTACGTCGTTCGGCCACTTGATCCTCGCGTCGACGCCGGCCTCGCGGCAGGCATCGGCCGTCGCCACCGCGGCGGCGAGGGTGTAGCGCGGCGCGTGGGCGGGGGCCACGTCCGGCCGGATCACGGTCGAGAGCCAGGCGCCACCGCCCGGCGCGACCCACTCGCGGTCCAACCGCCCGCGGCCACCGGTCTGTTCGTCGGCGACCACGACGACGTCAGCCGCCCCCTCGCCGGCGAAGACCCGTGCCCGGTCGTTCGTCGACGGAAGGTCCTCGTGGTACTCGACGGTGTACGGAGCATCGAGACCGAACTCGATCCCGGCCGCACAGTATCCCGGGTCGTCGGGCGCGACGTAGCCCGCCTCGGTCGACTCAACCGTGAACCCCTCCTCGCGGAGCCCCTCCACCGCCTTCCAGACCGCCGCCCGCGAGACCCCGAGGTCGCCCGCGAGCGCGGGGCCCGACACCGGTCCCGATTCCAGCGCGTCGAGCAGGGCGCGACGCGTATCCATGTGAACCCGATCCGAGCGCGGGCCGAAAGCCGTTCCGGGTTGCCGGCGGCGACCCCTCGGTCCCGAGGGGCATACCCCGCGAGCGGTCGGCCAGTTCGCACGACGAACGCCTTTTGTCGGGTCGGTCGCTACCGGCGGTCATGCAGGGAGTCGTCCTCGGTGGGACCGCGTCGGGCGTCGGGAAGACGGTCGCATCGCTCGCCGTGTCGGCCGCGCTGGCCGACGCCGGCTACGAGCCCGTCCCGGCGAAGGCGGGCCCGGACTACATCGACCCGAGCCACCACGCCGTCGCGCTCGGCCGCCCGTCGCGGACGCTCGACACGTGGATGCAGGGAGTCGAGGGCGTCCGGCGGAACCTCCATCGGGCCACGGCGGACGACGGCGATGATCATGGCAAGGCCGATGGGAACGCCTCCGCCGATCCCGACCGTGTGGCGGTCGTCGAGGGGATGATGGGGCTGTATGACGGGTCCGTCACGTCGACGGCGGCGACCGCGGCGGCGCTCGACGTCCCGGTCGTCCTCATCGTCGACGCGGCGGCGGGAATGCAAAGCGTCGGCGCGACCGCGCTCGGGTTCCGCGAGTATGCGGCCCACGTCGAACTCCCGGCGGACGTGCGTCGAGGCGTCGCGGACCCCCGCGTCGACCTCGTCGGCGTGATCGCCCAGCGCGCCCATCCCGGACGCCACGCCGATGGGATCCGCGACGCGCTCCCGGACGGTATCGCCTGGCTCGGGCACGTCCCCCCGAACGAGGACCTGACCGTGCCCGACCGCCATCTCGGGCTCCACATGGGCGACGAGAATCCGATTCCGGACGACGCGATCGGCGATGCCGCGGCGACGATCGACGGTGACGCGGTCGCGCGGGTCGCGGACGACGTCGCGCGGCCGACCGACGGGAGAGATCCGGTTCCGGAGGCGGGCGGTTCCAATCCCGGCGACCGCCCGACCGTCGCGGTCGCGTCCGACGACGCGTTCCGGTTCATCTACCCGGCCACGTGGGACCGGCTACGGGAACTCGCGGTCGTCGAGCCGTTCGCGCCGGTCGCGGGCGACGACCTGCCGGACTGTGACGCCGTCTACCTCCCCGGCGGCTACCCGGAGAACCACGCCGCGGAACTCGCCTCGTCGCCGGCGCTGTCGACGCTGGCGGACCGGGCCGCCGACGGGCTTCCGATCCTCGGCGAGTGTGGCGGGTTGATGGCGCTGTCGGCGTCGCTGACGACCGTCGACGGCGAGACACACTCGATGGCCGGGGTCCTCCCGGGCGGCGTCCGCATGCGCGACCGCTATCAGGCGCTCGACCACGTCGAACTCAGCGCAACCGGCGACGGGGTCACTGCGAACGCCGGCGAAAGCCACCGAGGCCACGAGTTCCACTACTCGAGTCACGCCCTCGGTGACGGGGACGGCTCGGGGTCACGACCGAACGCGGCGGACCCGGACGTCTCGGCCGACGCGGACGCGGACTTCGCGTTCGGGGTCGCCCGCGGCGACGGGATCGATGGGGACCACGACGGGCTCGTCGCCCACCGCACCGTCGGGACCTACGCGCACCGTCACCCCGCGAGCGGAGCGTTCGACCGTCTCGTGGAGGCCGCGCGGGCGTACGCGACGGGGAGATAGTGGGTTGAAGCGCTGGAGTCGGAGGATCGGAACTCGTGGACCGACGGCGAGACGCCCGAGTCAGCCGCGAGACTAGGAACTTTGATGCTTCGCTCACAACGATTACATATGCTTCACGCCGAGGGCCCCCTCCTCACGCTGGACCTGACCGAGCGAACCGCGACACGGACGCCGATCGACGACGTCCTCGAACGATTCATCGGCGGACGCGGGGTCGCAACCGCGCTCGCCCACGACCGGATCCCGTTCGACGCCGACCCGTTCGGGCCGGAAAACCGCGCGTACCTCTCGGCCGGACCGCTCCAGCTGTCACGGACCTCATTCACCGGCCGGATGTCGATGACTGCGCTCTCGCCGCTCACCGACGGGCTCGCGTCGACGAACGCCGGCGGCTACCTCTCCCGGGAGTTTTCGGGGACCGGGATCTCCACGCTGGAGGTCGTCGGCGAGAGCGACGAGCTCCTGATCGCCCACGTCACCGACGACGGCGTCGAGTTCGAGGCGGTCCCCCACCTCCGGGAGGCGACCGTCCCCGAGGTGTCCGACCACGTGGCCGAGACCCGGGACCTCGGCCCCGAGAACTGTATCGCGATCGGCCCCGCCGGCGAGAACCTGGTCCGGTTCGCCTGCGTGATGACGTTCGACTCCCGGGCGTTCGGCCGCGGCGGGCTCGGCGCGGTGCTCGGCTCGAAGAACCTCAAGGCGGTCACGTTCGAGGGCGACGCCCACCCGGAGATCGAGATCTCGGACCCGCCGGCGATGGACGTCCATCGGGAGGCGGCGACGTCGGACGACCGGATGAAACGACAGGGAACGACCGGGGGAACGGCGTTCATCAACGAGAACTTCTCGCTACCGACCCGCTACTTCGAGGGGTACTCCTTCGAGGACGCCGACGGGATCGGCGGTGACGCGGTCGAGGAAAAAAAGTACAAGAAGGAGGCGTGTTCACAGTGCGCGTACGCCTGTAAGCTCCCCACCCGCGACGAGGAGACGGGCGTCGAGACGGAGGGCCCGGAGTTCGAGACCGTGTATGCGTTCGGCTCCAGCCACGGCGTCGGCGACATCGTCGACGTGATGCGGACGAACGAGCTGTGTGACACCCTGGGGATGGACACCATCTCCGCCGGCGTCACGGTCGCCGCGTACCTGAAGAGCGAGGACGAGTTCGGAAACGCCGAACTCGCCCGGGCGGTCACGGAGCGGATCGCCTACCGGGACGACGACCTCGCCGACCTGCTCGCGGAGGGGGTCCACCGCGCACACGGGGCGCTCGGCGTCCACGACTACACGGTCAAGGGAATGGAGTTCGCCGCCCACGACGGGCGCGTGCTCCACGGACAGGGGCTCTCGTACGCGGTCGCGAACCGCGGCGCGGACCACATGTACGCCGGGATGCACTCCGGGGAGTACGAGGGCGTGCGCGACCCCGAAGGAACGCTCGGGAAGGCCGCGGACCTCGTCGAACTGGAGAACCGCAACGCGGTCCGCGACTCGGCGATCGTCTGCGCGTTCGCCGGCGACTACGTCACCGACGACCGGCTCGCACAACTGCTTGGCGCTCCCTACGAGGAACTCCTCGATGTCGGCGCGAAGACGGTCGAACGCGAGCGCCACTTCAACAACCGGCGCGGAAAGGATGCCGACGATGACCGGCTGCCGTACGAGGTTCCGGACATCGACGAGGCGATTCGGGAGTACTACGAGGTCCGCGGCCTCACCGATGATGGCCGGATCCCGAGCGACCGTATCGAACCGGTCGCGGCCGACCTCGGCGGCGACGACGCCGCGCCGGCCGACGACTGACCGGCGGCTGGATGGTCGACACCGAGGGATCCGGCGGGGACGACGATCACGGAGCGGTTCGGGTCGTCGTCGTCGACGGCGACGACCGAGCGGAACTCGACGTCCGACGAGGACGGCCCCTCCGGGACGCCCTCAGTGACGCCGGATACTCCCCGTACACGACGGTAACGAAGCGGCTCAACTGCGGCGGCCGCGGGCTCTGTGCGACCTGTGGCGTTCGACTTCGTGCGGGCCCGGACCCGGACCACTGGCACGACCGCCTCGCCGGCCGGTTCGGCTATCCACGGCTCTCCTGTCAGGTGGTCGTTGACCGCCCGATGACGGTCGAACTCGTCGACAAGTTGGTCTGGGGCGGCCGCACGACCGATACCGACTGATCCGTGTCCCGTCACTCCGTGTCCCCCTCCATCCCCGGCCAAATTTGTGACACGGCCCCTGAGGTGTCCCGACACAAGACACAAGTCGGCACGGCCGGATATTTTGGGTATGCAACCCTCCAAGGAGCGGGAGTCGTCCGAGGACGACCCGCTTGACGGGGTCGACGACCTCCTCGACGACGACCTCGCCGGCGATGACGCGGACCCGTCGACGGACTCCGATACGGCGGCCGCCGATCCGGACGCGACGACCGGATCCGACGTCACCGGCGACGGTCCGGGTCGGGTCGGCGTCGACGGCCGTTGGTTCTCGTTGCGCTCGTTTCTCCTCGCCGTCCTCGCGATCGGAGCCGGGACGTTCCTCGGGGGACTGATCCCCCTGATCGGCGGCACCATCGGCGCCGTCGGCGGCGTGTTGCTCGGGGCGTTCCTCGTCGGTCTGAGCCTCTCCTCGCGTAACTACGTCGAGACGGGAATCGCCGGCGCGGGCGTCGGCGCCGGAAGCGCCCTGACGAGCGTCCTCGGCGTCGGCTTCCTGCCGATCGGTCTCGACTATCTCGGAGAGTGGGGGCTCCCGCTGCTCGCGGCCGGCGGCGGGATCGGGCTGATCCTCGGGCTCGTTGGTCATTATCTCGGGCGCGACTTGCGGGCCGGCGTGGCCGGCGAACTGCCGGACTGACCGGTGCCGGCTCACGCCGACTCGACAGCGAATTCGGACTCCTCCGTCTCACGCGATTCGCGCGCCAGTACCGGTCGGCCGGGGTGCTCGTACGTCCCGCCCGGCCCGCCCGGCCCGCCACAGCAGCCCCGCAGCGTCGTCTCCGAGACGCCCGAGGGAATCGATGGGCGTCACGACCGCTTGCCGATCTCCTCGCGGAGGACGTCGGAGACGACCTCGCCGTCGGCCTTGCCACGGAGCGCGCCCATCGCCTCGCCCATCAGCCCGGAGAACGCGTCCATCCCCTCCGCGGCGACTTGGTCGGCGTTGCGCTCGACGACTTCGACGACGGCCTCGCGGACTTCGTCCTCGCTCACCCCCGAGAGCCCGGCCACCTCGACCGCCGCCTCGGCCGTGATCTCGGGGTCCTCCGCGAGCGTCGTCAACACCTCGGGGACCCCCTCCTTCGCGAGTTCGTCCGACTCGACGAGGTCGAGCACGGCAAGGAGATGGGCGTCCGTCAGGTTCCCGACCGGCGCGCCCGCCCGTCGGATCTCCGTCGTCGTCGACGCCAGCGTCGTTGCGGCGAACGTCGGGTCGGCCCCGCGGTCGACGGCCGCCTCGAACGTCGGGAAGCGTCGCCCGAATGCGACCTGTTCGGCGAGCCCACGGTCGAGCCCGAACGCCGAGACGTACCGGTCGACCTTCTCGTCGAGGAGTTCCGGACGCTCGACGTCGGACGGGTCGGGCTCGACCGGCGGGACGTCGGTCTCGGGGTACATCCGCGCGGCGCCGGGGAGCGGCCGGAGGTACCGCGTCGTCCCGTCGTCGTTCGCCCCGCGGGTCTCCTCCGGAATCCCGTCGATCGCGGCGGCCGCCCGGTCGGCGACCGCGTCGATCGCGAGTTCGGCCGTCACGGAGTCGTCCGCGACCAGCGCCACCGCGTCCGACGCGCCCGCACCGACCGCCTCGCGAAGCGACGCCACCTCGGCCTCGGTCACGCCGTACGCCGGGAGTTCGTCGGTGTGGAACACCCCGCCGGCGCCGTGCCGTTTCGCGTGGTCCGACAGCTCCGTCCCGAGTCGGCGATCCGGCCCGATCTCGCGACCGACGACCCCCTCGAAGCCGTACAGCGGGACCGCCCGGACCGAGCCGCCAGCGTCGAGCGCGCCGCGGATCACGCCGGAGTCGGTGTCGGCGAACACCCCGCTCACGTCCCGTGGCTCGCCCACGTCGGCGTCGCGCTCGCGGAGTTCCGCCCGAATCTCGACCAGTTCGGCCTGTCGGCGAACCTCGTTGCGAACGATCTCCTCGATCCCTCGGAGATCCTGAACGCCCTTCACCTCGACGCGGGCCCCCTCCGCGATCGAGACGTTGACGTCCTGTCGTATCGTGCCGAGCCCGCGTTTCACCGCGCCGGTCGACCGGAGCAACATCCCGATTCGCTCGGCCGCCTCCATCGCCTGCTCGGGGCTCCGGATGTCCGGACCGGTCCCGATCTCCACCAGCGGGACGCCGAGCCGATCGAGCGAGTAGATGACGCCCTCGTCGGTCTCCTCGACCCGCTTGGCGGACTCCTCTTCGAGCATCAGGTCCTCGATCGAGACGGTCCCCTCGCTCGTCCGGATTTCGCCCTGCTGGCCGAGCAGGATCGACCGCTGGAACCCGGACGTGTTCGACCCGTCGATGACGAGCTTCCGCATCACGTGAGCCTGATCCACGACGGTTACGTCGAGGAGGTCGGCGATCTGGAGCGCGACCGACAGCGCCTCCTCGCCGACGCGGCGCGGGGGTTCGTCGTCCTCCTCGACGAGACAGGTGGTGTCGTACGCGAGGTAGGTAAACTCGCGATCGACGCGGCTCTCCTCGAGGGCAGCCTCGTCGAGTTCGCCGAGTTCACTTTTCGTCGGGTGGAGGCGGCGGGTGAGCTTCCGTTCGGCCGCCTCGGGGTCGCGCTCGACGGTCGGAGAATCACAGAATAGTTTCGTCGCCGTGTCGAGCTGCTGGTGGATCTCCAGCCCGGCGACGAGCCCCAACTCCTCGTAGTCGTACTCGGGGGTCGCATCCTCGCTCATTACGCGCTACTCCGGCAGGCCGGGACTAAAAGGGTGGCAGTTCGTGCGAACGCCGAGCGACCGAGGAGTGAGCGTTTGATATCGACGCCAAGGACGTAGTACACGACTGACCGAGACGTGATACGGTGGCGCGCCTGTGGGCGCTCGTAGGCGCGAACGGCGCGCGAGGTCGCCGGCGCGGAGCGCCGGGTGCTCGAAAATCTTTGATTTCCGGTGGACGCCGCGAGCGGTGCGAGGTGCGAGTGAAACGAGCACCTCGATTGCGAGCGGTGAAACCGCGAGCCGCGAGGCTGGGGAGGCGTGAGGTGCGGTCGCGGCGCTGTGTGGGTGGGACTCAAAGGGGCAGCCGCGAGGGCGATGACGGCCGACGCAAGCACCGGAGGGAGTGAGCAGCGCGAGCGACCGAGGAGCGCAGCGAGGCCCTCGAGTCCTCGCGGCTGGGGCTTTGGCGGTAGTCACCGCATCGACAACTGCCTCATATCGAGCTGCTGGGACGTTGACCGCGATCGAGAAACCACCCCCAACGATGACGACGGAATACGAGCGGTCGCGATGAGTGTCACACGTGTTTCTCCTCGCGTAACTGCTCGGAGAAACATGCGTGGGACCGGATTTGAACCGCGAGGACTCGCTTCGCTCGCCCTCTGGGTTCAAATCCTCGCGGCGATGTTTCTCCTCGCGTAACTGCTCGGAGTAACATGCGTGGGACCGGATTTGAACCGACTGGAGACGGTCGGCCTCGCTTCGCTCGGCCGCTGCGACTCCCGGGGTTCAAATCCTCGCGGCGATGTTTCTCCTCGCGTAACTGCTCGGAGAAACATGCGTGGGACCGGATTTGAACCGGCGGACCTCTACAGGACAGCGCCCTCAACGCTGCGCCGTTGGCCTGGCTTGGCTACCCACGCTCGTCGCGTGTTTTTCGCGTTCCGAAATATCCTGTCCCCAATTAAAAGCCCTTCCATTCGACACCGGTCCGTCCGCCCCCGAACCGACAACCGTTTCCACCGTCCGACCCACCCAACGGCCATGCGAGTCCCGGTCCGCGATCACGTCCCGCTGGCGACGGCCGTCGCGTCCGCAGTCGCACTCGCGCTCGTTTTCGGTGCGGTCGGCGGCGTAATCCCGAGTTCGGTCCTTCCACGCGCAAGCGACGCCGTCATCGCCGCCATTCCACACCTGAACGCCGCGATTTCGGCGACGGCGATCATCACGATTCTCCTCGGCTGGCGGGCGATCGCTCGCGGGAACGTCCGGCAGCACCGGGCGTTCATGCTGACGTCGTTCGGGCTGTTCGTCGCGTTCCTCGCCGCGTACCTCTACCGGCTGATCCTCGTCGAGACCACGGCGTTCGGCGGCCCGGACGCGGTGTACACCTACCTCTATCTCCCCTTCCTCGGGATCCATATCCTGCTCGCGATCGTCTGTGTCCCGTTCGTGTTCTACGCCCTCCTGTTGGCCGCGACTCGACCCCCCGAGGAACTATATCACACCCGCCACGCGCAGGCAGGGTCCGTCGCCGCGGTCCTCTGGCTAATCTCCTTCGCGATGGGAATCGGCGTGTACATCCTCCTATACCATCTGTACTAGCGGCGTCGGCCGACCGGAGTTCGGCCCCGTACAGTACCGACCACTTCCGCGCAGTATTGATTATCGTCCCGCCCTGAGTAGGTCCCGTGACGGACATCGAGGCCGGAGCAGACACCGACGGCGACGCCGGAGTCGATATCGACGTCAACGCCGGAGCCGATGCCGGCGTCAACGCCAACGCTGATACTGCCGTCAGCGACGCCGACACCCACGGGCCCGGATTCCGGTCGTTGCGGTCGGAGCTCCACGACTACCGTCCGCCGATCGAGGGGTCGATCCCCGCGTGGCTCTCCGGGACGCTGATCCGGAACGGGCCGGGACTGTTCGAGGCGGGTGACCGCCGGGTCAACCACTGGTTCGACGGCCTCGCGATGCTCCGCCGGTACGCGTTCGACGACGGCGACCTCCGGTACTCGAACCGGTTCCTCCGGACCGACGCCTACGCCGAGGCGATGGATGGCCGACTCACCGGCCAGTTCGGGACCGATACGCGCGGTTGGCGGCGCGTGATCGACACGCTCCGGTCGTTCGGACTCCCGGAGCCGACCGACAACACGAACGTCCACGTCGCCCGGGTCGACGGCGAGTACGTCGCGCTCACCGAAGCGCCGCGGCGGGTCGCATTCGACCCGGACACGCTCGAAACGCGAGGGGAATTCGCCTTCGACGACGACCTAACCGAACACGTGACGGCCGCACACCTCGTCGCCGACCCGCACCACGGGGAGACCATCGGTTTTGCGACGCGATTCGGCCGACAGCCGACGTACCAGGTGTACCGGGTTCCGGACGGGTCACGTCGACGCGAGCGAATCGCCTCGGTCGACGCCCGGGGCCCGGCGTACATCCACGACTGTAGCGTCACCGACTCGCACGTGATCCTCGTCGAGTCCCCCCTCGTCCTGTCGGTGTTGCGGGCGCTGAACCCGCTTTCCGACGGGCCGGTTGACATGCTCGACTGGCGGCCCGACCGGCCGACGCGTGTGCTGGTCGTGGACCGGTCGACCGGCGAGCTCGTCGCCGACCCGACGTTCGAGGCCGTCTTCACCTTTCATCACGTCAACGCGTTCGTCGACGACGACGGAAATGTCGTTCTCGACCTCGTCGAGTTCCCGAACGATCGGATCGTCGATTCGCTGTCGATGACCGAACTCGACGGGGTCGGGTTCCCGGACGTGCCCGACGGCCGACTGACGCGGTACCGGATCGACCCGGCCGCGAACACGGTCGACCGCTCGCGACTGTACGACGGCGGGATGGAGCTTCCGCGGGTGCGGCGGGGCGCCGTCGGCCGACGGCACCGGTACGCCTACGGACAGGCGACGGACCGCGACGGGGCGAACGGCCTGGTCAAGGTCGACACCCGAACCGGCACCGCCCGCGAGTGGTGGGAGTCGTCGACGTACGTCGAGGAGCCGATCCCGATCCGGGCTCCCGACGCCGACGCGCCGGACGACGGCGTGGTGTTGGCGACGGCGCTCGACGTCGATCGCGAACGAACGAGCCTGCTCGTGTTCGACGCCGCGACATTGGACGTCAGGGCACGGGCACCGCTCCCGCACGCGGAGCCGTTCGGGTTTCACGGCCGGTTCTTCCCGGAGGTGTAGCCGCAGCCGAACGGGCTCCCGGTTGACGGGGTGACCGTCCGGCTCCTCGTCGACGGTTCGAATCCTCGAACCTCCGCCGGCGTTTTGGTCGTCCCGGTCGACGAGTGGATATGGCCGCCGATCTTGAGGCGAAGACGGACCGGTACGAGCGGATGCTCGCGGATGCCATCGCCGCGGCGGAGCCCCGCCCGCCAGCGGGCACTCCCCTCGGGAACGCCGCCGCCGACGTGGCCGAGATGGCGTCGTCGTACCTCGATGACGGCCGTCACTTTCGCGCGGACGATGACCCGGTCAACGCCCTCGCGTCGTATTCGTACGGGTACGGCTGGCTCGATGCCGGCGTCCGGCTCGGACTGTTCGCAGTGCCGGACGACACCGACCTGTTCACGACGTGATCGGACCACTACACGACGTGATCCGACACTCACGTCCGGTTTTATCACTCCCACGAACGGACGGGTTCGTATGGACGAACTCGTCGACTTGACCGAACGGTTGGTCTCGATTCCCTCCCACGAGGACGAGACCGCCGCCGGCGACGCGATCGAGGAGTGGCTCCGGACGGAAACCGACGCCGACGTCGAACGCGACGCCGTCGGCAACGTCATCGGGTATAAACGGGCGGCCGGGAGCGGTGACGACGGCGACGACCGCGCCGCCGACCACGGCGGTGACGATGGAGCCGGCACCGACCCCGACGCGGAGACGTTCGCGCTCGTCGGCCACCACGACGTGGTGCCCCCGGCCGAGCGACAGACGACCGGCGAGGGAACGGACGGCGAGTACGTCGTCGAGCGTCGCGACGGTCGGATCCACGGTCGTGGAACCGCCGATATGAAGGGCGCCGTCGCCGCCTGTCTGCTCGCGTTTCGCGATGCGGAACCCCCTACGGGCCGCGAACTCGTGGTCGCCTCGTTCATCGGGGAGGAAACGGGGGGCGAGGGCGCGCGTCACGCGATCAACGCGGGGTTCGCTCCGGACCACGCGCTCGTCGCCGAGGGGTCGACGGGCTACTCGAACCCCGGCGTGACCGACGTCGCCGTCGCGCACAAGGGCCGTCGGGCATCGACGCTCGTCGCCGAGGGCGAAGCGGTCCACGCGTCCGAGCCGGAAGCCGGCGAGAACGCGGTGTATCGTGCGTGCGACGCGATCGACGTCGTCCGCGGCCTCGATGCGCCGGAGACGGCGGTGTTCGGCGAGTACGTGACCGGGTCGGTCGCGGTGACGATGTGTCACGGCGGCGAGACGTGGAACGTGATCCCGGACCGCTGTGAGGTGACGGTCGACGAGCGAACGGTCCCGGGCGAGCGCGCCGACCTCGCCCGCGTCGAGTCGATCGAGGGGGTCGAGTGGGTCGTCGACCAGGACCTCCCGCCGATGGGGTGTGACGACGACGCGTTCGCGGACGCGGCGCTGGCGGCCGCCCGCGAGGTCCACGGAGCCCGCGACCTCGACGAGTCGGAACACGTCGTCAAGCCGCACGCAACCGACGCCGGCTGGCTTGCGGCCGGCGGAACGGCGTGTCTCGTCTGTGGCCCCTCCGAGCCGGGCGAGGCGCACACCGAAACCGAGAGCGTCGCCGTCGCCGTCCTCGAGCGGTGTTTCGAGACGTACCTGTCGCTCGCCGAACGCGACTGGTAGGCTCGCGCTCGGCGGCCGACCGCCGCAAAGGACCCCGCAAGCCGCCGCGTATGGAAGGGGTTTTATGCGGTCCGCGGGAATCAATGAGCACTATGGGAGACAAATCGAAGGCCAAAAAGAAGCGGCTGGCGAAGGCGGAGCGCCAGAACACCCGCGTCCCCGCGTGGGTCATGATGAAGACCGACATGAACGTCACGCGAAACCCCAAGCGACGCAACTGGCGGCGCAATGACCTCGACGAGTAAATGAGCACCTCAGACTTCGAGGAGCGTGTCGTCACCGTCCCGCTCCGCGACGCCAAGGAGAAGCCCGTCCAGCAGCGCGCCGACTACGCGGTGAAGATCGTCCGCGAACACCTCGCGCAGCACTTTTCGGTCGGCGAGGACGACGTCGTTCTCGATACCTCGATCAACGAGACGATCTGGGCGAACGGCCGGGAGAACCCGCCGAGCACGCTTCGCGTTCGCGCGGCCCGGTTCGTCGAGGACGGCGACCCCGTCGTCGAAGCCGAGTACGCCGAATAACGTGTTACGGGCGACCTTCACCGGCTCGTCGTACGTCGGGGTGTTCGCCCGCGTCGTCGACGACCGCCTCCTGGTTAGGCCGGACGTCGACGAGGACCTCGCCGACGACCTCGCCGCGGAGCTCGAGATGGACGTCCTCCCGACCACCGTCGGCGGCTCCAACACCGTCGGGTCGCTGGCCGTGGGCAACGAGAACGGAATCCTCGTCTCCGAGCGCGCGACCGACCGCGAGACGGACCGGATCGCCGAGGCGACCGACCGCGATGTCGGCGAGCTTCCCGGCCGAATAAACGCCGCCGGCAACGTGATCCTCGTGAACGACTACGGCGCGTACGTCCACCCGGACCTCCCACGCGAGGCGGTCACGACGATCAGGAACACCCTCGAGGTCCCGGTCGAACGCGGCGATCTGGGTGAGGTCAAGACGGTCGGCACCGCGGCGGTCGCCAACGACACCGGCGTTCTCTGTCACCCGAACGCCCGGGAGTCGGAACTCCAAGCCATCGAGACGGCACTCGACGTCCGTGCCGACCTCGGGACCGTCAACTACGGCGCGCCGCTCGTCGGGTCGGGACTCGTCGCGGGCGATGACGGCTACGTCATCGGCGAGGAGACGACCGGCCCGGAGCTGGGTCGGATCGAGGAGACGCTCGGCTTCATCGACTGACTCGACCCGGGATCGCCCGAGCCGGGTCGTTCGTCCCGTATTGCGTGGATCCCGACCGACGCTAGCTCTGGGCTCAACCGACGCTGGTTCGAGGTCCGATCGACAACGGCTTGCGAGCCGACCGGCACCATCACCACGCCCCGTCGAAATCGCTCTCGCGCTCCGTTTTTAGGAAGATACTTCCCTGTCCCTGTCGGACATATTGATATGAGTACTTACACCGTGAGCGGACGGTTCCAGAGCCGGGACGGGTTCCAGCCGTTCACCAAGGACATCGAGGCGGAAAACGAGGACCTCGCTCGCGAGCGAATCTACACGCAGGTCGGGAGCCAGCACAACCGGAAACGCACCCAGATCGAGATCGAGGGGGTGTCCGCACAATGATGGGTGGCGGCAAACAGCAGCTCCAGCAGCTCTCCCAGGAGCTCCAAGCGATCGACGAGGAGATAACTGCGCTCGAGTCGGAGATTGAAGATTATCGGCAGGAACAGACCGACATTGATGATGCGGTCGAAGCCATCGAGACCCTCGAAACCGAGTCGACGGTTCAGGTCCCGCTCGGCGGCGGGGCGTACGTCCGCGCGGAAGTCCAAGACATCGACGAGATCATCGTCTCGCTGGGCGGGAGCTACTCCGCCGAGCAGGCTCAGGACGACGCAATCGACGTCCTCCGGCGCAAACAGGAGGCGCTCGATGACCGAATCGAGGAGACGGAAGCGGAGCTCGACGACCTCGAGTCCGAGAGCGATGAACTCGAACAGCAGGCTCAGCAGATGCAACAGCAGATGCAACAACAGCAGATGCAACAACAGCAGATGCAGGGACAGGCGGACGACGAGTGAGGTAGCCGACCGTGTTCGACGGACTGAAAGACAAGCTGAACGACTTCCGGGAGGACGTCGAGGAGTCGACCGACGTCGCGGAGAACGAGCCCTCCGAGGTCGAATCCGGGGGAGCCGCTACCGATCCCGAAGTTGACGACGGAGCCGATGGCTCCGAGCCCAACGGTGCCACTGGCGGCTCCAATGCCACCGGCACAACTGCCGAGAGGACCGACGCCGGAGCGGAGTCGGACGAGCACGGGCCGGGCACCTTCCAACGCGCGAAGGCGTTCGCGACCGGCCGGATAATCATCGAGGAGGAGGACCTCGAGGACCCCCTGTGGGACCTCGAGATGGCCCTACTCGAGAGCGACGTGGAGATGAGCGTCGCGGAGCGGATCCTCGACACGGTCCGCGAGACGATGCTCGGCGAGTCGCGAAAACAGGTCGAAACGACGGGCGAACTCGTCGAGGCAGCCCTCCACGAAGCCCTACTCGACGTCATCGCGGTCGGCCAGTTCGACTTCGAGGAGCGGATCGCCGCCGCCGAGAAGCCGGTAACGATCGTGTTCACCGGCGTCAACGGCGTCGGGAAGACGACGACGATCGCCAAACTCTCCGAGTGGCTCGCCGACCACGGCCACTCGTCGGTGTTGGCGAACGGCGATACCTACCGGGCGGGCGCAAACGAGCAGATCGGCGAACACGCGGACCGACTCGGCCGCGAACTGATCGCCCACGATCGGGGCGGTGACCCGGCGGCCGTGATCTACGACGGCGTCGAGTACGCCGAAGCCAACGACGTCGACGTCGTCCTCGGCGACACGGCCGGCCGACTCCACACGAGCGACGACCTGATGTCGCAGTTGGCCAAGATAGACCGCGTCGTCGACCCGGACATGACGCTGT
The DNA here is from genome assembly GCA_028275105.1 of Halorubrum sp. GTDB lineage: Archaea > Halobacteriota > Halobacteria > Halobacteriales > Haloferacaceae > Halorubrum. The sequence continues at coordinate 22,423 of JAQCNI010000089.1, forward strand.
TCGTCGACGAAGCGGTGGCCGGACAGGACGCCGTAACCCGGGCGGAGGAGTTCGACGACGCCGCCGAGGTTGACGGCGCGGTGTTGACGAAGGCGGACGCGGATTCCTCGGGCGGCGCGGCGATCTCGATCGCGTACGTCACCGGCAAGCCGATCCTCTTTTTGGGGACCGGTCAGGGATACGACGACCTCACACGATTCGACCCCGAGGCGCTCGTCGACAACCTGCTCGGCGAGGCGTGAGCGACCCGAACCGGCCGGCCGGATTCGGCCGAAAACGACCCGGTAGGGTCGGTGAAAACGGCCGGCAAGCCCCGGCGATGGCGACGCCGTCGACTTAAGTATCGAACGGGAGAGAACCGCACACGGGCGGCGGGATCAGAACCCTTAACAGGTAACCGAGGGTTTTGTATGATAGCGGGATGGGATAGCCAGGAGATTCCGCCGGGCTCATAACCCGGAGATCGGTAGTTCAAATCTACCTCCCGCTACTCCCACTCGGCCCGTTTTTGCGTTTCTCCGTCTTCGACACCGACGGGACCGCGTCGCCGGGAGCGTCGCGGTCGACGACCCGCCAAAGCGGCCGAACCCGGAAGCGATTTCAGTCGCGCCGTCGTTCGATCGGGTATGGAATACGAATCGAGCCTCGACCGCGCCATGGACGCGGTCCCGGACCTCGGTGGCTCCGACGAACGGCTGTCGGCCCCCGACCCCGAAACACAGAAGGACGGGGCGTTCACCCGGTTGACGAACCTCTCGGCCATCGCCGACGCACTGAGTCGCGACCCCGAACACGTCCACTCGAAGATCCAACAGGAACTCGGCACGGCCGGCCAGTACGAGGACGGTCGAGCCCGCTATAGCGGGAACTTCCGCGAGCGGGACTTCCAAGCGGCGATCGACTCGTACATCGAGTCGTTCGTCACCTGCTCGGAGTGTGGGCTCCCCGACACCCGTTTGGAGACGGAAAACCGGACCCCGATGCTCCGATGTGAGGCCTGCGGGGCGTTCCGGCCGGTCGCAAAGCAGTCGACGACCGAGACCCGACGGGAGGAGGAGGCCATCGAATCGGGCAAGACGTACGAACTGGAGATCGTCGGCACCGGCCGCAAGGGCGACGGCGTCGCCGAACGCGGCGAGTACACCGTGTTCGTCCCCGGCGCACAGGAGGGCGAGACCGTCCGGGCGTACATTAAGAACGTCTCCGGAAACCTGGCGTTCGCCCGTCGCGAGAACTGATCTGCGTCGCCCGCGGAGCCGATCCGGGCCACTCTGAGTCCTGATCTGGGCTACCCGTAGTCCCGTTTACAGCCAGTTTTTCGCTACCCCCGTCTTTTCGTTATCTATCCCCCCTCGAATCGGTCGAGCGCGACCGGGAGCATATCCGAACTGACCCGCTGAAACTCCTCGCGTTCGTGTGCCGGGAGGTACCCGCGGACGCTGTTCCACGACTCGCGGGCGTAGCGAGCGTCGAGGAGGACCCGAACGCCGCGCTCGTCCGGGCCGCGGATCACTCGTCCGACGGCCTGTCGAGCCTTGCGGACGGCCGGGACCGTGAGTGCGGTCTCGAATCCGGACTCGAACCGCCGGTCGTACGCCGTGATCACGGCGCGGGTCCGTGGTCGCGACGTGTCGATGATCGGGACCCCACAGACGATCGCCGCCGCGAGGCGGTCGCCGCGGTAGTCGACGCCTTCGGTGAGCGTTCCGCGGAGGCTCGTCACGAGTACCTTCCCCGTGCCGGCGAAGAACTCGCCTTTGAGCGACTCGGTCTCGTCGTCGCCGGAGGACTCGTCGAGAAGGACCGGCTTGTCGAGGCGCTCGTCGAGCCCGTCGGCCAGCCACGCCGCCTCCGCGTAGTTCGGCATCCCGATCAACACGTTGCCGTCGCGACTCGCGACGGTCGCCGCCGCATCGAGGTGCGCGAGACGCGTATCCGTCCGCTCACCCGGGTCGCCGCGGTTCCCGTGGGTGAACTTTGGGGCGTCGACCGCGAAGCTCGCGCGGTTTTCCGGCGGGAACGAGAGCCCGTACGTCCGCTCGACCACCGGTCGACCCCGGCTCGCGAGATGGTCGAGGCCGGTGACCTCCCGGAATACGTCCATCGGCTCGAGCGTCGCGCTCATCAGCACGCCGCCGCCGAACTCCCCGAGCCGATCGCCGATCGGTTCGCTGGGGAGACAGTTGTACAGCGCGAGGCTCCCGTTGTACGCCCGCCGCCAGGAGTCCGGCGGGGCGGTCCCGTCGTAGGTGCGTTCGAGATCGATCGCGCGGAAGAAATCCGTGTGCCCCTCGCGGTACCACGCGTTGAGGGTCCGGCCGACCCCCGGCGCGGCGCGACGTTTGTCCTCCGATTCCACCGAGTCGAGGACCCGCTTGACGACCGCGCCGACGGTCGGCGCCCGCGACCAGACGCGGTCGCCGTACCCCGCCTCGCTCGCCCACGTCGTGATCGCGTCCTCTCCGGGCTCGTCGGGCTCCCGAAGCGGGACCTCGCCGTCATCGAGTTCCCGCATCGCCGCCCGCCAGTCGGGTCGTTCCCGGTCGAGATGGTCGGTGATCAGTCGATCGACCTCGCCACGGAGGTCGGCGTAGAACTCCCTGACCCGTTCCAGTTCGTCGAGGGTCACGTCGCTGTCGGCGAGCTCGCCGCGTACGAGTTCCGCGTCATCGGACTCCGCGCCGTCGGTTTCGAACGAGAGCGGCTGGACGACGCGCGTGATCTCCGAGACCGCGTCCCGAAGACTGGCGTCGGCAACCGCGTCGCTGACGAGGTCACGGACGCGCGGTTCGAGCATGTGTGCCTCGTCGCAGACGACGAACGTCGCCTCGTCGAGCAACGCCCCGGTGAACGTCTCGGTCGTGACGGGGTCGAACGCGTGGTAGTAATTTCCCACGACGACTTCGACCTCGGGGACGAGTGTGCCCATCACCGAGTGGGGGCACGACCCGTGGCCGGCCGCGAGCCGGACGAGTTCGTCCGGCCCGACGTGGCCGCGTTCGGCGATGTCGAACGGAACGGCCGCCGCCGGGTCGCCGCCGTCCTCGGGGAGGTCGTCGAGGAATCCGGCGTAAAACGGACAGAACTCCGTCTCAGCGTGCGTTTCGGTGTCGGGCGGGTACGGCGTCGGCTCGCCGTCGGCGCTGAGATAGTCGGCCGCGGTCCCGCCGTCGGCGGCGCTTTCGGCGTCACCGTCGCCGTCAACGACGCTTTCGGCGTCACCTCCACTGTCGGCCCCCGAATCCAGCAACCCGACCTGCTGGCTCCGCGCCTCGCTCACGAGATTCGAGGCGGTCGTTTCGCCGTCATCGCCGACGAGATTCCGGGTTCGCTCGCGGAGCCCCTCGCAGCGCTCGTACACGTTCCCGCGGTCGATCCCGCCACGATTCTCGCGGGCGTACGGGCAGACGTCCGCCTTGCCGACGAGCGTCAATCCGGAGACCGGCGCGTACTCCTCCGGGAGGTTACGGTTTATCGTCGCGAGGTCGGTCTCGAACTGACGGAGCTGCTGTTTGACGCTGGTGAGCACGAACACCCGTTCGAACGGCGAATCCGGGTCGCGGACGCGGTCGATCCCCGCGGTCAACGCGAGCATCGTTTTACCGGTGCCACACGCTCCCTCGAGCGCGAGGAAGCCACCGTCGCGCGCGGCGTCGACGGCCGCGTCGATGCCGTCAGCCTGTTCGGGGTACGGCTCCTCGTAGCCGAAGACGTCGGCCCACGGCGGTGCGTCCGTCACTACGACCGAGTTGCGCCCGATCCGGTTTAAACCTTCAGAGCGCGTTCGGCTATGGGACCGTTCACGGCGACACGCCCGCTTTCGACCGGGCGTCACGTCCGTCCGCCCGACGGACGCCCGCCGGGAAGCCGCCCCCGAGCGTGTATTGCCCCGAGCCCTGCGGCGACGACCAGTATGCCGGCCGCCCCGGCGACGAACGCGGCGTTGAATCCGACGTGTTCGACCGCGACCCCGAGGACGCCGCTCCCCGTCGACTCGAGGAACAGCGCCGTCCCGCTGAAGACGGCGTACGCGCTCGCCCGGTTGTCGGCCGGCAGCGAGCCGAGCAGGAACGTGTCGACGGCGGGGAACATGGCGTGTATCGTGCCACCCAATAGGACGGTGGCGACGACGAGTCCGGCGACCGACTCGACCAGAACGAGGACGCCGAGCGCGGCGGAAAACGAGACGAGGATCCCGAGGAGATACGGTATTCGCGGGAGGCGGTCGGCGAGCCGGCCGCCGAACCAGAACCCCGGTAACCCGGCCGCGAAGACGACGGTCAGCAGCGTGTTCGCGAGCGCGCTGGAAATCCCCTTCGGTCCGGTGAGGTAGGTGACGTAGAAGTTGAACACGCCCTGCCAGACGAATCCCGGCGCGCCGACGACGACGACGCCGACGAGGATCAGCGGCCAGTGGTCGAGCGCGGCTCGGAAGTTGCGGTCGGCGCCGGCGCTCTCGGGGAGCGGATCGTGCCTGAGCACGAGCAGGAGGATCCCGGTGACGAGGAGCGTGCTCCCCGCAAGCAGGAAGAACACCGCGCTCCAGCCCGCGACGAGCAGGACCCCGACGACGACTCCCGGCGCGACGACGGCCGCCAACTGGCTGGCTGCGCCGTGGATGCCGATCGCCCGTCCACGCCCGCTGGGATACAGTTCGCCGACGAGCGGGATGGCGGCGACGAAGTACGCGCCCGAGGCGAGCCCGATGAACAGCGCGCCCGTCTGAAGGTGGCGGATCGACCCGGCGAGCCCAGTTCCGCCGGCCGCGAGCGCCAGCGCGACGCCGGACCCGAGGACGACGTAGTGTCGGGGGACCCGGGTGAGAACGTAGCCGATCGGGATCCGTGACAGCGCCGAGCCGACCCAAACGAGCGTCGTGATCGACCCGACGACGGCGGGCGTCGCGGCGAACTCGGTGCCGATCGTCGGGACGAGCGGCGCGAACCCGACGCGGCCGAGGTTGACGAGGAAGACGAGCCCACAGAGGGTGCCGAACGCGCGGCGGGTCATTCGGGGCGACGGGGAGTGTAGCGATTCATCGGGAGGGCGTGGGGACGCGGCAGTTTATCGAGACGGCGCGGTGATGTGACGAGTCTTGAATCTGCGAGCACGACTGATATCCATCAAATCCTGCGGGACGGCGGGGCCGTCTCGCGCCGGGTTCCGCCGGGCGTTCGCCGTGGGCGGGTCCGCCGGGCATTCGCCGTGGGCGGGGCCGCCGCAAATCGTCCGGAGCGGATCGAGTTTCGTGGTCAGTCCGCACAGACGTCAAGGAGGTCGGACAGCGAGTCGATCTCCCAGGTCGGCCAGACGTTGAGTTCCCAGTCCTCGCGGTGGGGGCGGCGGATGAACGCGGAGTCGACGCCCGCGTTGTGGGCGGCCTTCACGTCGGACTCGTTGTCGCCGACGAACAGCGCCGAGTCGGCGTCGAGATCTCCCAACGCCCGCTCGAGGTAGTGGGGGTTCGGCTTTCGGAGCTGGAGGCTGTGGATCGTCGGCTCGCGGCCGTAGGCCGCCCCGAACTCCTCGAACCCGTCAAAGTGGTCGACGAGGAAGTCGACCGTCGCCTGTTGGTTCGAGGAGACGATCCCCATCTCCACGTCGAGGTCGGACAGGGTACCGAGGTCGTCGTACGGGGTCTTGCGGCCCGCGCGCGCCTCCTGCTGTTGGGCCCGCGAGACGACCTCGTCGCGCGTCCGCCAGAACGACCCCGCGTCGAGGTCGTACGTCTGACAGACGGTGCCGACGCTGCCGGGGGTCGCGCCGATGGTCATCCGCTCTACGTCGTCCGGATCGGGGTCGTCGACCCCACACTCCTCGAATGCGTCCCGGGTCGCCTCCCGGAGCACGTTGAAGCGCGTGCGGCCCACGAGAACACCGTCGTTGTCGAACACGACGGTATCGTAGCTCATGCGGTACATCCTCCCTCAACGGATAAAAGGGTTTCAGTACCACGGCGCGCCACGACGATGTGGCCGTGCCGGCGTGGCTGGCGTTTTATCACCACCGGGATCGACGGCCGTGGTATGCGCGTCAGCGTCATCGGCGGAAGCACGGTCCCACCGGACACGGCGGCCGTCGCGACGGAGTTGGGGTCGATCCTCGCGAATCGGGGACACACCGTCGTCTGTGGCGGGCTGAGCGGAGTCATGGAGGCGGTCTGCCGCGGCGCCTCCGAAGCCGGCGGCGAGACGATCGGGATCCTGCCGACCGACGACCGGACGGACGCGAACCCACACGTCAGCGTCCCGATCGCGACCGGACTGGGTCACGCCCGCAACGCTCTCGTCGTCTCGAACGCCGAGGCCGCGGTCGCGGTCGACGGGTCCCACGGGACCCTCTCGGAGGTCGGGCTCGCGCTCGCGTACGGTCGACCCGTCGCCGGCCTCGATACGCACGACGTCGACGGGATCGAGGCGGTCGCGTCGCCCGTGGCCGCGGTGGAGTACGTTGAGGCCGCCGTCGACGGCGACTGAATCGGCGTCCCGCGGGTTCGAACCGGTTTCCGGGTTCGAACCGGTTTCCGGGTTCGACCAGCCTCAGGGTTCGAGCCGATTCGGGTCGCGCGGGAACATGATCGCCTCCTTGATGTTGTCGAGGTCGGCGACCTGCTGGACGAGGCGGTCGATCCCGAGGCCGTACCCCCCGTGTGGGGGGGTGCCGAAGCTCAGCGCCTCGATGTAGAACTCGAAGTTCGCCTGCTCGACCCCCTCCGCCTCCATCACCTCGACCATGCGGTCGACGTGGTGTTCACGCTGGCCGCCCGAGGAGAGCTCCTGTCCCTTGTAGATGAGGTCGAACTTCCGGGAGGCGATCTCGTCGCCCTCGACGTCCTGCATGTAATAGAACTTCTCGTCCGGGTAGCCGACGACGAAAAAGGCCGGCTGGCCCTGCGCCTCGAAGTACTCGCCGAGCAGTTTCTCTCCCTCGGTGTCGAGGTCGGTCGGGTCGTCGGGGAAGTGACCGAACTCGGTCTCTAAGACGTTCAGCGCCTCATCGAACGTGATCCGCGGGAAGTCGTCCTCCGGAACCTCGAGGTCGACGTCCAGCAGGTCGAGTTCGCGGTCCGCCCCCTCGACGACCGCCCGGATCGCGTACCGGAGCGACTCCTCTTGGACGTCCATCACGTCGTGGTGGTCGTCGATGTACGCGAGTTCGACGTCGAACATCGCGATCTCCGAGACGTGCCGGGAGGTCGCGAAGTCCTCGGCGCGGAACGCCGTCCCGGTCTCGTAGACGGCCTCGTAGCCGGCGGCCATCAGGATCTGCTTGTATAACTGCGGGCTCTGCGAGAGGAACGCGTCGCGGTCGTAGTAGAGGATCGGAAACAGCTCGGCGCCACCCTCCGCGCCGCCCTTCGAGATCAGCGGCGTCTTGATGTCGACGAACCCCTGCTCGTCGAACCACTCCTCCATCGCGGTCATCAGCTTCGAGCGGAGCGTGACCACCGCGGCCGTCGCCGGCTTCCGGAGGTCGAGCGCGCGGTTGTCGAGGCGAGTCGAGAGGTCGACGTCGATATCCTTGGATATCTCCAACGGAAGCGGCGAGTCGGCCGCGTCGAGGACTTCGTACTCCGTCGGCGCGATCTCGACGCCGCCCGGTGCCTGATCGCTCTCGATCGGTTCGCCGCCGACCCGGACGACGTCCTCCGAGCGGGCGTCGCCGACCGCCTCGAACAGTTCCGGCTCGCGCTCCTCCTTGAACACGACTTGGATAAGTCCCTCGCGGTCGCGGACGATGAGGAACACCAACCCGCCGAGGTCGCGGATTTCGTGGACGTGGCCCGCGATCGCGACCGACTCGGCGTCCGGTTCGACGGCCGACGTATGAGTTCGCTCGATCATGGATACTCGTTACGTCGAACTGGCCCGGCGTCCGTCATAGGCCTGTCGTCTCGACGCGGCCGGAACCGGGGGTACGGTACGGTTTCGGGCCGAATACGGGCACGCGAGCGGGGGGCGTACCCCGTCGTCGTCAAACCGTCCCTTCCGACCGATCGAGCCGGTCGTTTACCGCCGTCTCCGCCCGCCGGAGCACCGCTCGGATCGGGAGATCCGTGGCCTCGGCGACCGCCGCCGCGTCGTCGTACTCGGCGCTCACGTCGTACACGTCGCCGTCGGCGGTCGCGGCGATCTTTACTCCAACTTCGTGATCGGTTCCATTTACCGTCAGCGTCACCGTTTCGAACGACCGCTCGGCGATCCAGCGGTGGCTCGCGGCCGCCCGTCGCACGCCGAGGGTTCCGGTTTCCCTCGCGAGTCGCTCCGCGACCGCCTCGGCGTCCTCGGGCTTACAGATCACCTTCACCAGATGCCCGGGTCGCGATTTCTTCATCGTGGTCGGGACGACGGTCACGTCCCGCGCGCCGGCGTCAGCGAGCGTCTCCTGGAGGCCGCCGAGCGCCTCCGGCGCCGCGTCGTCGAGGTTCGTTTCGAGGACGGCGATGTCGTCGCGGACGAGTTCCGCCGGATCCGTGCCCTCGCGTGCTCGATCAACCGACTCCCCGCCGTCGCCGAGGAAAACGCGAAGCACGTTCGGATGATTCTCGAACGTCGCGTCTCCCGCCCCGTAGCCGACGGTCTCAACGTCGAGGGCGGGCAGTCGATCGACGCCCTCGGCGACCGCGGCGAGGATCGCGGCCCCGGTCGGCGTGAACAGCTCGCGGTCGACCGGCCCGCCGATCACCGAGAGGTCGGCGCCCGCCGCGACCTCGGTCGTCGCCGGCGCGGGGACCGGGTAGACGCCGTGGTCCATTTCGACGTCGCCGCCGCCGGTCGCGACCGGGGTGGTGACGACGCGGTCGGGAGCGAGGTCGTTCACGAGCAGCGCCGCGCCGACCACGTCGGCGATCGCATCGTCCGCGCCGACCTCATGGAAGTGGATCTCCTCGAGGTCGGTTCCGTGGACCGACGCCTCGGCGCGGCCCAGACGCTCGAAGGCGTCGAGGGCGACCGACTCGACCGGGGCTGAGAGACCTAGCGACTCGACGAGCGCGACGACTTCGGGATAGCTACGGTGGGTGCCGGCCCCCTCGGCGTGGGTGTGCTCTGCGTGGGTGTGATCGCTGCCGTGATCGTGTCCGTGGTCGTGATCATGCTCGTGCTTGTGGTCGTGATCATGCTCGTGCTTGTGGTCGTGATCATGCTCGTGCTTGTGGTCGTGATCATGCTCGTGCTTGTGGTCGTGATCGCCCCCATCCACCGCCGATCGATCGCCCTCACGCACCTCGTCTGACGCCGATTCCGCGAGGAGTACGTCCACGGTCGTCGCTCGGATCCCGTTTTTCGTCGTCTCTCCGACCTCGTACCGGACCGGGAGCCGGTCGGTCACGGGCGAAAGAACGTCGGGATCGGCGCCTGCCGCGACCAGTGCGGCGCAGATCATGTCGCCGGCGGCGCCGGTCCGGCCGTCGAAGACGAGCGTTCGCATACCACGTCCGAGGCGATCCCGGAACAAATACCCCGTGGTCCGGGGCACGAGTCGCGTGAGGGGCATCCGTCTCGGCCCGAAAAGCGATCCGAACACGGCCGGATCTCGTGCCGAGTGACCGGCGATCGTGTGGCCGCGTCGCCGCCCGCCCGACGGCGAAAACGCACGGTTACGACGGCGTTTTACGTGAGGACTTCCTACCGTGGCATATGGTGACACAGTCCGCCGCGGTCCCCGGTTTTTCCGGATGGACCGGCGGCACCGAGACGGGCAACAGGCTTATTTCGGAACCGGATGGAGGTACGGGTACCTCCCACGAGGAATTATGAACGAAGTCCAACTCGAAGTGGCGAAGGCGTACCCGAACGATTCGGGGCGTGGCATCGCCCGGCTTGACCCGGACACGCTGTTACATCTCAAGCTCTCGCCCGGCGATATCATCGAAATCGAGGGCGCGGAGACGACCGCCGCGAAGGTGTGGCGTGCCGACCGGCAGGACTGGAACACCGATACGGTCCGAGTCGACGGGTTCACGAGACAGAACGCCGACGTCGGCATCGGCGAACGCGTGACGATCCGGAAGGCCGAGGCGGAGAAGGCGGACAAACTCGTTCTCGCCCCGCCCGAGGACGCGTCCGTCCAGTTCGGCTCCGACGCCGCGGGAATGGTAAAACGACAGATCCTCAAGCGGCCGGTCTTCGAGCGCGACATCGTCCCCGTGATGTCGTCGACGAACCACCCGTTCATGCGCTCGCCGGGCCAAGCGATCCCGCTCATTGCGGTCGAGACGGAACCAGACGGCGTCTGTCTGATCACCGAGGACACCGACGTTGAGCTCCGTGAGGAGCCGATCGCCGGTTTCGAGAAGACCGGCGGCGGGATCACCTACGAGGACATCGGGGGGCTCAAAAGCGAGATCCAGCGCGTCCGGGAGATGGTCGAACTCCCGATGAAACACCCGCAGATCTTCTCGAAGCTCGGGATCGAGCCGCCACAGGGGGTGCTGCTCCACGGCCCGCCGGGGACCGGAAAGACCCTGCTCGCGAAGGCCGTCGCCAACGAGACGTCGGCCTCGTTCTTCTCGATCGCCGGCCCGGAGATCATCTCCAAGTACTACGGCGAGTCCGAACAGCAGCTCCGGGAGATATTCGAGGACGCCAAAGAGGAGTCCCCCTCAATCGTCTTCATCGACGAACTCGACTCCATCGCACCCAAACGCGAGGACGTCACCGGCGAGGTCGAGCGCCGCGTCGTCGCTCAGCTTTTGACGATGATGGACGGCCTCGAAACGCGCGGCCAAGTCGTCGTCATCGGCGCGACAAACCGGGTCGACAGCGTCGACCCCGCGCTCCGTCGCCCGGGGCGATTCGACCGCGAGATCGAGATCGGCGTCCCCGACGAGGTGGGACGCAAGGAGATCCTTCAGATCCACACCCGCGGGATGCCCCTTTCCGACGACGTCTCACTCGACCACCTCGCCGACGAGACCCACGGGTTCGTGGGGGCCGACATCGAGAGCCTCACCAAGGAGTCGGCGATGAAGGCGTTGCGTCGGTACCTCCCCGAGATCGATCTCGATCAAGAGGACGTGCCGCCGAGCCTCATCGATCGGATGATCGTCAAACGCGACGACTTCGGCGGTGCGTTGAACGAGGTCGAACCCTCCGCGATGCGGGAGGTGCTCGTCGAACTCCCGAAGGTCTCGTGGGAGGACGTCGGGGGGCTCTTGGAGGCGAAACAGCAGGTCCAAGAGTCGGTCGAGTGGCCGCTTACCTCCCCCGAGAAGTTCGATCGGATGGGCGTGGAGGCACCGAAGGGGGTTCTGTTGTACGGGCCGCCCGGCACCGGAAAGACCCTGATGGCGAAGGCGGTCGCCAACGAGACGAACGCGAACTTCATCTCGGTTCGGGGGCCGCAACTGCTTTCGAAGTGGGTCGGCGAGTCCGAGAAGGCGATCCGACAGACGTTCCGGAAGGCCCGGCAGGTGAGCCCGACGATCATCTTCTTCGACGAGCTCGACAGCCTCGCGCCCTCGCGGGGACAGGATGCGGGGAACAACGTCTCCGAACGGGTCGTCAACCAGCTACTGACCGAACTCGACGGGTTGGAGGACATGGGCGACGTGATGGTGATCGGCGCGACGAACCGGCCGGACATGATCGACCCGGCGCTGATCCGTTCGGGGCGGTTCGACCGCCTCGTGATGATCGGCCAGCCGGACCCGGAGGGTCGCGAACGGATCCTCGAGATCCACACCGGCGATACCCCGCTCGCGCCCGACGTTAGCCTGCGGGAGGTCGCCGAGATCACCGACGGCTACGTCGGCTCCGACCTCGAAGGGATCGCCCGCGAGTCGGCCATCGAGGCGCTCCGCGACGACGACGACGCCGAGGAGGTGGAGATGAAACATTTCCGGCGGGCGATGGAGTCCGTCCGGCCGACGATCACCGACGACATCCTCGCGTATTACGAGGAGATCGAAGACGAGTTCCGCGGCGGTGGCCGGGACGCCGTCCGCGACGCCGGCGGCCGGATCGGGTTCCAGTAGTCACCGGTCACGCCGCGGGGATCGTCATTCCGGGCCGCAGCGATCGTCGAGAAACGGTCATCACCGACGGCGGAGTCGAAACGGCAGCCCCCACCGGCGACATGGGTATCGAATTGGACGACGACGACCGTCACGGGGGCGCCAGTCACCCCGGCATCCGTCCCCGTCCCCGTCCCCGTCCGCCTTCCGCGCCCTTTAACCGCGATAACGGCTAATACATGATATGGCTCGGCCGCGCGTCCCCGGCGGCGACGACCACACGCTGGAACTTCCGTGTGGCGAAACCGTCGGGATGGGGGAGTTGGACCTCGGAATGCGGGAGTTCGAGTGTGACTGCGGTGACACCCACGCGGTCGTGATGGACGTCCACCCGCCGGAGCGGTTCCTTCCCGACTTCCTCGTCGACGTCCTCCGGGAGGCGATAGAGACGACGAGCGAGGAGATGCCGGAGTTCGACACGCCCCACCTGCTCGGGGTCGTTCTGGAGGAGTTCCCCGAGGCCGTCGTCACACGTGACGCCAGCGACGAGGGCGACGTCGGGTACGCGATGGTCTGGGTGACGGATTTTGACTCGCGCCGACTTCACGAGGTGATCGTCGAACTCGTGGTCGAACTGATGGAACACGCCGTGAGCCACGCCGAGGACGACGACGCCCTCTCCCGGTTCGAGCGCGAGATGATCGAGTTCGACGTCGCGGCGTTCGTCGACCAGTACCGCGCGGAACGGGACCTCGAGGCCGAGGATACGTTTGTGTAGTCCGGATACGGGGTCACCCGATCCGATCCCGTACATCAAGCGCTCCTGTCCGACGAACGTCGGACTCATGTCTCACTGAACCATATACGTCCGGAAACCGTGTGTAAGACGTATGAATGCCCGCGAGTACGAACGTATTCGGGGTGTACTCGCCAAGGCCGATGAGCCGCTGACGGCGCGAGAAATCCTCGCGCTCCTGGAGGATGGCGAGAAGCTCGACAGCCCGCACCGCGTCGCGACCGTGTTGGGGCGGTGGGCGGATCGCGGTGAAGTCGACGTGATCGCCGACCGGCCGTATCGATATCAGCTCAACACGTAGTGCGTCATCGGTGGGGCCGGTTCCCAGTCGTCTCGTCTCGGCGACCCGCCCGTGGCCGGTCGAACGATCGTGCGTGGCCGATCCGGTGTCATCCCCGAACTCCTCGAGCACCTGCTCGCGGATCGCTTTCGCCAGGCGATCCATGGTTTCCGACGAACCGGTCCGGCCGGTCGTCGTATCATCGAACGAACCGTCGTCCCGTTCGCGGGAACGGGCGCCGTATTCGACGCCCGCGGTCCGCCAAAACCGCGGTTTCGTGTGATACGGTCCCGTGTGCCTTGCGAAAATCGCAATTACTCTGCGAGATTCGTACTTTATCGCCGAGCTTATTACGATGAACGTACTTCGTCGCGATAATGACTGAGGACCGGACCATTCTACTCGTCGGTAGCGGACCGATCCAGATCGGACAGGCGGCGGAGTTCGACTACTCCGGCGCGCAGGCGTGTCGCGCGCTCCAGGAGGAGGGTGCGCGGGTCGTTCTGGTGAACTCAAACCCGGCGACGATCATGACGGACCCCGAGACCGCCGATCGGGTGTACATCGAGCCGATCACGCCCGAGGCGATCGCGGAAGTCATCCGGATCGAGAAGCCGGACGGCGTCATCGCCGGCCTCGGCGGTCAGACGGGGCTCAACGTGACGGCCGAGCTCGCCGAGAAGGGAATCTTAGAGGAGTACGACGTCGAGGTGATGGGAACGCCACTCGACACCATCTACGCGACCGAGGACCGCGATCTGTTCCGGCGGCGGATGGAGGACCTCGGGCAGCCGGTGCCCATGTCGACGACCATCTCGCTGGACGAGGACGAGTCGGTCACCGACTTCGACGAGGAGTCGTTCCGCGAGCGCGTTCGGGAGGCCGTCGATGACGTTGGCGGACTCCCCGTCATCGCCCGGACGACGTACACCCTCGGCGGCTCCGGCTCGGGGGTCGTCGACGAGTTTGAAAGTCTCGTCGAGCGCGTTCGCAAGGGACTCCGACTCTCGCGGAACAGCGAGGTGCTCATCACGGAGTCCATCGCGGGCTGGGTCGAACTGGAGTACGAGGTGATGCGGGACGCTGACGACTCCTGTATCATCATCTGTAACATGGAGAACATCGATCCGATGGGGATCCACACCGGCGAATCGACCGTCGTTACTCCCTCGCAGGTGATCCCCGACGACGGGCACCAGGAGATGCGCGACGCCGCGCTCGAAGTGATCCGTGACTTGGGCATTCAGGGCGGCTGTAACATCCAGTTCGCCTGGCACGACGACGGGACGCCCGGCGGCGAGTACCGCGTGGTGGAAGTGAATCCGCGCGTCTCCCGGTCGTCCGCCCTCGCTTCGAAGGCGACCGGCTATCCGATCGCCCGCGTCACCGCAAAGGTCGCGCTGGGCAAGCGCCTCCACGAGATCGACAACGAGATCACCGGCGAGACGACCGCCGCCTTCGAGCCGGCCATCGACTACGTGGTGACGAAGGTGCCGCGGTGGCCCATCGACAAGTTCGATGACGTCGACTTCGAGCTCGGGACGGCGATGAAGTCCACCGGCGAGGCGATGGCGATCGGCCGGAACTTCGAGGAGAGTCTGCTGAAGTCGCTCCGTTCCTCCGAGTACGACCCGGCGGTCGACTGGGACGCCGTCGACGGCGACACCCTCGAAATCGAGTATCTCGAACGCCCCTCGCCCGATCGTCCGTACGCGATCTTCGAGGCGTTCGACCGCGGGTACACCGTCGGAGACGTCGAGGACCTGACCGGGATCAAGCCGTGGTACCTCGAGCGGTTCAAACGCGTCAGCGACTCCGCGCAGGCCGCCCAAAATGGCGGGTTCGCCCAAGCGGCTACGGCGGGCCACACCAACGCCGAGATCGCCTCGCTCGCCGGCGGCGTCGACGTCGACGCCGTGGAGGCGGACGTCCCCGGCCGGACCTACAAGCAGGTCGACACTTGCGCGGGCGAGTTCGCCGCCGAGACGCCGTACTACTACTCCGCCCGGCAGTCGGAGTTCAACCGTGGACCGCTGAAGGGCGACGCCGCGGCGGGCGAGCTGGTCGTCGACAAGAGCGTCGATAGCGTGGTCGTCGTCGGCGGCGGACCGATCCGTATCGGGCAGGGCGTCGAGTTCGACTACTGTTCGGTCCACGCGATCCAAGCGCTCCGTGAGCTCGGTATCGAGGCGCACGTCGTCAACAACAACCCCGAGACGGTGTCGACCGACTACGACACCTCCGACGGGCTGTTCTTCGACCCGATCACGGCCGAGGAGGTTGCCGACGTCGCCGAGGCGACCGGCGCCGACGGCGTGATGGTTCAGTTCGGCGGGCAGACCTCGGTGAACATCGGCGAACCGCTGGAGGCCGAGTTCGAACGCCGTGGACTCGATTGCGAGGTGCTGGGAACGAGCGTCGAGGCGATGGACCTGGCCGAGGACCGCGACCGGTTTAACGTCCTGCTGGACGAGATGGGCGTCGCGCAGCCCGAGGGCGGGACCGCGACGAGCGAGAGTGAGGCGCTCGAACTGGCCCATGACATCGGCTATCCGGTACTCGTACGCCCCTCCTACGTCCTCGGTGGCCGCGCGATGCGGGTCGTCGAGGACGACCCGGAGCTCGAGGAGTACATCGAGGAGGCGGTCCGCGTCTCCCCCGACAAGCCGATCCTCATCGACCAGTTCCTCGACGACGCGGTCGAGCTGGACGTCGACGCCGTCGCCGACGGGGCGGACGTGCTGTTGGGCGGCGTGATGGAGCACGTCGAGAGCGCCGGCGTCCACTCCGGCGACTCCGCCTGTATGATCCCCCCGCGGTCGCTCGACGACGGGACCATGTCGCGGGTCCGGGAGGTCACGGAGGCCATCGCGCGCGCGCTCGACACGGTCGGGCTGCTCAACGTCCAACTCGCGGTGACGGGCGTCGGCGACGACGTCGACAGCCAAGTGTACGTGCTGGAGGCGAACCCGCGCTCGTCGCGAACGGTCCCGTTCGTCTCGAAGGCGACGGGCGTCCCCATCGCAAAGCTCGCCGCGAAGGTGATGACCGACGACCTGCGGCTCGCCGACCTCGACGTCGACGAGCAGATCCCGGAGCATCGCAGCGTGAAGGAGGTCGTCCTCCCCTTTGACCGCTTGCCGGGGTCCGACCCGCGTCTCGGCCCGGAGATGAAGTCCACCGGGGAGGTCATGGGCACCGCCCGGTCGTTCGGCAAGGCGTACGACAAGGCGCAGGACGCCACCGGTAAGCCGATCCCGGAGTCCGGCACCGCCGTCGTCGACCTCTCCGCCGAGGAGTTCCCGGACCCCGACACCGAGGCGGGCGAAACGCTCGTCGGCGGGTTCGCCGAGCACTTCGCTCTCTCGACGGCGACGGACCTGATCGAGGCGGCGAGACACGGCGAGATCGACCTCATCGTTTCCCGGAAGCGCGAGCTACTGGAGGTCGCCGTCGAGGAGGAGATCACCTACTTCTCGACGCACGCGAGCGCGAAGGCGGCGCTCGAGGCGATCGAACATGCCGACGAGGGCATCGACGTGATGGCGGTCTCGGACCGGCCGAAGCGCGTCGGGAACTGGGGCGAGTAGCGACGCTCGGCGGGATCGGCGAGTCGCCGACGGGCGGATCGCTCGCTCCGGAACACAACGTTTAGCCGCTCTCCCGTGACAGATCGAGTATGGGCTTTTTCGAGACGCTGGCGGATCGAATCGAACGGATCGATAGCGTCGTTTCCGTGGGACTTGACCCCGACCCGGACCGAATTCCCGGATTCCTCTCCGACCGGGATCTCCCCCGCTGGGCGTTCAACCGTCGGATAATCGACGCCACTCACGAGCACACGGCCTGTTACAAACCCAACGCGGCGTTCTACGAGGACCCCGACGGGTGGCGGGCCCTTCGGGAGACGGTCGCGTACGCCCACGGGAAGGACGTCCCGGTCCTCCTCGACGCCAAGCGGGCCGACATCGGCAATACCACCCGGCGGTACGCCGAGGCGCTCGACCGGGTCGATGCGATCACGGTGAACCCGTACCTCGGCCGGGACTCGCTCCAACCGTTTCTCGACCGGGAGTCGAAGGGCGTGTTCGTGCTCTGTCGGACGTCGAATCCGGGTGGGGCGGACATCCAGGATCTCGAACTCGCGTCGGGCGAGCCGTTATACGAGCGCGTGGCGGCGCTCGCGGACGTCTGGAACGCGAACGGGAACGTCGGCCTCGTCGTCGGCGCGACCACGCCTGACGAGCTCGAGACGGTTCGTGACGTCGTCCCGGGCGTCCCGTTCCTCGTTCCCGGCGTCGGCGCGCAGGGCGGCGACGCGGAAGCGGCGGTCGAGCACGGACTCGCGGCCGACCCCGATTCGGACGCGGACGTCGACGTCGGACTGGTCAACTCCTCGCGTGGGATCATTTTCGCGGGCGAGGAGTCCGCCCGGCCGGCCGACGAGGCGACGTACTTCGGGGCCGCCGGCGACGCGGCGAAGCGGCTAAAGAAGCGACTGAACCGTCACCGGTCGACGGATACATAGGGGTCCGCTCCGCCGACGTCCGCACCGTATCAATCGATCCGGAACCCGTCCGGGGGGTCGTCCCGAGCCGACGGGTCGGCCGGGTCGTCGGGGGAGCCAAGCCCCTCGGCGCACGGCGTACAGGCCGCGAGCGACTCGTTCCAGTGGTCATTACAGACCACCCGTCCGCACGTCCGACAGGTGTGTCGTGCCTCCGCGCGCTCGCAGACTCCACAGAGGCCGCTGACGCTCATGGCGGTCGTTGGGCCGGGCCAGTAATCAGCCCTTGGGGTGGACCGCTTGACCGTTTACCGCCCTCGGGGCGGACGGCAAACCGGCATCATGGCGGACTGCTTATGCGTGTCGGGACGAATCGCTCCGTATGCGCCAGTTCGTCGTCGTCGGCCACGACGTTCCGACCGACCCGGAGGGCGTCTCCCTCTCGGATATCCCCGGCGCGGGCCGACTCGACCTCCTCTGTCGGTGTGTCGCCACCGGCGTCTTTCTCTCACACGGGATCCGCGAGGACGTCCGCGTCCACCTCGTCTGTGCCGACGAACTCACCGTCACGTTCGACGCCGCGCGGCTACGCCACCTCCATCCCGACGAGCGCAACGTTGCCGCCCGGGTCCGCGACGCGCTC
The DNA here is from genome assembly GCA_028275105.1 of Halorubrum sp. Classification (GTDB taxonomy): domain Archaea; phylum Halobacteriota; class Halobacteria; order Halobacteriales; family Haloferacaceae; genus Halorubrum. The sequence goes on from JAQCNI010000089.1 coordinate 40,605, forward strand.
GCCGCCCGCGAGGAGGCGATCGGCCACATGCCCGCCGACGTCTCGCCCGGCGTGGATCTGCGTCGGATGGGCCTCGAGGGGACCCTCGACCGGATCGCCGCCGACGGGACGCTCGTCCATCTCCACGAGGACGGAGACCCGCTCGTCGAGGCCGACCGACCGGATGACCCGATATTTGTCCTCTCCGATCACAACGACTTCACGGCCGATGAGACGTCGTTGCTGGCGGCGGTGTGCGACCGGCGGGTCCGCGTCGGGCCGGAACGGATCCACGCCGACCACGCCGTCTCCATCGTCCACAACTGGCTCGACACCGACGGGTACTGAGTATGCCCGCGCGCCCGGCTACCGACCCATGACGAACGTCGACGACGCAACTTCCGAGCGCCGGACGACCCACACACCCGCGGTCGACGCCCGGTTCCCGGTCCCGCTTCGTGGCGTCGCGGTCGACGCCGAAACGCGGTGCGACCACTGGGACGCCCCCGCCGACGTAATCGCCCTCCGGTTCGGCTGCTGTGGGACGTATTATCCATGCGTCGGGTGCCACGAGGCGACGACCGACCACGAGTCCGACCCATGGCCCCGCGAGCGGTTCGACGAGCCGGCGGTGCTCTGTGGCGTCTGTTCGGAGCCGCTGACTGCTCGGGACTACCTCGACGGCGACGACGCCTGCCCGAACTGTGGGGCCGCGTTCAACCCCGGGTGTCGGTCACATCACGACGCGTACTTCGCGATCTGAATACGAGGTGCCTCGCGCGTCCGGTCCGTGGTGTCTCCACTCTTCAACCCGGACCGATCTTCCCACTTTCGGAAGGATTATACGACCCAGCGGCCTTTTTCAGGGTGCGGGCCGGTGGGGTAGCTTGGTATCCTTCGGCCTTCGGGTGGCCGTAACCACGATTCAAATTCGTGCCGGCCCACTTCTCCCGCAACCGCTCAACGTTCGCAAGACGGCAGTACGTTGCTTATAAAAGATGTCTCGATAAGTCTTCGCAGTCACGCGGTTTTTCGCTCAACTGAAGACGGATGGATTTATATACTGAGCCGGCCGGATAATCGCCATGGATCGCGGCCAGTCATTCCTTCTCCTCCTCATCGCGTCGGTCGCGCTCCTCACCCTCTTCATCGTCCTTCCGTTCGTCCAGTACGTCATCGCGGCGGTAATCTTCGCGTACGTCCTCTTCCCGTTCCACGAGGCCCTCGCCGACCGTCTCGGCGAACGGGTCGCCGAACGGAGCGCCCTCACTCGGCGCGCGGCCGAGATGGCGTCAGCGATCGCGATCATCCTCGGGTCGCTAGTCGCCGTGATCCTCCCGCTCGCGTACATCTCGTACGTCTTCATTCGTGACCTCACGGCGCTCGCGGCCGGCCGGAGCGGCGTCGAAGTCGCCACGCTCGAGGCTCGAATCGTCGACCTCACCGGTCAGGAAGTCGACATCGGTGCGTGGCTCGTCACGACCGGGAACGCCCTGCTTGGGACGCTGTTCGGCGGGCTCGGCGGCGTGTTGAACGCCGCGTTCCGCGCGTCGCTCGGGATCGCGCTGGCGCTGTTCCTCGTCTACTACACGCTGATGGACGGTCCCGCGTTCGTCTCGTGGCTCCGGTCAACGATGCCGCTCCCCGAGGGGGTGATCGACGATCTGTTCGCGAAGGTCGACGCGACGACCCGGGGGGTCGTGATCGGGCACATCTACGTCGCGCTGTTACAGGCGCTCATCGCCGGGGTCGGACTCCGAGCCGCCGGGGTCCCCAACGTCGTCTTCTGGACGTTCGTGATGGCGGTGCTCGCGTTGCTGCCGCTCATCGGCGCCTTCCTCGTCTGGGGTCCCGCGGCCGCCTACCTGATCGTCATCGACGAGATCACCGCCGGGGTTCTCCTCGCCATCTACGGCGTGGCCGTCGTCTCGACCGTCGACAACTACGTCAGGCCGCTGCTCATCGACCAGCGGGCCCACATCAACCCGGCGATCATCCTCCTCGGCGTGTTCGGCGGGATCTACTCGCTGGGGTTCGTCGGCCTGTTCGTCGGCCCCATCGTCATCGGCGTCCTCGCGGCGACGCTGGAGACGTTCCGGGTCGACTACGACGCCATCTAGCGGCCCGCTCCGCGGTCAGTCGACGTTGCCGTCGGCGGACCCGTCGACGACCGGCGGCGGATCGGCCGGCCGGCCATCGGGACCGTCGCCGAGCCGCCGGTCGACGAACTCCCGTTCCCGGTCGACGAGGTCGACGTCGCGGTCGCGGAACCTCGCGACCCCGGCCCGGTAGCGATCGCCGTCGCCGTGGTCGGGCGCGGGCTCCCCGGCCGGCCGCTCCAGCTCGAGCTCGGCGATCCCGGTCGTCTCGCCCGTGTACGCGAAGCCGCACTTGTAGAGCGCCTCGTAGGCGAAGACGTTGTTGACGGCGATCCGCACGCGCTCGTAGCCGGCCCTCGCGAGCCACGAGACGGTCCGATGGATCAGCGCCGGGCCCAGCCCCTGCCCGCGGCGCGCGACGTGGACGGTGACGTATCTGAGCCGGCAACGCGTGGGATCGGTTCGGTCCGGCGAGAAGGAGACGGCCGCTAGGACGTCATCGTCGAACGCCGCCGGATCGACGGGGTCCGGGAGCGGCTCGTCGGGCGTCCAGTCCGTGACCGCAGGCGACCCGTCCGGCGTGCGCAGCACCGCCGTGCCGGTCTCCCCGACGACGAACTTCCCGGCGTACGCGAACGCGCGGTAGTCGAGCCGGCACGTCGCCCCCTCGCCCGATGCGCCCAGAACCGCGAACTCCATACCGCCCCTTCGGACGGGACGAATAAAGCATCTCGCCGTGCCGGCGGGCCGGATCGGGATTTATCACCTTGCCGACCGCCGGTGATCCGTATGTACGGCGTCGGCGACGTCCGCTTCTTTGATCGGATCGCGCCGCTGTACGACCTCGCCATGCCGTCGGCGAGCGGCGAGGCGTTGGCGGCGGGATTCGCCCGTGCGGAGCGTCCGATCGACCGACTACTCGACGTTGGCGGCGGATCGGGGCGCGCGTCGGCGGCCCTGACGGGCCCCAACATCATCGTGGTCGACGTCTCGCTCGGGATGCTCCAGCGCGCCAGCGACGACCGTGGGCTGTCGGCGCTCGCCGGCGACGCGGGACGGCTCCCATTCCGCGACGGCTCGGTCGACGCCATCCTCGTCGTCGACGCGTTCCACCACCTCCCGGACCAGCGCGCGGCGCTATCGGAGGCTGCGCGGGTGATCGCACCCGGCGGGGCCCTCGTGGTCCGGGAGTTCGACCCGACGCATCCGCTCGGTCGACTGCTCGTCGCCAGCGAACACGCGATCGGGATGGGGTCGCGGTTCCGGTCGCCGGACGCGCTTACGGCCGACCTCGACGCGGTCGGGTTCGACGCCGCGGTCGTCGACCGCGGATTCGACTACACGGTAGCCGGCGTTCGGCCCGCTGAGGTCGACTGAGGAAGCCGGGCTCCGCCGGCCCCCGTCGGCTTCCGGATTAGTTCTGTGGTTGCGCGCGGGCGTCCTCGTGACCGTGATCGTGGTCCGCGTGGTCGTCCTCGTGATCGTGGTCCGCGTAGTCGTCCTCGTGATCGTGGTCCGCGTGGTCGTCCTCGTGCTCCTCTTCATGATCGTGGCCCCCGTCCGTCTCGCCCAGCAGCTCGGCGCCCTCGCCGTCGATCATGTCCATGTTCTTCAGATTGTCCCGCTCCTCGAAGTCCTCGACGGCCGCCATGACGTCCGCCTGCGTGATCGTCATGCGGTCCTCGGTCAGCGCGCCGAGCACGGCCTCCCGGAGGACCATCCGGAGGTCGGAGCCGGTGAGCCCGTCCGTCCTATCGGCCACCTCGTTCGGGTCGAAGTCGGCGATCTCCATCTCGCGGGTGACCACGCGGAGAATGTCCGCCCGCATGTCGCGGTCGGGTTTGGGGAAGTTGACGATCTCGTCGAAGCGCCGCCAGGCGGCCGCGTCGAGTTGGTCCGGGTGGTTCGTCGCGCCGATGAGCAGCACCTCGTCGCGGACGAGCGACACCTCGTCGATCGACTTGAGCAGCGTGTTGACCGCCCGCTTGAGCGCGGCGTGCTCGTCCGACCGCCGCGTCTTCGCGACGGAGTCGAACTCGTCGATGAAGAGGATACACGGCGAGAGCCGTTTGGCCACCTCGAACGTCTTCTCGACGTTCTTGGCGGTCTCACCGAGGTACTGGCTCGTGATCATCGACATCTTCACCTCGACGAGGGGGATTCCGAGTTCGTGTGCGAGCGAGCGGGAAACCGTCGTCTTCCCGGTGCCCGGCGGCCCAACGAACAGCAGCTTACCGATCTCGCGGAGGCCGATCTCGGCGAGGTACTCGCGGTGCTCGATCGCCTTGACGATCTTCTGGATCTCGTCCTCCTGATCGCCCGTCAACACGAGGTCCGTGAGCGTGGTCTCTATCTCCTCGGGCGCGCGGATTTTGACGAGGTCGAGCATCTCGTCGTCTTCCTCCTCGTCGAAGTACTCGTCGAGCAGCGCGTCGATCCAGACGCGGTCCGCCTGAATCGGCCGGACGTTGTTCCGCGCCTCCTCGTGGGAGACCGGCGCGTCGACGTCGGCCGCGGTCGACAGTGCCGCGACGAGCGTCGGGTTGGTGTCGACCCGGTCGTCGTCGGCGCGGTCGCGGTACCACTCCAACCCCATCCCCGATTGCGTGACCGCGATCTCGCCGGAAAACTCCGTGTGTTGGGTGAACAGCAGGTCCGAGACGGCCTCCCATGGGCGCTCGACGCCGGTCGCGGTCCGGGTCGTCGCGTCCGTCGCCTTCAGCGGCCGCTCGACGCCGCCCGGGGCGTCGTCCGTAGCGTCGTCCGACCAGAACACTTGGCGGAACCGGGGGGGGAGGTCGTTCTCGTCGAGGTCGCGGTTCTCGGTGTAGAAGTGCGTGGTCAACACGAACTCGACAACGTCGAGCGCCGGGTCATCCATCCCGATAAAATAGCCGCGGCATCCGTTTAAGCGCGTCGAACCGTTCCTCGGAATCGCCGGCCACGCCGTCCCGAACTTAACTCCGTCGACCGCGCCGTATCGAACAGTTATTAATCCCGGTGAGCGACGGTACGCGTATGAGTCCCGAGGACGCGGAGGATTCCGCCCCCGACGACGCCCCCGGCGGTGCGGCCGGCGATGACGCGGTCCACCCCGGCGCGGTCGACCACGAGAACGCCGCCCAGGACGTCATCGCCGTCGACCACGACGATACGGAGCAGGGAACGGTCAACCGCCTCGACGCCCACACCGGCGACGGGATCCGCCACCGGGCGTTCACCTGCCTCGTCTTCGACCCGGACGGGCGCGTCCTGCTCGCCCAGCGCGCCCCGACCAAGCGGCTGTGGGACGGCCACTGGGACGGGACGGTCGCCTCCCACCCGGTCGCCGGCCAGTCGCAGGTGGACGCGGCCGAACAGCGTCTCGAGGAGGAGCTCGGGATCACCCCCGGCCAGCACACCGACCTTCGGGTCACGGACAAGTTCGAGTACAAGCGTTACTACCCGAACGAGGGCGTCGAGTGGGAGGTGTGTGCCGTCCTGAAGGTCACGCTCGGCGACACCGCTCTCGACCCCGACGAGGCGGAGATCGGTGGATGGCTGTGGGCCGATTACGAGCACCTCCACCGGAACCCATCGCTGTACCGTCAGCTCCGGCTGTGTCCCTGGTTCGAGATCGCGATGCGGCGCGACTCGCCGTGAGGTCCCCGCCGCGGGCGTGGTGGTCGCCTCGACCACTCCGACCGCGGCCACTCCCACGCCCCGAAACGGCGGGTTGAAGGCCGCCCCGCGTCACCCTCGGATATGACCGTCGTGTGCGTGCCGGCGAACCCGCCCCGCGAGGGGCTCGTCGCGTCCGGGCTCGCGGAGTCGACCCCGCTGTCGACCGCCGAGGCCGCCGAACTGTATGGGGCGCTGTTCCGCGACGCCGTTCTCGCGGTCGACCGGTCCGGCGCCGACCTACTCGTCAACTACCCCGATGACGACGCGATCCCGGAGGCCAACCGGACCGACACCTCGCCGGAGGCGGAGCTCCGCACGCTCGTCGCCGACGCGCTCGGCGGCACGGAGGACGTCCGGTTCGAACCGCAGGTCGGCTCGACGTTCGACGCCCGCGTCGGCAACGCCGTCACCCATCTCCTCCGCGAGGAGGGGGCGGACTCGGTCGCCGTCGTGACCCCCACTGTGCCGCTGTTGTCACGGACCGTCGTCGATTCCGCGGCGATGAAGCTCCGGACCAACGGGGTCGTGATCGGCCCGTCGACCCGGGGGCGGGCGTACTACGCCGGCTTCACCGAGCCGATCGACTTTGCGGGCGCGTTCGACGCCCCCGTCCTCCCGACGCTCGCGGCCCGCGGGCGCGACGCTGACTTGGACGTCGAGTTCGTTGAGACGCTCCCCTCGCTGGAGACGCGGGCGGATCTCCTAGATACGGTGCCTGCGTTGCGGGCGCGGTTCGCCGCCGAGCGGATCGTCCCGGAGTACACCGCGGCGTTCGTCCACGAGCACGGGGTCGACGTCGTCGTCGAGGACGGCATGGAGCGAATCGTCCGAGAGTAAAACGGCTCTTTGTTTCTTGACCGGGTATAACCGGACGCCGTCCGTACCGACGATCGATGAAGCGACGACCCATGGTTTCCGGCCTCGCTGCGGCCGCAGTCGGTCTCTCCGGGTGCGCAGCACCGTCGACTGACGAGGCCAACGCGGTCGCCGTCGCCGAAGCGTCTGACGACCCCCCCGTGCGGCCGGAGTGTACCGTCGAGTCCGAGACCATCGAGGTCGACGTCGGCGACGACACGCGGGAATACGAGACCGCCGCGACACACCCGTATCCGGATCCACCGGCGGCGTTCGATGAGAACACGATCATCGAGTACGTTACCGCCTTCGAGGAGGCGTACGTGGTCCACGACGCCCTGTGTGACCTGAGCGGATCGAGTTACGTCATCCGGATCAGCTACACCGTCGACCGCGTGGAGCGGTTCGACCGCTCCGGGGGCGGGCTGACGGTCTTCTTGCGGTACGCCGGCGGCCCCTCAGCGGGCGTCTCCGACGGGGGCATGTGGCAGGCCGACATCGGGTATCGAAACGTCGTGTACGCGATCGATGAGACCGGTGCGGCACGAGTCGAGTTCGACGCCCCCCGTGATCCCGGTCGCCAAGAGATCGCATCCGAGGCCCCCGATCCGATCGAGGCCGGCGACCTCGTGGCCCGCTTCAACTGAGCGGCGATCGTCGGTCGACATCGCGTTCAGGGATCGGCCGGCACCGACATCCATTAGTCGGATGACCCCAAGTTATCAAACGTGGTGGGATGGCAGAGTGGCCCATTGCGCCTGCCTTGAAAGCAGGTAGCCTCACGGCTTCCTGGGTTCGAATCCCAGTCCCACCGTTCGAGTGTCGCGCAGTTTCGCGCGACAAAAGATCAGCGAGTAACTATTAATAGTTACATCGTCGTGGATGCCGAATCCCAGTTTTACGGCCGGTTCCGGCCCGAACCGCAACGCAACCGGTGCGGATCCGGCGGCGGCGTCACCCGGTTCTATTGACGTGTGGTACCACGACACGCATTATCTTTAACAGGGTTCCGATTCATGTTATGGTAGGTGATACACCAATGAGTTACGAACTCGATCCACTTCCGTACGATTACGACGCGCTGGAACCGCACATCTCCGAACAGGTGCTCGAATGGCACCACGACACCCATCATCAGGGGTACGTCAACGGCTGGAACGCCGCCGAGGAGACGCTCGAAGCCAATCGCGGGGAGCACGACTTCTCCT
>JAQCNI010000090.1 GCA_028275105.1 Halorubrum sp.
TCACAGGGGTTTCTCCAGGCGCTGTTCGAGTACCAGTCGATACTCGTGGAGCTGACCGGACTCCCGGTCGCGAACTGCTCGATGTACGACGCGGCGACCGCGTTCGCGGAGGCGGCGATGCTCGCGGACCGCGTCCAGTTGACCGGCGGCAACGTGGTTCTCGTGCCGGAGCACCTCCGCGAGGGGAAGCGGGCGGTCCTCGAGAACTACCGTTCCGGGGGCGACCTGACCGTCGAGTCGTACCCGATGGACGACGGGATCGCGGACGTCGACGCCATCTCGGACCGCGTCGATGACGACGTCGTCATGGTGTACGCCGAGACACCCACCGTCCGCGGCTGTCTCGAGGAGCGGCTCGCGGCGATCGGCGACCTCGCGGCCGACGCCGACGCGCTGTTCACCGTGGGGTCCGACGTCGTCGCGTTGGCGGTGCTGGAGGAGCCGGCGGGGGTCGGCGCCGACGTCGTCGTTGGCGAGGCCGGCTCCCTCGGGCTTCCGACCGCCTACGGCATGGGGCTCGGGGTGTTCGCCTGCCGGGAGGCCCATCTCCGGCAGGTCCCGGGGCGCCTCGTCGGGGCGACCGAGGACGCCCGCGGCGACCGCGCGTTCACGCTCACGCTCCAGACCCGCGAGCAACACATCCGCAAGGAGCGGGCGACGTCGAACATCTGTACGAATCAGGCGTGGGTCGCGCTCCGGGCGGCGATCTACGCCGCGACGCTCGGCCCCGACGGGCTCGTCGACCTCGCGAACGACTGCGTGCGGGAGGCGGCCGCGCTCGCGGACCGGCTCGACGGGCTCTCGGGTGTCGCCGCTCCGGTCCACGACCGGCACCACTTCCGGGAGTTCACGGTCCGTACGAACCGGCAGGCGGCCGCGGTCGCGGACGCCCTCGCGGACGAAGGGTTCGCGGTCCACGTCGTCGGCAAGCACCTGCTCCAAGTCTGTGTGACCGACCTGAACGTCGACCGGACGGACGGGCTGGTCGAAGCGTTCGCGGGGATGATCTGAGTGATCCACGATCAAGCCGACTATGCGCGCGAGAACGGCGCCGTCCACGAGCCGCTGCTCTCGGAGAAGGGAGAGGAGACGGTCGACGTCGGGGACGCCTCACCGTTGCCCGACGAACTCACGCGAGAGGATCTCACGCTCCCGAACCCCTCCGAGCCGGAGATCGCGCGCCACTACACCCGGCTCTCGCAGATGAACTGGGCGATCGACGCGGGGCCGTACCCCCTCGGGAGCTGTACGATGAAGTACAATCCCAAGTTCACCGAGGACGTCGCGGCCGACCCGAACGCCGCGGTCCACCCCGACCGCACCGACCGGTCCGTTCAGGGGAATCTCGAACTCATGTATCGACTTCAGGGGTTCCTCGCCGATATCGGCGGGATGGATGCCGTAACGCTTCAGCCGCCGGCCGGCGCGGCCGGCGAGCTCACCGGGATCCTGATCGCGAAGGCGTACCACGACCACCACGGCAACGACCGATCCGAGGTGATCGTCCCCGCGTCCGCCCACGGGACCAACTTCGCGACCGCCGCGACCGCCGGCTACGACGTGGTCGAACTTCCGTCCGGCGACGACGGGCGCGTCGACCTCGACGCGCTGCGTGCCGCCGTCGGCGACGACACCGCCGCGCTCATGCTCACGAATCCGAACACCGTCGGGCTGTTCGAGCGCGGCATCGCCGAGATCGCCGATGTCGTCCACGACGCCGGCGGCCTACTGTACTACGACGGCGCGAACCTCAACGCCCTGCTCGGCCGCGGCCGCCCGAGCGACATGGGGTTCGACGTGATGTACTACAACGTCCACAAGACGTTCGCGACCCCCCACGGCGGCGGCGGCCCCGGTGCGGGGCCGGTTGGCGTCACCGGGGAACTCGCGGCGTTCCTCCCGACCCCGCGGGTTCGCGAAACCGACGACGGAAGCGGCTACGAACGCTTCGAGCCCGCGAAGTCGATAGGAAAGGTCCATGGCTTTCAGGGCAACTGGCTCGTGTTGGTCAAGGCGTACGCGTACATCGCTCGGCTCGGCGACGAGGGGCTCGCGGACGCGGTGGCCAAGGCAGTACTCAACGCGAACTACCTCGCCGAGCGGATCGACCTTGACGTGCCCCACGGCCCGTTCCATCACGAGTTCGCGGCGACCGCGGGCGACCGGGATGCCGCCGCCGTCGCCAAGCGGATGCTGGATTTCGGCGTCCACCCGCCGACGACGAAGTGGCCGGAGATGGTGCCGGAGGCGATGCTGACCGAACCGACGGAGATCGAGGGCAAGTCCTCGCTCGACGACCTCGCGGCCGCGTTTAACGCCGCCTACGGCGACTCGGATGAAGCGCTGGACGACGCACCAAACCGGACGGCCGCGGCCCGGATCGACCAAGTCGGCGCGGTCCGGAATCCCCGACTCTCGTGGCGGGCGCTCGACGACGGATAGCGGGACGACGACGGAATCAAGCGACGACGACGATATCGAGCGACGATGATCGCGGATCGCCGGGCAGTATCTCTCGCCACCACCGGCCCCCCAATACCGCCCACCACCACTGCCCACCACCACCGCGCCCGACTTCGACCTCCGCGGGTTCCGCGAGGGGGTTGCTCCCCACGACGCCTTTTATATCGTTCCGTCCATACACGTGACCGATCATGCTCATCGGTATCGTTTCCGACACGCACGACGACCTCGATGCGGTGGAGGCGGCCGTGGAACTGTTCGACTCGGCGGGGGTCGACGCCGTCATCCACTGCGGCGACTTCGTCGCGCCGTTCGCCGTGACCCCGTTCGACGTCGGTTGCCAGTTCCATGCGGTTCGTGGCAACAACGACGGTGAGTGGGCCGTCGAGTCGACCGTCGACGGATTCGGCGAGTACCTCGGCGAGGCCGGGACGGTCACGTTCGGCAACGGCGGCGAGGACGGGGAGGGGACCCCCGTCGACGTCGCAGTCACCCACGGAACGAGCGCCGTCGTCGTCGACGCCCTCGTCGACTGCGGCGACCACGACTACGTGCTCCACGGCCACACCCACGCTCACGGCGTCGAGGCGCGCAACGGAACCGTTCGGGTGAATCCGGGCGGCCTGCCGATCCCCGTCGACGGCGCGGACGACGTCTTCCGCGTTGCGACGCTCGACACGGCCGAAGACGGCGTCGAGGCCGTGACACACCACCGGCTTGGGATCTGACATTTCGGCGATCGTCCGAACCCCAGACCCGGTGTTTTATGCTCGCTCCCGCGGAGGGAATTCACATGAGACACGCACGGGGGCCACTCCTCTCGATCGACCTGACGGACCGAACCGTCTCGACGGAGGCGATCGACGACCGTCTCGCGTCGTTCATCGGGGGTCGAGGGCTCAACACTCGGCTCGCGTACGACCGGATCCCGTTCGACGCCGACCCGCTGGGGCCGGAGAACCGGCTCTACTTTTCCACCGGGCCGATGCAGTACTCGCGGACCTCCTTTACCGGACGGATGGCCGCGACAACGATTTCGCCGCTCACGAACGGCCTCTGCTCGTCGAACGCCGGCGGGTTCCTCTCGCGGAACTTCACGGGCGCGGGGTACGCGGCCGTCGAACTCGTCGGCGAGGGCGACGAACTGCTCGCGGTCCACGTCCGCGAGCCCGACGGGGACGGGACCCCGAACGTCGAGTTCGAGACGGTTCCGGACCTCGTGGACGCTGACGTTTCGACGGTCTCCGACCGGTTCGCGGCGGATCGGGATCTGGAGCCCGAACACGTCGCGTGTATCGGCCCGGCGGGGGAAAACCGGGTGCGGTTCGCGTCGATCATGACTTCGGACACGCGGGCGTTCGGCCGCGGCGGGCTGGGCGCGGTGATGGGCGCCAAGGGCGTGAAGGCGCTCACCTTCGACGGCGACGTGAACGCCGACGTCGACGTTGACTGGCCCGATGATGCCGGCGAGGTCCACCGCGAGGCGGCGACCTCGGACTCGATCATGAAACGACAGGGAACGGCGAGCGTGACGGAGCTCGCGAACGAGGTCGGAGCGCTGCCGACACGCTACTTCTCGGAACGGTCCTTCGAGGGCGCGGAGGGTATCTCCGGCGATCGCGTCGAGGAGAAGAAACACAGGAAGGGCACCTGTTCGCAGTGTGCGTTCGCGTGTAAGCTCCCCACCCGCGACGAGGACCGCGGGATCGAGACCGAGGGGCCGGAGTTCGAGACGGTGATGGCGTTCGGCAGCAACGCCGGGGTCGACGACGTCGTGGACGTGATGGCCGCCAACGAGCTATGTGACGAGCTCGGAATGGACACCATCTCCTGTGGCGACGTCGTCTCGATGTTTCTCAAAAGCGAGGACGAGTTCGGCAACGCCGGCCTCGTCCGTTCCCTGGTCGAACGGATCGCCTACCGCGAGGGCGTCGGCGACACGCTCGCGGAGGGCGTCCACCGGGCGCACGGGGAGTTCGGCGCCGAAGACTGGACGGTCAAGGGAATGGCGTTCTCCGGCCACGACGGCCGGACGCTCAACGGGCAGGGGCTCGCGTTCGCGACCGCGAACCGCGGCGCCGACCACATGTACGGCGAGTTCTACCCGTACGAGTATCCGCTCGTCGACAAGGACGACGCGCTCGATCCGACCGGACTCGACGGGAAGCCGCCGAAACTCGTCGATAAGGAAGACCGGAACGCCGTCCTCGACTCCGCCGTGATCTGTAAGTTCTCGCGGGGGACGGTCACCGACGAGCGGCTGGCCGCCTTGCTCGACGCCGACTACGACGAGCTGCTCGACCTGGGCGGCCGGATCGTCGAACTGGAGCGCGCGTTCAACAACGCCCGGGGGTTCGACCGCGCGGACGACACGCTCCCGTACGAGATCGACGGGTTCGACGCGGCGCTGTCGCAGTACTACGAGCTTCGGGACTGGAACGACGACGGGACCGTCCCGGGGTACGAGACGGGGTCGATCGCGGGCGTCGCCGACGACTGAGACGGGTCCGTCGTCGATGGCGGTCACGTCGGCGGCAGTCTCGCCGTTCGACGCCGCCTGATCCACCACGTCACGTCCGACCTACCACATCATGCCCGACTTCACCTTCCCCCGGAGCGACGTCGACGCCACGGAACTCGAACCGGACCCCCCATCGTCGCTCTCGGCGAGATCGACGGACCACCCGTGCGCTTCGGCGATCTCGGAGACGATCTTCAGCCCCAATCCCGTCCCGTCGTCGGCCGTCGTTACGCCGGCCTCGAACACTTGGTCCCGACGATCCGGGTCGATCCCGGGGCCGTCGTCGGCGACGTAGAATCCGTCGTCGAGGACGCCGATCGCAATCCCGACGTCGTCGCCGGCATGGCGCAGCGCGTTCCCCAGCAGATTTTCCAACAGCTGTGAGAGCCGGCTCCGGTCGGCGTGGACGACGGCGTCATCGACGGTCACCCGTTCCGCGTCCATCCCGACGGTCATCCGGACGTCGTCGGCGACCCCGGAGAGCGGTACCGGCTCCATGTCGTCGACGACGCGGCCGTGTTTCGCCAGCGCCAACAGATCTGCGATGAGCGCGTCCATCCGATCGAGCGCGGTCGCGGCGGCTCTCAGGGAATCGCCGTCGCCCTCGTCGCGCGCGAGTTCGACGTGTCCCGCAGCGACGCTGAGCGGCGTCCGCAGATCGTGTGAGACCAGGCTAGCGAACTCCTCCAGCCGGTCGCGTTCGCGGGTCACCTCGGCCTCCCGTGCCCGAAGCTGACGTTCCCGCTCGATCCGGACGAACACCATGGTGACGCTCGCCCCCCACAGTCGCGCGATGGTCCGGTCGTCCGGGTCGATATCGTCCGGCTCGGTCGCACCGACGTTCAACACGCCGTACCGGCCGAGCGGGACGATCAGCTCGCTCCGGATCGGCGTGTCGTGGCTGTAGCGCCCGGCCTCATCGTGGGTCTCGGGCACGTATCGGGGGTCGCCCGTCTCGAACGTCTCCCACGAGAGGCTCCGTTCGTCGGGAAAGTACGTCGGGTGGTCCCCGGTCACGTCGGCGGCGGCGTCGGTGTAGGCGGCCGGTTCGAGCGCGTCGCGGTCGGAGTCGTACAGCCAGATCGCCGCGAGCGGGAGCCCGAGCACGTCGTCGATATACTCCACTCCGGTTTCGGCCGCGGTCTCCCGGTCAGTCGCTTTCAGTAGATCCTGTGTCGCCTCGTGTAGCGCCTCGAGCGTCTCGGACCGTTGGTGGAGTTGGGCGTTCCGGGCCCGCTCACGGGTGAAATCGACGACCGTGACGACGACCGACGTCGTCCCCGAACGCTCGACCGGGGTGAGCCCGATCCGAACCGGAATCCGGACCCCATCGGGCAGTCGAACGTACAGCTCCGGACCGTCCGACAGTGGCTGCGGGCGTGGGTCCTCGAGGTACGTCTCCCACGAGAACGGTTCGGAGCGCCCCGTAGTGCCGTCCCCGGAACCGTCCGCGTTGCCCGAGTGCTCGCCTGCGCTTCCCGAGCCAGGCTCGCCTCGACCCTCCGGAACGACGGTCGACGGATCGGCGAACGGCTCACCGACCGACCGACCCGCCAGATCCGACCCGGACTGACCGAACAGCCTCTCGACCTGACCGTTCCCGGCGAGGATCGTCCCTTCCTCGTCGACGACGAGCGTGGCATCGGAGACGGCGTCGAACGGCTCGTCCGTGCGGTCGGGGGTCACGCTTTAGTCCTCCGTCGTGTCCGTCGGATCGTGGACGTGGCCACACTCCGGACAGCGGACCTCCTCGCCCCGCAGGTCGGCCGACGAGGCGCGCACCTCGCGCATCACCTCCGAGATCCGGTCCTCAGCATCCAGTTCGTCGGCCACCGCGAGGTCGACGCCCTCGACCTCGAGCAGGAACTTCGCGACCTCCGTCACCTCGTACATCATCTCGTCGAGGTCCTCGGCGGTAAAAAAGCCGGACATCGCGCCGTACAGGAACGTCGCTCCCGACTTCGTCACCTTCTCCTCGAAGGCGTATCGCGCCTGATTGACCGCTTGGGGCGTGTAAGTGTCGGTCATGAACGGGACGAGCTGCGGAAGGTTCTCGCCGATCTTCGTCATCTCCACGCCGGTCTCCGTTCGGAAGTCGGCACAGAGCCGAGCGATCGCCCACTCGCGGGCCGTGATGTACGTCCGATCCCGAAGGAACTCGTTCACGCGTTCGTACCGCGCCCCGTCCACCTTCGTGAACCGTTCGTACTTGCGGACGTCGGGCGGGACGTCACCGGCATCGTCGACCGCATCCTCGTTGCCGTCGGCGTCGCGGTCGGCGGAGCCCACTCCGTCGACGGCGTCGTCGTCGAACGGGCCGTTCCGATCCCTCGCCCCGGAATCAGGCCCGCCGTCCGCTCGGTTATCCCCCGGATCGGCATTCCCCTGATCGTCGGGATCATCGGACGGAGGACCGGAAGGATCGCTCATGGTGGGGCTCTCACGCCCAGTGACTGAAAGGGTTATGGGTGCCGTCTGCGAACGCGACGTTATGAAAGCCGTCGGCGAACCCTTTTTATATCGGCCCGTGAGGAGGGGAGTATGAAAGTTCTCTGTGGGATCGGTGGGAGCGACGACTCGGTCCGCGCCTTGGAGCGGACGGTCGAGCGCGCGGCGGCCGCGGGCGACAACCTCACGGTCGCAGTCGTGGAGAACCCGGACTCGTCGACCGACGTCGACGCCCTCGTCGAACGGGCCGATGACGCCGTCGACGGGGCCGGCATCGACGCGGAAGTTCGCCGAGTCGAGGGTGACCCCGGGACCCGGATCATAGAAATAGCGGAACGCGAGGCGTTCGAGGAGGTCGTCCTCGGCGGCGGTCACACGAGCCCGATGGGGAAGATCACGATCGGGCCGATCGCCGAGTTCGTCCTGTTGAACGCCAAAACGACGGTTACCCTCGTCAGATGAACGAGCGCCGGTATCCGGACGAGACCGCCGGCCCCTTCCCGGCGCCGCCGATCGAGTTCACCGATCGGGAGGGACGGGCGGTCGAGATCCGCCAGTTCGACGGCTCGGTGGAGTCGACCGAGGCGCTCGCGGAGATGTATATCGAGTTCGATCCCTCGGACCGTGCCCAGGGGATCCCGCCCGGGACCGAATCGCGGGTTCGCGAGTGGCTTGATGACATCCTCGGCGGGGACTGTCTGAACGTGATCGCGTGGTGTGATGGGGAGGCCGCCGGTCATGCGACGCTCGTCCCCGACGGCGATGCCTTCGAACTCGCGATCTTCGTCCATCAGACGTACCAGCGGGCGGGGATCGGAACCCGGCTCATCCGCGGTCTATTGGGGTACGGACAGTGCGAGGGGGTCGAGACGGTGTGGCTCACGGTCGAGCGGTGGAACCGGGCGGCCGTCTCGTTGTACGAGAAGATCGGCTTCGAGACCTCGAACGCCGAGAGCTTCGAACTGGAGATGGGCCTCCGATTGAACGAGCCACCCGGGGACGACGATATCGAGTCGGCAGCCGACGGCTGACCGCAACGGGGACCGCACGGTCGGGGATCTTCAAGGCTTTACGTCCGCGGAGCGAGCGATTCGACATGAGCTATCGGATCCTTCTGTTGGGTGCGCCGGGCGCGGGCAAGGGGACACAAAGCGAAAAGCTCGCGGCGGAGTACGAACTCGACCACGTCACTACCGGGGACGCGCTCCGCGCGAACGCCGACATGGAGACGGAGTACGGGACGCCCCGCTCGTTCATGGAGGCGGGCGAACTCGTCCCCGACCCGGTCGTCAACGAGATCGTGAAGACCGCGCTGTCGAACGCGGACGGGTTCGTGCTCGACGGCTACCCGCGGACTCTCTCGCAGGCGGAGTACCTCTCGGAGGTCACCGACCTCGACGCCGTCGTTCTCCTCGACGTCGACGACGCGGTGCTCCTCGACCGCCTCACCGGCCGCCGGGTCTGTGACGACTGCGGAGCCAACTACCACGTCGAGTTCCAGCCGCCCGAAACGCCGGGCGTCTGTGACGACTGCGGCGGGGAGCTGATCCAGCGCGAGGACGACACCAAGGAGACGGCCCGCGAACGGCTCGAGGTGTTCGTCGAGAACACCGAGCCGGTCGTCACCCACTTCCGCGACGCGGGTGACCTGATAGAGGTCGACGGCGAGGGGACGCCCGAGGACGTGTTCGAACGGATCCGCGACGCCGTCGAGGCGTAAGCCGTCTTCAGCGGGGCGCGAGCCTCGGTCCAAAGCGATCGGCCCGGACGGCAACGATCCTGTAAGGTTCTTAACGGTCGGTCGATAACCGGCCGGTAATGAGCAAAATCGAACGGCGGGTTCGTTCGCTGGTGGGCGAGGACGCCGAGATGCGGGACGCGCTCGAAACCGTCCTCGATCACGCCGCCGACGGCGAGGTCCGCTGGGTTGACGTCCGCGACGAGATCACCAGCGGCCAGTGGGGCCGACTCATCGAGAAGGAGGTCCTCATCGACGGCGACGCCGGGTTCGCCCTCGCCGACCGCGAGGGGATCGAGGCGGGACTGAACGAGGGAGACGACGACGACGCCGAGACCCCGGAGACGACGTCGTGGACGAAGTGGGACAAACTCGCGGCGTTGGCGACGGTCGGGGCGTTCGTCGGCTACGCGGTCAACCCCGTCCGGAACGTCATCGCCGGCGCGATAGACGTCGTGCTGGGCCCGTTCCTTGGGATCGTCCCCTTCTACGTCATCGTCATGGTGATCGCGCTGGGGACGGGGCTGTACTCGACGCTGTTGCGCGCGGGCCTGATGGACATGGAGAAGATGAGCATGTATCAAGACCGGATGAAGGACATCCAAGAGCGCCGAAAGGAGGCGAAGGAGCGCGACGATCAGGAGGCGCTCGACGCCATCCAAGACGAGCAGATGGACGCGATGGGCGACCAGCTCGGGATGTTCAAGGAGCAGTTCCGTCCGATGGTGTGGATCATGTTCCTGACGATCCCGGCGTTCCTCTGGATGTTCTGGGTGATCGGGTATCGTGGGTCGAGCGCCCAGTACCCCGAAGTTGCCACCCAAGAGATCATCGTCCCCCTCGCCGGGTCGGTCACCTGGGACGCGGGACTCGTCGGCCCGCTCCAGATGTGGATCGTCTGGTACTTCCTCTGTTCGATGGCGTTCACCCAGATCGTGCAAAAGAGCCTCGACGTCAACATGACGCCGTCGTCGTCGTAGCCGCCGGCCGCCTCATAGTGATTACTGCGAGTCTTTACCGCCGCGACGACCCGTGTCGGTAATGAGAGCCGCTTGACCGGCGTCTTTCGACACCGTCGATGAAACTATTCGCAGTAATCACTATCAGTCCCGTCGGTTCCGGTCACTCCGTCCGCTCCTCGCCGTCGCTCCCCTCGCTCGCCGCGACGGACTCGGCAACCACCTCGAACGCCGACAGGATGACCCGCTTACACGCCTGGCCCTCGGTCGTCCAGTGGTGCGCGTAATCCAGCATGTCGTCGTAGATATCGGGCTTACAGCCGGCCGCCTGCGGGTGACCGCCGCCGTTCACCCGTCCGGCGACGTCATGGGCGTGTCGAAAGTCGTCGGAGCCGCGGATCGACGCGGAGCCCGCCGGCTTGACGATCACGGCCGCGTCCGCTCCACGCTCGCGGAGGGTTTCGGCCACCTCGTTCTGTGAGCAGCGCCCGTACGTCACCGCGACGGCCCAGTCGCCGACCTCGTGGGTCACGGCCCGGTCGACCGCGGCGTCGATCCGGGCTTCCTTCTCGACGCGGCGCTCGTCGACGTACTCCAGAACGGTGTCCGGGAGAGCCGCGCCGTACGCCCCGACGACGGCCGTGTACTCCTCGCTCCCGGCCCAGTAGGAGTAGTCGGCCAAGTCGTCCGATCGGGGGTCCTCCTTGATCCAGAGGTCGTGGTCGCGCGTCACCGCCGCGAGTTCGGTCCACCGATCATCGAAGGCGTACTCCAGCGACCGAAGCGCGACGTCCGCGGTACACTCCTCGTCGGACTCGCCGACGACGAGGTCGACGTCGTGGTCGCGGATCGCGTCGGCGACTGCCCCGTCCCACTGGTGGTGGTCGAACCACCGAATGGAGTCACAGTCGTCGTCGAGCGATCCGAGCGGCCCGGCGATCGGCCCATATTCGTCGGGACAGATGTCACAGACGTACAGATCGATCCCGGCGGGTGCGTACTCGGCGACCCTCTCCAGTGCCGTTTCGAGCGAGTAGGGACCGGCGGGGACCACCCCGACCGACGAGGCTTCGTGGGCGTCCGTGGTCAGGTCGTCGTCCGGTTCCGCCGAGTTGGGTCCGCGTTCCTCATCCTCATCGGCTTCGACCGTATCTCCGCCCCCGTCCAGTCGGTCGGCGATCGCGGCCTCGAAGCCGGCGACGTCGAGGGCGGCGTCGTACGCCTCGCGGACCATGGCCGCACAGGCGAGGCCGTCGGCGTCGCCGTCGGCGACCACGACCGCATCGCTCCCCTCGATCGCCTCCCGCGCGCGTCGTTCATCGCGATCGCCATCGAGCGAGTCCGGGTAAAAGAACCCCTTCCCGGGGAGTTTGGTGTACCGCGACTGGGGGATCCCGCGCTCGTCGATGAGGTCGTCGTCCATACCCGCCGGCGGGGCGGCAGCCGGAAAACTCCGCCGCTCCCCGGCAGCTGACAGGATAGACGTGAAGGCGGGACGGATCGTGCTCGTGTGGGCCCCGGGAAAGGCGTCGAGTGGTTGGAGGAGTCGTACGATCCGGTCCGCATCTCCGGTCACGAGTGACGCCGCACCGCCCCCCACGCCGTGGGACGCCGTAACACCCTTAAGATCGCGCCAGATAGGAGTAGTTAGTGGCATCCCGACAGGGCGGGCCGGGGGAGGAAGACGCCTTCGGCACCGGATCGGCGGAGCGTCGAGCCGAATCGTGTTCGTCGCCGGCGACGGCCGATCGACGGCGTTCGTTGCCCCCGGACCCGGCGACGCACGGGGCGGGGACTCGCGGGCCAGAAACCGAACCGGCGGCCGCGGCGCGGTCGCGGAGCCGGACCCCCGAGGATCCCCCGCTGCGCGATCCCGGGCTGTACGCGCTCACGGATCACTTCCGCGAGCGACTTCGGCAGCCCGGCCGATACGTCTCCATGCGGACCGTGAGCGACGCGATCCGTCGGGGACAGCTTCGATGGAACCGGACCGACGGCTGGCGGTTCGCGGTCGTCGACGACGGCGTCCGGTTCGTCGTCGTCGTGGGCGACACGGAGACCAACTCCCCGGTCGTCGTCACCGGCTGGACGGAGGTCGCCGACCGGGCGGCCGCCCTCGACGCGGGGCGGTTCGACGCGGTCGACGTGGACACCATCGCGGTGCGCACGGCGCTGAGCGAGTCGGCGGCGACGTCGATTCCGGACCGAATCCGCGCGCGGGCAATCACCCGCCCGTTCGTCGTCGGCGGACATCGACTCCAGACCGATCCCGGCGAGCCGTTCGTCCGGTGTGTCGACTGCGGCTGCCGATTCCGCTCGAAGTCGACGCTCACCGACCGGCCGTGTCACGGCGGCCGACACGGTCGGTGAGGCGGACGCACCCGCCACGTTTGCGGTCGACGGAACGACGATGGGCCGGAACGTCCCGTGCGATAACCGACCTCGCAGTGGCGCGCTCCGATGAGCGTCCGAAGGACGCGAACCCGAGCGCGAGCGGTGCGAGGTGCGAGTGAAACGAGCGCCTCGATTGCGAGCGGTGAAACCGCGAGCGGTGCGAGGTGCGAGTGAAACGAGCGCCTCAACTGGCGAACGGCGCAGCCGTGAGCCGTCGCGGCTGGGGCTTTGGCGGTGGTCACCGCGCCGGCTACCGTCTCGTCCCGAGCGGCTGGAGAGTCGAGAACGTTCATCACCAACCTTCCATCCCAATCGAGCGCGGACGCTACCCATTTCAGCCTCGCGACCGAACCTAAATTGATGACCGACGACACCGGCGACCGCGCCGCCGGCAACGATGATCGCTCCGCGGACGGCGACGATCTCGCTGATGACGATCCCACCGACATCCCGATCGACCGGTTCCACGACGCACTCGAGGCCGAGGAGCGCCCCATCGCGACGGCGAGCGAGGTCGCAAGGCGGCTCGAGACCACGCAGGCGGCGGCCCGCGACGCGCTCGCCGCCCTCGTCGACCGCGGCGACGTCGACCGACTCGACGTCGAAAGTGACCCGGTCGTGTTCTATCCGACCGAGTGGGGGCAACTGGCGAGCCGCGAGCGCGTCGTCGTCTTTCCGAACCGGCGCGAGGTGGTCGTCGACCGCCCGACCCAGTTCACTCGGGCACGGCTCTCGCAGTTCGCATCCCTCGTGGACACGACCGGGACCGAACCGGGGACCCGCGGATACCTCCATCGGGTCCGTCAGGAGGACGTGTGGGCCGCCCCGTTCGACGACGCCGACGCGCTGGTCGCGAGCCTCCGGGCGACCCTCCCGCGCCGGTTCGAGGGGCTCGAGGAGTGGGTCCGCGACCAGTGGCGACGCGCGCACCGGTTCCGGCTGTACACCCACGAGGACGGCTACGTCGTCCTCGCGGCCGCCGCCGAGAGCCTGCTGGGCAACGTCGCCGAGAGCCACCTCGACGATGCCCACCTCCGGGCGTCGATCTCGGAGACTGAGGCGTGGGTGAACGAGGACGCGATCGCGGACGTCAAGCGCGCGCTGTACGACGCGGGATACCCCGTCGAGGACGACCGCGACCTCGCGACCGGCGACCCGGTGAATATCGAACTCACGGCCGAACTCCGGGGGTATCAGGAGTCGTGGGTCGAGACGTTCCTCGAGTCCCGGTCCGGGGTGTTCGTGGGGCCGCCGGGGTCGGGGAAGACCATCGCCGCCATCGCGACGATGGCCGCCGTCGGCGGGGAGACGCTGGTGCTGGTTCCCTCCCGCGAGCTTGCCGGCCAGTGGCGCGAGGAACTCCTCACCCACTCCACGCTCGACCCCGCCGACGTCGGCGAGTATCACGGCGGCGAGAAGGCGATCCGGCCGGTCACGATCGCGACCTACCAGATCGCGGGGATGGACCGCCACCGAGGGCTGTTCGACTCCCGGAAGTGGGGACTGATCTGTTTCGACGAGGTCCACCACATTACGGGGCCCGTCTACTCTCGAACCGCCGAGCTTCAGGCGAAACACCGGCTCGGCCTCTCGGCGACGCCGGTCAGCGAGACGAGCAGCGAGGAGGAGATCTACACGCTGATCGGCCCGCCGATCGGAACCGACTGGGACGCGCTGTTCGAGGCCGGCTTCGTCCAGGAGCCGGAGGTCGAGATCCGATACGTTCCGTGGCGCGAGGGGACCGCACACGACGAGTACGCCGCGGCCGACGGCCGGGAACGACGCCGGATCGCCGCCGAGAACCCGGCGAAGGTCGACGAAGTCCGATACCTCCTCGCGGCCCATCGCGCGAAAAAGGCGCTCGTCTTCGTCGAGTACCTCGACCACGGCACGGCGATCGCCGACGCACTCGGGGTTCCCTTCATCAGCGGGGAGACGCCGCACCACGAACGCGCGGCGCTGTTCCGCCAGTTCCGCGATGACGGGGACGACCTCGACACGCTCGTCCTCTCGCGGGTCGGCGACGAGGGGATCGACCTTCCCAACGCCGAACTCGCGGTCGTCGCGAGCGGGCTCGGCGGGAGCCGCAGACAGGGCTCACAGCGCGCGGGGCGGACGATGCGTCCCGAGGGCTCGGCGCTCGTGTACGTCCTCGCGACCCGCGGGACGAGCGAGGAGGAGTTCGCCCAACGGCGGATGCGCCACCTCGCCCGGAAGGGCGTCCGGGTCCGGGAGACGAACGTCGCGGAGTGACGGAGGCGGTCGACTGCGCCGACCCGGTGGGATGTCGACCGCGCCCCCACGGTGGGGCGTCTGACGCGACGTCCTTCCCGGCGCGACCAGCGGGCATCGGACGCGACGCCCTCGCCACCGCGGCCGACGAAGCTTTCAACCGTTCCTCCGTGGATCCTCATGTATGGACACCGGCGAGGGGAACGACGAAGTTCCGACGGTCGGCGAGGCGGTCGTGGACTGCCTGCTCGACCGCGGGATCGAGGTGGCGTTCGGGATCCCAGGCAAGCAGACGCTGCCGCTCAATCGGGCCGTTACCGACCGTGAGGCCCGGTTCGTCGTGGCGCGACACGAAACCGCGGTGACCCACCAGGCCTGGGGATATGCCGAGACGAGTCCGCCGGGGACGATGGCTGCGACCGTAGTCGTTCCGGGCCCCGGCGACATGAACGCGATGAACGGGTTGAGGAACGCGTACAACGACTGCGTTCCCCTTCTCCACCTCGCCGTGGAGACCGAACGCGACGTGCGGGGCGGCGACGGGATCCATGAAACGCCGCCGGCAACGTACGATACGGTCGTGAAGGAGAACGTCCTCGTTGAGTCGCCGGCGGGCGCGGTCGCCGCCGTCGCCGACGCGATCCGAGTCGCTCGCGAGCCCCCACAGGGACCGGTCCGGGTCGGGATCCCGAAGGACGTGCTCGCGAGCCGCACACCACAGGCAGCGGTGGCGGACCGCGAACCGGCCGCGCCGCCGACACCGCCCGCGGACGCCGTCGACCGGGCGGCGGACCGGCTCAATGCGGCCGACGCGCCGGTCGTGCTCGCTGGCGGGGGCGTCCGCCGGGCCGGCGCGTCCGACCGGCTCCGGACGGTCGTCGAACGGCTCGACGCGCCGGTCGTGACGACGTACAAGGGAAAAGGCACGATCCCGGAGACACACGCACTGTCCGCCGGCGTGTTGTGTGGTGGATCGAGCACTGAGCTCCGCGAACTGCTCGCCGACGCCGACGTGGGGCTCGTCGTCGGGTCGGACCTCGACGCGGTCGCGACGGCAAAGTGGTCGGTGTCGATGCCGGATGACCTCGTCCACGTCACGCTCAACGGCGACGACGTCGGGTTCGGCTACGAGACTGACCTCGGTATCGTCGCCGACGCGGACCGGTTCCTCGACGCCCTTGCGGGGCGTCTCGGGGGCGGCGTCATCGATGAGACCGGGGGCGGAACCGGAAACGGCGAAACGACCGGAGCGGGGGCAGAGCGGGCGGCCGCGGTACGCGAGGCCGATGAAGAGCGGTTCGCGGCGGTCGCGGCCGACCGCGAGCCCGACGACCCGCTCCGGTCGATGGAAGTCGTCCGCGAGGTCCGCGAGGCCGTCCCGTCGGACGCGGTCGTCACGGCGGACGCCGGCGGGTTCCGGCTGTGGACGCTCGTCGCCTTCCCGGCGTCGGGACCGTCGTCGTACGTCAATCCCGGGTCGTGGGCGACGATGGGGACGGGCCTCCCGTCGGCGATCGGCGCGGCGCTCGCGAACCCCGACCGCGACGTCGTCGCACTGACGGGCGACGGCGGGCTACTGATGTGCGTTCACGAACTTCACACCCTCGCGGCCGAGGGGATCGACGTCACCGTCGTGGCCCTGAACAACGACGACTACGCGATCATCAGCGAGGAGGCCGCACGCTCCTACGACTTCCCCGAGGGCGCGTACGGCTGGGCGGAGTCAGGACTCGACCTGGCGACCATCGCCGCCGGGATGCGCGTTCGGGCCGAACGCGTCGACGAACTCGACGCCGTCGGCGACGCGATCGACGCGGCCCGAACCCACGACGGGCCGGCGCTCGTGGAAGTCCGAACTGACCCCGCCGAACCGCAGGCCAGCGAGTGGATGACCCGGGAGCGATAACGGTCACCGGGGCCTCTGCGTCGGAGAGGTCCCCGAAGCGCCCCGACGCCGTCGGCGCCTCACCGCCTCCCCCGGCGCCTCACCGCCTCCCGGAACGTGAGTCTTAATAATCGTTGTTGTGATCTTTGCGCATGACCGGCGCAAACGACGTCGCCGTCGGGATCGTCGGCCTCGGCGGCATCGGAACCCGTCACGCCACGCTGCTCGTCGAGCGCGGGGCAAACCTCGTCGGCGGGATGGACATCGATGCGGACGCACGCGACCGGTTTCACGAGGAGTTCGGCGTCGACGCCCATGATGACGAGGCCGAACTCTACGACGACTGTGACGCCGTGTTGGTCACCACCCCGAACCGGTTCCACGAGGAGTACGCGGTCGCCGCGCTCGACGCCGGTCTCGACGTCCTCCTCGAGAAGCCGCTCGCCCACTCGATCGAGAGCGCGGAGCGGATCGCGGACGCCGCGGCCGACGCCGACGGCTTCTGTATGGTTGGGTTTAACAACCGGTTCCGCGAGCCGGTTCGGGTGATCAAACGGTATCAGGACGAGGGGCGGTTCGGCGAGACCACGCACGTCGAGGCCAACTACGTCCGTCGACGCGGGATCCCCGGGCGGGGGTCGTGGTTTACGTCCGCGGACGTCGCCGGCGGCGGGGCGCTCATCGACATCGGGGTCCATGCGATCGACCTCGCGCTCCACTTTCTCGACCACCCCGAGGTCGTCGAGGTGTCCGGCCGGACGCGAGCGGAGTTCGGCGATCGCGACGAGTACGCATACGTCCACATGTGGGGCGAGGACGCCGGCCCGGAGGGGTTCGACGTCGAGGACTCCGCCTCCGCCTTCATCCGCGACGCCGACGGCAACACGGTCTCGCTGGAGGTGGCATGGGCGACGAACCGCCCGACGAACGACGAGTTCGTGCTTCGGGGAACCGAGGCCGGCGCGACGTTCGATCGCGGCAGCGGGAAGCTCACGATCCACGAGGCCGGCGTGGGCGGCGGTCACCACCTCTCCGACACGGACGTCGAAACCCGCGAAGAAGACAGCCACGCGGCAGAACAGGCGGCGTTCCTCGAAGCGGTGGCCGCCGGGGAGCCGCCGGCGATCAACACTGTCGAGGAGGGATTGTCCGTCCAACGTGTTATCGACGCGATCTATCGGTCCTCGGCCTCGAACCGGGCGGTCCGTCTCGATTGATCCGCGCGGGTCGTCGCGTCACCGATCGAGCGGCCTCGTTCACTGCTCCGCCCGTCGAACGGCCTCGCTCGCCGCCCCGTTAGTCAGCCGGATCACGAACCTATACCTCGGTGTAGTCCGTGATTACGGGTAACCCGTGAGCGACACCCCCGGACCGACGCCGCCATCCGAACGGATCGTCAGCCTCGATGCGCTCCGAGGCGTCGCCGTCCTCGGCATCCTCGTCATCAACGTTCGTGTGTTCTCGATGCCGGAGACGACGCTGCTCAACCCCACCGTCTACGGGGATTTTACCGGGCTGAACTACTGGAGCTGGCTCGTCGGACACCTCCTCGCGGAGCTAAAGTTCATCACCCTCTTTTCGGCGCTGTTCGGCGCCGGAATCGTCCTCTTCATCGAGAGCAAGCGGCGCAAGGGCCAGTCGGCGATGCGGCTCCACTATCGCCGGACCCTCTGGCTGATCGCGATCGGCCTCGCGCATGCGTATCTCCTCTGGTATGGCGACATTCTCGTCGCGTACGGGCTCTGTGGGCTCGTACTTGTCGTCCTCCACGACGCGGAGCCATCGACGCAGGCGGGGCTCGGCCTCCTCCTCCTGCTCTTCCCGTCCGTCCTCGAGGTGTTCGCGGGACTTTCGGTCGGCGGCGGGGCGATCGCGGCACAGTGGACCCCCGCGGAGGCGGCGATCCGGAGTGAGGTGGCGACGTACCGGGGCGGCTGGGTGGAACAGCTCGGTCATCGGGTCCCGTCGTCGTTCCGGCGGCAGACCACCGGGTTCCTCGGGTCGACGTTTTGGCGGGTCGGCGGCACCGTCCTGCTCGGGATGGCGCTGTACAAGTGGGGCGTGTTGACCGGCGAGCGGTCGACACGGCTGTACCGCCGGCTGGTCGCGGGCGGCGTCGTCGGCGTCCTCGTCGTCTTTGCCGGAGTCCGATACATCGAGGCCAACGACTGGAGCGCCGATGCGGCGCTGTTCTGGCGGCAGTTCAATTACTGGGGGAGTTTCCTCGTCGCCGGCGGCTACGTCGGCCTCGTCACCCTCTACGCCCGACGGCGACCCGACGGGCCGTTCACCCGGGCGTTCGCGGCCGTCGGACGAACCGCGTTCACCAACTACCTGCTCCAGACGGTCGTCGCGACCACGGTGTTTTACGGCCACGGTCTCGGGCTGTTCGGCCGGGTTAGCCGGTTCGAGGCGCTAGGGTTCGTCGTCGCGGTCTGGGTCGGACAGGTGATCCTCTCCGTGGTCTGGCTCCGGAGCTTCCGGTTCGGTCCGGTCGAATGGCTCTGGCGAACGCTCACCTACGGCGAACGGCAGCCGATGCGCAGCCCCGAATGATCGATGTCCGAAACCCGAGTGTGGCGGCCGTCACTCCTCCTCGTTTCTTCCCGTCGGTTTCGCGCGCGTTTTCGCTCCCGTCTCCGCCCCGGCACGGATCACGACCGCGGATCGGATCTCGAGGGCGGTTTCGAACTCCTTGCGCCGTCCCGCGTCGGTGCCCAGCCGCTCGACCGCCGTCGCGTGCGCCCGGGCGACGACGTCGCGCTCGCGGTCCGACAGTCCGAGTCGCGCGGCGACCCCGTCCCAGTGGCCGCGCTCAACGAGGAACGCCTCCCGGCCGGGGTCGGACTCGACCCGCTCGTATCGCCGCCGGTACTCGTCGATCTGCGGGGCGAGTTCGACTTGGACGCGACCCAGCAACTCGGGAAGCCGATCGGCCGGGACGCTTCCGAGAGCCGCCGATTTGAGGAGTGCGGTTCCGCCGATCGGGTGACCGCCGGCGTCGTCACCCGCGCTGAGTGACTCGTCGGAACCATCGTTACCGCCGGCCGAGTCATCGCCCATCAGCCGCCGGCCCGCATCGCCTTCCGTTTGAACTCCGGTAGTAACCCCGACAGGACTGACTCCTCGCCGGCAAACGACACCGTCACTTCCGTGAGGGTGATCGACGCCGCCGCGGTCACCGTTTCGGCGCGGAGCGTCGACCGCCACTCCTCCCCGTCGACCCGCGTCGCCGACGCGGGGTCGTCGGTCCCCACGAGCTCCCCGCCGAGGTTCACCAGGTAGTGGGCCGCGAGCCGCCGGGAAATGCCCCGATACGAAACCTCCTCTCGGACCCACCCCTCCTCCGTGGGAGGACCGCCCACCTCGGTACCGGCGTCCGAGCCCGTAGCGTCTGATTCCGTGGCGTCCGATTCCGTGACGTCCGTGTCCGTGGCGTCCGATTCCGTGGTCTCCGATGGTGGCGTATCGTCGGCTGTGTCGGATCCCGCCGTACCGCCGGCGACGGGCGGGAATATGGACACGCGTTCGCCGTCGGCGAGGGTCGTCTCGAGCCCGTCGAGGTGGAGCACCTCGCGCCCGTCCTTCAACACGTTGATCTGAGGGGCGAGTCTCCCGTCCTCGATTAGACGGCCGTCCATCCCCTCGTACTCCGCCTCCAGTTCGCGCAGCACGTCACCGACGTCGGACCCGTCCGCGAACTCGCGCACGACGGTCTTGCCGCCGGCGGCCTCCCGGAAGGTCGCGAAGAACCGCAACTCGAGCTCCATACGACACCCATCGGACCCGGAGGGGTTAAAACCGAGCGAGGGGTTCCGACGCGGGGTCCAGCGGTGAGGAGCTACGACCCGTGGCGCAAGCGCCGTGGCCCGCGGTGTCCCCGGCGTGCCGGACGGGCTCGGCTCATCCGAGTCGCAGCCCCGTGATGAGGGCGATGATCCCGAGCATGGCGAGCGCCTCGAAAATCCCGACGACGAGGTTCTGCCGCTCGATCGATTCGAGCCGTGACGTGTCCGGGTGCTCCGAGAGTCCCTCGTAGTACGCCCGGAGATGGATCCGGTTCGGCACGAGGAGCCCGAAGACGAACAACCCCCAGCCCAGTCCGAGCGAGAGCCGCGCCCAGATCCCGGAGTACCCGTATCCGAGGCCGGTGCCGGGGACCAACAGCAGCGTCCCCGAAACGACGGTCGTCAGCGAGAACCCGGAGAGGAAGAACACGACCTTCGGCGTCAGACGTGCCATGACCGTCGTCGCGTCCTCGTGGTCAAGCCCGCCGAGCACGGGACCGACCACCGCCGGGAAGATCAGCGCGAACCCGAACCACACCGCCCCGGCAGCCACGTGCGTGTAGAACAATAGCTGCGTGCTTCCGAGCAGAACGCTCAGCCCGACGAACGCCAGCGGAACGATCAGGCTCCCCGCGGCGAACGCCGGGTTCGCCCGTTCGGCCAGATGTCGTACGCGACCGAAGAAACCGGTCCCCCCGATATCGTCGTGTCCGTGTGTGACGGCCATGGATGCCCGTCCGACGTGGTCGTCATATGCGTACCGGTCTGGATGAAAAATACCGGTTAAAATCGGGTGACCGAGAGTCGACGCCGAGGGTCCGACGCTCTTCCGAGCGGCGGCGTCGGCTACAGGTCGGAGAGCCGAATCCCGTCGTCGACCAGCCGAAAGTTGCGTTCGCGGTCGAGCTCCTCGGCGAGCCAGTCGTGGTCGTACAGCTGGCCGATCAGTTCGACGTAGAGGTTCCGCCACGCGACGGCGTAGATTGGCGACTGCCCCCACGCCCGCAGTTCGGGGACGAACTCGTGGTAGGTGCTCGCTTGCGCCTCCATGCGCTCGACCGCGTCGGCGACGACCTCGGCCGCCTCGGACGGATCCCCGCCGTCGATCTCCTCGTTCAACCGCGACTGGATCCCGGCGATCGCGCGCCGCATGTCGCGTTCGGCGGTCCCGTCCTCGTCGGGCAACGACTCAACGACGCCTTTCGGAACCCCTAGTTCGATCTCCGGCATGCCGACGATTCCGGCGGCAACCGACAAAAGGATCGCGGCTCCGACGCGAGCAACGGCTCGCGGCGGGACCACGGCTCGCGGCGGGACCACGGCTCGCGGCGGGACTACGGCTCGCGGCGGGACCACGGCTCGCGGCGGGACCGCCTCACGGCGTCGGCGCGATTCACGGCGTCGGCGCGGCCTCCTGAAGCGCGGTCTCGGCGACGTTCCCGCCGTAGTCGGCCGACCGGAGGACCGAGTCGACGACGAGCCCAAGGAGTTGTGCGCGTGTCGGGTCGAGGTCCCGGAGCAGCTCGTCGATGGCCCGCACGCGTTCGTCGATATCCCGCACGCCGGTCCGTGCCTCGTTCGCCATCCGGCTGGCCTCGTCGTTGTCCTCCTCGAACAACGCGTCGATGGCCGTGTCGATCACGTCGACGGCATCGTCGTGGAGGCCGTCGATGGCATCGGTGACGTCGTCGGGAAGGGGATCCTCGATGTTGAGCGTCAGGTGGGCGATCTTCGTGGCGTGGTCGCCGATCCGTTCCAGCTGACGGGCGCTGGAGTGATAGTCGAAACACGCCTCTCGGGGGAGTCCAAGCTCCTCGGCCGCCCGCGGCGTCCGGAGCGTCGCCCGGAAGATCCGCGAGACGACGAGCCACAGTCGGTCGAGGTCGTCGTCCCGGCCGATGATGTCGTGCGCGAGGTCATGGTCGAGCCCGGAGAGCGCCGTGATCGCGTCCTCGAGCATCGACAACGAGATCAGCCGCATCCGGGTGACGGCGTTGTGGATGGACAGCTCGGAGGAGTCGAGAAGGTCCCGGACGACGACGCGGTCATGCGCCTCCTCGAGCACTTCGAGACCGACGAGGCTCTGGACCGCATCGCGGACGGTCGAGTGCTGCTCGGTGGTGATCTTTGCCCCCTCAAGTTCGATGACGTCGAACCCGCTAACGTACATCGTGGTGACCGCACGGGTGAGCTTCTGGCCGGTCAGCCCGGTGATGTTCAACGAACCGCGCGTCCGTTCGACCTCGGTCCGCGGCGTGAGAAACAGCGAATCGCCGTCGGGATAGAACTCGACCTCGCTGCCGGCGTCCACGTCGTTCGCGGTCGCCCACGACTTCGGCAGCGAGACCGTGTACGTCGAGCCGCCGGTGACCTGCACCTTCCGAGTTTCCATGGGAACGGTAGGTTGCCCGCACTTCTTAAAGATGTGTGTTCTATATACCTCGAACGTTGTTCGGGTTCCCGTCAAGCGGTATTTTACCGGCGTTACTGGCACTACGCTCAACTTGGTCGGACTACCCCGTCAAATGAATAATATCTATATAGCAGTATATATACATATCTTCACCGCGAGGTTGGATACGGCGGATGCCGCGGGGTCGGTGGCATGACCATCGAAGTGACCGATCGATCGCGGGCCGCGATCCACCGGACCGGCCCCCGGCGTTTCCCGGTCACCGGTCCGGGTTTCGTATGGAGCCGTCGCGGTGTCGGGGGAGTTGAGAAGAGTTAAACCCGATGCGTCGTTACGCCCAATCGCGCTCGGTTGGTGTAGTCCGGCCAATCATGTTGGCCTTTCGACGAACGCGGCGCGTCGACGTGCCGGTTCGGAAGACAGCCGACGACCAGGGTTCAAATCCCTGACCGAGCATCGCATTTTTCCCGAAGCCGTTCACATCCGCGTCAGCCGGGAGGCGACGTCCAGTTCGGGCCGTTCGGTCGCCAGCGACGCCACCGCGTCCATGAACGCGGTCCGGTAGCTCGCCGGTCCGGCGGGGTCGCGGTCGGCGGCGGACTCCCCGGCGAACCCGTACGCCGCGACGCCGGCGAGTGCCGCCTCCAGCGTCGACGACGGCGGCGAGGCCGACGCATCGGTCACCGCGGTCAGCGTCGCGAGCGTGCTCCCGAGCATACAGCCGGAGCCGACGAACGAACCCATCCGTTCGTGGCCGACCGCGAGTTCGAACGCGGCCCCGTCGCCGGCGACGACGTCGGTCGTCCCGGAGGCGACGACGACCGCGCCGGTCTCGTCCGCGAGCGCCCGTGCCCCCCCGGCGACACCCGACCCGTCTCCGACGGACTCAACGCCCTTGACCGCCGCCGTCTCGCCCGCGAGCCCGCGTATCTCGCCTGCGTTCCCCTTGATGACGTCGAACGCGACCGCGTCGAGGAGCCGACCGACCGACTCGACGCGGTGTGGCGTCGCCCCGTACCCGACCGGATCGAGCACGACCGGCACCCCGGCCTCGTTGGCTTGGCGCCCCGCGTCGATCATCGCGTCCACGTCACCGACCGTCGCCGTCCCGGTGTTGATGCTCACGGCGTCCGCCCCGGCGGCCATGTCGCCGGCTTCGGCCGGCGCGTCCGCCATCACCGGGAGCCCGCCCCAGTGGAGCGTGACGTCCGCCGTCTCGCTCGTCGTCACCGCGTTGGTGAGGTGGTGAACCAGCGGCGACGCCGCCTCGACCGCCGCCAACGTCTCCCGGACGACCGCCCCGTCGACCGGCGGTTCATCGGGCATCGGCGACCACCTCCCCGATCGTTCCCGCGGCCGCTTGCGGGTCGTCCGCGGCCGTGATCGCCGAGATCACCGCCACGCCGGCCGCGCCCGCGTCCACCACCGAGGTCGCGTTCTCCGCATCGACCCCGCCGATCCCGATGACGGGGATATCGACGGCGTTCGCGACCGTCCCGACGCGTTCGGGACCGATCCCGTCCTTCGCGTCGGCGACGTCCTTCGATTCGGTTCCGTACACCGCTCCGACGCCGAGGTAGTCCGCGCCGGCGACTTCCGCGGCCTCCGCCTCCTCGACCGTCGACGCCGAACGGCCGATCACCGCGTCCGGGCCGAGTCGGTCGCGGGCGACCTCGATCGGCAGGTCGGACTGGCCGAGATGAACGCCGTCGGCGTCGACCGCCGCCGCAAGGTCGATCCGGTCGTTCACGACGAGCGGGACGCCGGCGGACTCGGTTAGTTCCCGGAGTCGACCGCCGAGTCGATACCGTCGTCGTGCGTCGGTTCCCTTCTCGCGAAGCTGGACGACGTCGACGCCGCCCGCGAGCGCGGCGGAGACGACGGTTGGCGTGTCCCGGCCCGCGGAGTGGCTCGACTGTGTCACGAGGTACGTTCGCCACGTCGCTGGATCCATTGGTGGTATTACCGGGTGGTCCCGGCATAATGGTTGTGCTCCGGGTCGAGGCTGCCGGAGATTCCGGTTCGGAACGTTGATACTCCGCGTCAGCGAGGGAGGATCCACGTCAGGAACGGACAGACACAAACCCCCCACTGCCGTACCACGCTTCAATGCGCTCCCGCCTCCGGGAAGCGGCCGGCCGAACCGGCGAGGCCGTCGCCGGCGCGCTCGACCGGGCCGGCGTCATCGACCGCGGGCGGCTCCGTGAGACGCTCGACCTCGCGTGGCCCCGGATCGTCACCGGGTTCGCGATCATGTCGAAGAATACGGTCGACCTCGCGGTCATCGGCGCGGTGCTCGGCGCGCCCGCGGTCGCCGGGGTCGCCTTCGCGTTCGCGTACTGGCAGCTGGCGAAGTTCATCTCCATCGGACTGGCGGGCGGCACCGTCTCGCTCGTCTCGCAGAACTACGGGGGCGGCGAAACCGACCGGGCCGCACTCGTGGTCAAACAGTCGCTCGTCGTTGCGCTCGCGCTCGTCGTCCCGATCGTCGTCGTCCTCGTCGGCCTCGCCGAACCGCTGATCGCGCTCGTGGGCGGCGAGGGCGACGCGCTCGGGTACGGGGTCACGTACCTCGTCGTCACCGCGCCGGCGCTGCTGTTCGAGTTCTTCAACATGATCGCGAGCCGGACGTACGCCGGCGTCGGGGACACGTTCACGCCGATGACGTTCCGCGCCGGCGGCGCGCTCCTCAACACCGTCCTGACCGCAGGATTCGTTTTCGGCGCGGGGCTCGGCGTCCTGGGCGCGGGACTCGGGACGGCCATCTCGATCATCGCCGTCGCCGCCGGGCTCTCGTGGGGGATGACCGGCCGGTCGTACTTCGGACGCGGGGCATCCCCGGTGCCGGTGACCCCGACCGGCCCGTGGGTCGACACCGAGCTCACCAGACAGCTCCTCCGCGTCTCCGCGCCCCTGATAGCCCGGCGCGTCGCCCAGGGCGTCGTCGTCTTCCCGCTGTTGTGGGTGGCCGCCTCGTTCGGCTCCGCGACGGTCGCGGCCCTCGAGGTCGGGCGACGCGTCCGTGGCCTCCTCGGGAGTTTCACGTGGGGGTTCTCCATCGCCGCGAGCACGCTCGTCGGCCAGCGGCTCGGCGCGGCCGAGGAGGCGCTCGCGACGGAGTACGGGTGGGACGTGATCCGGCTGTCGACGCTGGTCTATCTCGTCGCGTCCGCCGCAGTCCTCCTCGCTGCGGATCCCATCGCGGCGGTGTTCGTCGACGACCCGGAGGCCGTGGCCGCGACCGCGACCTTCGTCATGGTCGCCGCCATGTCCGCCGTCCCGCTGGGGATCAACGGCTCCGTGACCGGGTCGCTCCGGGGGGCCGGCGACACCCGGTGGCCGTTCCTCGCGTCGATGGTGGGGCTGTACGTCTTCGCGCTGCCGGCGGCGCTCCTCGGCCTGGTGACGCCGCTTGGCGTCGCCGGGCTGTACGCGGCGGTGATACTGGAGAAACTCGTTCCGGCCGTGCTCAACGGGATCCGGTTTCGGTCGAACCGCTGGCAGGCGGTCAGCCGACAGTACCGCCCCGCCGCGGCCGACGGCGAGGGAACCTCGAAGTAGAGCTACTCGTCGCCCGAAACCGACTCGACCATCTCGACGCTCCCGGTGAGCTGCCGGTGGACGTACGGCAGGTCGATGCCGGCCTCGTCGAACGCCTCCTTCACCGCGGTGACGTACTCCGAGCGTACCCGAACGAAGTCGCCGCGGTCCGGATCCTCGATCCACCAGCGCGACTGGAGCCCCACCGCCGAGTCGCCGAGTTCGACGAGCCGGACCGACACCCCCGGGTCGTCGAGGATGTCCTCGTGTGCCGCGGCCTTCTCGACGATGATGTCCGTCGCCCGCTCGATGTCGTCGTCGTAGCCGATTCCGAAGACGAACTTCTGTCGGAGCGTCTCGTAAGCGACGGGATTCGTCACCGCATCGTTCGCGAGGTCACCGTTCGGGACCGTGATCCGCTCGTTGTCGAACGTCCGGATCCGCGAGACGCGGAGGTCGATGTCCTCGACGCGGCCCGAGTTTCCGCTCCACTCGATCCAGTCGCCGACCTCGAACGGTTTGTCCTTCAGAATGAAGATCCCGGCGACGAAGTTGCCGAGGAGGTCCTGTGCGGCGAACCCGATCGCGAGTGCGATGGCGCCGCCGAAGACTGCGAACGCCGAGAGGAACGCCCCGTACCCGGCCATCGTGAACGCGATGGCGACCGCGGCAACCCACACCACCGCGTTGGCGACGCTCGTGCCGAGGCTGCGAACCGCCCGATCAAACCCGCGGGCGTTCAACACGCGCCGGGTCGCCGGGACGAACGCGACCCGCCCCAGTATCAGTACGCCGACGAACCCGGCGAGGAACAGGAGCACCGACACCAGGGCGCTAGTCAAGACCGGGCTCAACCCCACACTACCGATGAGTGGAATCATCATGCGGAGCACTATTTTACTCGTTTATCAAAAATCCGGTGACAACGGGGGACGGTCACTCCCCCCCGGCGGCGCCGCCCCGGGGCTTTGGGTCCGGTGCGAGCGGGCCGTCACCGCGGGCGACCGCGCGGAGCCGTCGTCCGTGCGGGTCGTCGGCCGCGATCCGATCCCGGATCCGGTCCGAGAGCCACGCACCGCGACTCGTCGGCGTCGTGGCCGAGTTGACCCAGGCCGGCCGCAGGTCAGCCGGGAGGTAACGGCCGTACGTGGGGAGCCGTTCGACGAGGGGCATCCCACCCGTGTCGGCGACAGCGCGGAGTTCGTCAAGCTCCGGCCACGCATATGCGGGATTGATGTAATCGTCCGTGACTGGAGAGACGCCCCCGAGGTCGTCGATCCCGCAGTCGACGAGGTCGGCCGCCGGCGAGAGGTTCGGCGGGACCTGAACCGACACCGCCGGCGGGAGCGCGGTCCGGGCCATGGCAACGACCCGCCGCATCGTCGCGAGGTCGGGCTTCGCAAAGTCGGACCGCTCGTTCGGGACGACGTTCTGGACTATCACCTCCTGAACGTGGCCGTATCGTTCGTGGAGTTCGCGGATCGCGAGCAGGCTTTCCGCGCGGTCCCGCCACCCCTCGCCGATCCCGACGAGGATCCCCGTGGTGAACGGGACCCCCTGTCGCCCCGCCGCCCGGATCGTATTGAGCCGTTGTCCGGGAGTCTTCCGCCGGCTCCCGGCATGTGCGTCGACGTCGGCCGTCGTCTCCAGCATCACGCCCATCGACGCGTTCACGTCGCGGAGGGCCGAGAAGTGCTCCACCGTGAGGTCGCCGGGGTTCGAGTGGGGGAGCAACCCTTCCTCCAAGGCGATCTCACAGGCCCGGTGGAGGTAGTCGTGGATCGAGTCGAATCCCCACTCGTCGAGTCGCTCATGGATCCCGGTGTACCGATCGTCCGGCTCGTCGCCGAACGTGAACAGCGCTTCCGTACACCCCGCGTCGGCGCCGACCCGACACCGCTCGCGGACCTCCGCCGGCGAGAGCAGCGTTGCCTCTCCGGGCACGTCGTAGTAGGTACAGTACGTACAGGTGTACCGGCACGCGGTCGTTAGCGGGATGAAGACGTTGCGGGCGAACGTCAGCCGATCGGCAGTCCCGACGTCCGCGGGAGTCACGGCACACAGCCGCTCCACCTCCCGCTCGTCGACGTCGATCCGGATCCCGTACTCGTCGGCGGACGCGAACACGCTCCGTGCTCCGGGACCGAGTTCAAAAAACGTCGTGGTCCCGGATGGGCCGGCGGGCGGAATTTCCGATCGCGGACGGCTCCCCCGACCGGGAGTTCACTCGCGAACGACGCCTACCCGCCCGCCGGTCGTCGCCAGGTCGAAGCCGGCGTCCCGCAACCAGTCCGCCGTGGCGCCGTCGCCGTGGATCAACACCTCCGCGAGATCGTCGGGTTCGTCGATGTCCGTCGCGAGCCGGTGGGAGTCGACCTCGTGGACGGTCGCGCCGGCTGCCGTCGCGATCCGGCGATGGTCGAGATACGACACGCCGTGGTAGTCGACGCGGAACGAAGAGGTGTCGACGACGAGCGCGTTGGTGCCGCCGCCGCGTCCGGGTGCGATGGCCACGTCGGCGTCGTCCACGGCTCCAAACAGCCGCCCCAAGGCCTCGGGGGTCGCCAGCGCGAGGTCGGCCATCACGACTCCGACCGGGTCGGACGACGCCGTGCCGCCGCCCGAACCGTTCCCTGACAGCCGGTCATCGAGGGCAGCGTTGACGGCGGCAGTCAGCGGGCGCGTGTCGACGGTGCCCGGCGGGTCGGGTGGCCCGCGCACGATGGCGTCTTGGCGGTCCGGTTCGATCGAGGTGGTCGAGAGGACGTGCGGCCGTCCTCCGGCGTCGACTATCGCGGTCAGGACGTCGTCGAGCATCGTTCGGGCGAACGCGACCCGCTCGTCCGGATCGAGGACGTCGGAGAGCCGTGACTTCGGCCGGTCGGCGCTGAACGGAACGAGGACCTCCATACGGGAAACGGGGGCGCGAGAGGCGTTAAAACAGGGACTCGAGCTCGTCGCTGTCGTCGCTGACGAGTTCGTCGAGGTTCTCCTCGCTCTCCTCGCGGATCTCGTCGAGGTTGTCCTGTGCCTCGATGGCGACCTGTTGGAGCTCCTTGATCCGGGGGACGTTCGTGACGCCCGAGAGCAAAATTGCGGTGGCGACGAAGCCGGAGCCGCTGTACGGGTAGTCGCCGCCCCGGACTTCCATCGAGCCGGTCTGCTCTTCGAGCCACTTGCGGCCGCGTTCGATCCCCTTGCGGTTGAGATACTCCGGCGGGCCGGCGAGCACGAGCAGGGCGCGTTCGGTCCCCTCGATCTCACACGGGAGCGTGAGGCGTCCGAGCGCCGCCTTGCGCACGAGGCTCGTGATGCGGTTGGTGGTGTGGGCGCTGTCGAGGTCGTCGGCTTGATCGTCGTTTCGGAGCCGCGACAACAACCCGCCCGACGACTTCTCTTCGACCTCCTCTTCGGCGTATCCGATGGTGGAGACCCCGCCGCCCGAGAGCGTGTTGATGATCTCGGAGGAGTCCACGACGCTTTCGGCCACGTCCTGGCCTTCCTGTACCTCGCCGGCGCCAAAGAGGATCCCGAACCGTCGGACGATCTCCTCGTTGATCTCCTCGTAGCCACCCTGAACGGACTCGCCCGTCTTCCGCCAGGCGTCGTTGTCGAACACCATCAGGTTGTCCACCTCGCGGACGAACGTCTGGAACGACCGGGCGGCGTTGAGGGTGTAGATGCCCCCCTCGTCGCTGCCCGGGAGGATCCCCAGTCCGTAGACGGGTTCGGTGTAGATCCGCTTGAGATGTTTCGCGAGCACCGGCGCGCCGCCCGACCCGGTCCCCCCGCCGAGCCCGGCGACGACGAGGAACGCGTCCACCTCGTGGACGGGGATGGAGTCGATCGCTCCCTGTACCTCGTCGATGTCCTCCTCGGCGATCTCCGCGCCGAGTTCGTTGTCCGCACCGACGCCGTGGCCCTTCACCCGGGCCTGTCCGATGAGTACGCGCTGGTGTTCCGGGATGTGTTCGATTCCCATGAGATCGGCCTTTGCGGTGTTCACCGCCGCGGCCGCGCGGACGACCTCCGACCCCGTGCGCTTGTCGTACTCCAAGAACTTGTCGACGACTTTGCCCCCCGCCTGCCCGTACCCGATCATTGCTAGTTTCATTGTGAACGTCCTCCCCCTTTAGACTGACCAGAGTGGGATCTGGCGTAAAAAGCTTCTGGTGGTTTTACCACGTCTGAGATCTGGAGCGATCCGGCAGGGTCGGTGGCGTGGACCGTCATGTCACTCCAGGTTCAGATACGCCGCGAGCGTGTTCATCTCCGACCCCTCGACGCCGAACGCACCGACGGCGCTGTCGGCGGTCGTGTTGTCGAACTTCAGCGACCGGTACTGGTCCGAGCCCATCGGGAACCCGGGGACTGCTCCGAGGACGGCGAGCCCGACCCTCGCCAACGGCATCGGCAGCGGGACGACCGTCACTCCCTTGCGCTCCGCCTCGTACACGAGGTTCGTCACCTCCCGGAGCGTCAGCGTTTCCGGTCCGCCAACCTCGTAGGTCTCGCCGACGTGGTCGTCCGACTCGAGGGCGGCAACCAGCATCGGCACGAGGTCCTTGACGTGGATCGGTTGGAACCGCGTCTTCCCGCCGCCGGGAAGCGGGTACACCGGGATGACGGGGGCGAACAGCCGCTTCAGTCGCTTCGTGAACGGGACGAACTCGCCGCCCTTGCCGAACACCACCGACGGGCGGAACACCGTCCAGTCGAGGGAGCCCTCCCGGACGATCTCCTCCGCTCGTCCCTTCGCGCGGATGTAGGCCGTGTCGCCATCGGGGTCGGCACCGAGTGCGCTCAGTTGTACGAACCGTTCGACCCCGCCGTCCTCGGCCGCTCGCACGAGGTTTTCGGTGCCGGCGCGGTGGACCCGGTCGTGCATCACGTTCCCGCCAGTCGGCTCGAACAGGGGCGAGAGCGCAACCAAGTTCACCACCGCGTCGTGGCCGTCGACGGTCGGCGCGAACGAGTCGTACGCGGTGACGTCGCCGATGGCGGAGTCGACGCCGTCGGGCGTGTCCGAGGGCGACCGCGACAGGGCGGTCACCCCGTGGCCCGCGTCGGCCAACGCCCGGCAAAGGTACGACCCGATGAAGCCGGTTCCACCGGCTACCAGCACCTTCATACGTACCGGTTGGCGGGGAATTACCGTAAACCTACCGCGACGTCAGACGCATGAATGACACATGTGAGCAAGGACCGCGACTATCGTGCTGCGTCTTTCGACCCCGTCGCCGGCAAGGTAATCGAGGTCAGCACCGTCGGCTCGAACTGATCGAGGTCACGTCCACCGATCCAGGCCCGTCTGGACTTGGGCCTCGCGGATCCGCTCGAAACCGCGGTCGACCTCCTCCGTGTCGACGCCCCACTCGTCGACGACGTAGGCGCGCGCGGCGTCGACGTCCGGGTCGACGTCGGCGTCGAACGGCGCATCCGACACCGGCGGATCGGCGAAGAGTTCGCGGACTGCCTCGGCGTTCGGGATCGACGCGTCGCGGGCCGCAAGCACTCCCCACAGGTCGCCGTGTTCCCGGACCGCCGAGACGGCCGTCTTCGGCCCGACCCCGTGGACTCCCTCGTTGAAATCGGTGCCGCACAGCATGGCGACGTCGACGAGTCGCTCGCGGTCGAGTTCGAGGTCCGTGAGCGTCGCCTCGAGGTCCATCAGTTCCGGATCGCCCTTGCTCGTTAGCTGGCGGAGGGTCGTGGGGGCACCGAACAGCAGCGTGTCGTAGTCCTCGCTGCCGGCGTGGTCGACCGTCCCCGTTGCGGCCATGTGGGCACACTGCGCTTCGCCCTCGGCGGGCGCCTCCACGACCGGCACGTCGAGCAGGTCGAACAGCTCCCGGGTCGTTCGCTGAATCGTGTCCGTGAGCCGCTGGGTGCGCGCCGAAAGCCGGGCGGCCTCGACGGCGTCACCCCGTTCCTCGGCCGCCGCCCGGCGCTCCTCGGCGCGCTCGCGGTTCGCCCGCCGGTCGGCCACCTCGTCGGCCTTCAGGTCGGTCATCTCCCCGTCGAACACCATCACCGGGATCAGGTCGTGTTCGAAGAACTTCGGCAGTCCCTGTACGACCCCTATCAGGTTCGCCACCTCCGTGCCGTCGGCGGTCGTGTACGCGGCGTCCGCGGTCCACTTCACGGTCGTCGTGAGGTAGCGATACAGCCAGTTGTGGGCGTCGACGGCGACGACGCTCTCCTCCAACTCCTCGAAGGGGACGTCCCGTATCGACGCGAGGTCGCGTAGGGCCGCGTTTCCCATTACACCCGTCCGAACGGGCCCGGACGTCTTAAACGGTCGAGACCGGTCACACTCCCGTCGGGGCGATCGGTCACGCTTCGCCGTCGCCCATGTCGGTGTAGATGGCGGAACCACCCGATCCGTCGTTGTAAACGGCGTTCTGGAGGAGGAACTCCCGGGTACCATCGGTCGTGCGCCGAACGACTTCCTCCGACTCGAGGCTTCTCCCGGCTTGGACGCGCTGATTGATCCGCGATGCGCCCTCATCCCGTCCCGGCGGGACGATGTGGGCGTCGAGGGAACTGCCGACGATCTTCGGCGCCTCGTAGCCGAACACGTCCTCGAAGGCCGGATTGACCCGCTTGACGATCGGAGCGTCGCTCTCGTACTCGACCTCCACGGTCGGTTGGCTCAGCCGCTCGAACAGGAGCCGGAACCGCCGGCGCTCCTCCTGAAGTTGATCCTCGGCACGAGCCTGTGCGACGGCGTTCGTCACGCGGTTGGCCAGAACGGTGTACTGATGCGTGCCGGACCCCTTCTGGAGATAGTCGGTGACGCCGGCCGAGATGGCCTCACTGGCGACTTCCTCGCTGCCTTTTCGGGTGAAGAGGATGAACGGCAGTTCCGGGTGATCCTCGCGAACGGCTCGGAGGAACTCGACCCCGTTCATTTTCGGCATATCGTAATCCGAGACGATACAGTCGGGCGGGCGCTCCTCGATCACGGCCGACCCCCCATCCGGACCCGTCGCCGTCTCGGCGGCGAATCGGCCGTTCCTGCGCTCGAGATACGTGGCGGTCAGATCCGCGAAATCCGGCTCGTCGTCGACACAGAGGACGCGGATCGGATTTGACATGGTCCATCATGGCAACGGCATCAATTATTTTTGTGGTAACGATGGTTCGACGGACCAATCGGATAAATTACACAAACACCGGCATGCTCGACGCGTTGTGGGACGTTTATATACGTCGATCGGCTAACACAAGCGAATGGTATCGCCGTTCGACGTGTTGGACATCGAGGACGACGCGACCGAGGCCGACGTCGAACGCGCGTATCGCGAACGGGTCAAGCAGGCACATCCCGACACCGGCGGGTCGATCGAGGAGTTCCAACTGGTCAGGCGGGCCTACCGGGAACTCACGGAGGCCGACTGGGGCGCGAACGGGGCCGGCGGGGCGAACGACGACGGTGGGCCCGCCCCGGCCGACATCGACCTCGACGACGGCGAGGGAACCGGACCGATCCGCGTCGAGTTCCTCGATTACGAGGCGGTCGCCGACCGCGGGTGGGAAATCGACGACGACGATCTGTTCGCGAAGGCGGCCGCGGCCGACCTCCCGAACGCGGACTACGGCCGCCTCCTCGTCGAGCCCGACGAGAGCCTGCTGGAGGCCGCCGAGAACCGCGGCTTCTCGTGGCCGTTCTCCTGCCGTGGCGGCGCGTGTGCGAACTGCGCCGTCTACCTCGTTGCGGGCGAGCTCTCACAGCCCGCGAATCACATCCTCTTGGATGCGCACGCCGAACGCGGCTTCCGGCTCTCGTGCAACGGCTACCCGCTCTCGGACGAGCTGAAGGTCGTGTTCAACGTCAAACACCTTCCGGAACTCGACGAACTCAGGCTCCCGCCGGGGCCGTTCCGGCGGATGCGAACGGATTGACCGGGAGGAACGTCACACGGTATCGGACGGCGCGAGGAACGGGCGCAGTCGGAGTCCCGCCGTGGCGCAATTTCAGGGTCAGAACTGCTCGGCGACCGCGGCGACGACGGCGTCCTCGACGGCGTCGCGCTCGCCCGAGAGGAACCCGATCTTTCCCTCCCGGAGTCCGGCGGTCGAGACGTCCGCGGTCGGGGCGATCTCGGCGGCGCGTTCGGCGATTTCCCCGACCGAGAGGTCCGTACTTCCCCGCACGTACAGCTCGTCGGTGCCGATCCCGACCGTGGCGAACGGGTTCCCGTTCGCGTGTCGCCGGTGGAGGTCGTCGAGCAGCAGCGGGGTGGGCGGGAAGTCGTACCGGTGGGTGTACTCGTCGGTGTCGAGGAGTGCGAACTCGACGCCCCCGACCGCCTCGGTGACGACGTTGGCGGTCGCGGTCTCGACCTCCGTCTCGAGCTTCTCGCGGAACTGCTCGGAGACGTGTGCCGCGAGGTCGCCGCCGTCATCGAACAGCAGGTCCGTGATAAGTTCGCGTTTGTCCTGATACGACTGGTAGTACGCCTCCAGCGCCACGGCCTCGCGAAGTTCAGCGATCCGTTCGCGGTCGTAGTCGGCCTCCCGCGCGAGGTCGACGTAGCGGTCCGGGGTGTCGGTCCAGTAGCTCACGGCGGGCAGGTGGGCGAGGTCGTCCCGGACCGCGGCGTTGACCGCGGACGCGAGGGAGGCGGCGAGCGTGCCCGTCGACAGGTCGTTGTCGACCGGCTCCAGTTCGGGTGAGACGAGCGTATCGACCCGGTCGCGGGTCTCGGAGTCCGCGACCGCGGCATCGACGACGACCGCCTCCACGCCGTACACGGAGAGTAGTTCGATCCCGTCGGCGGACTCGGTAGTCGACCCGGTCCCGGCGAGCAACAGTAGCGGGAGCTTCTCGTCGTGACGGTCGCGGTCCTGAAGCATCCGGGTGGCGTCGTTCGTCGCCGCGTCCATCCCGTACACCGGGTCGTCGAGCGGCCGCCGGGTGAAGTAATGGTACTCGGCGTCGCTCTTCGCGTGCTCGTCGCGGATCAGCGGGAGTACGGCGCGTTCGACGGCGGCCCCGGCGACGTACCCGTCGGCGGTGGCCGGGTGCCGCACGACGATCGGTCGCGACTCGAGAACCGCCCGGCGGATCGCCTCGGCCGCGTCCAACAACCCCTCGCCGAGTTCGGCGACGGCTCCGTCGCCCGCGAGCGGCTGAAGCCCGTCCGGACGGGCCTTCTCGGTGAGCGCCTCGGCGAGTCGCCGGCGGACCGTCTCCGCCTCCGCCCCGTCGAGCACGGCCAGGGCCTCGGTTTCGACTTGAATATCCCCCTGGCGACGTTCGACCTCGCCGTCGATCCGGATCGCGTCGCCGACCTCGACCTCGGGGTAGGCGCGGACGCCGGGCTCGACGAACGCGGCGACGTCGACGACGCCGCTCTCGTCGCGGACCTCGAAGACGGTCGGTCCGCCGGTCTGTCGCGCGCTAACGACCTCGCCCTCGAGGCGGACGGTGTCACCGACCGCGTTCGGGAGGGTTTCGACGGCGACGCGCTCGATTTCCGCGTCGTCGGGGGTCGATTCGACGTCGTCGGCCGCGTCCGGTTCGCTTTCGACGGCCGACTCGCTTCCATCGTCGACGGCCGAAAAGTTCCTCTCGACGCTGGAGGGGTCCTCGTCGGCCGCGGATCCCTCGTCGTCACCCGCCGCCGTGTCCCCGTTCCCGACCGCAGTCGGCTCGTCGGCGGCGGCGTCCGCGTCCGTTGCCGCCCGCGACGGCTCCGTTTCGGCAGCGTCGTCGGGTCCGGCGTCCGTGTCGAACGCGTCATCGGTTTCGGGCTCGTCGTCAACTTCGGACGCGTCGTCCGTCTCGTCAACTTCGGACGCGTCGTTCGCGTCGTCGGCCGAACCGTCGTCCTCTCCCTCCGGGAGATGCTCGCTCTCGCCGTCCTGCACGAGCGCGCCGCGGAACTCGCGGTCGGCTTGTCGGATCGACCACGCGAGGTCGATGTTGCCGTTGTCCCGGACCCCCTTCACTTGGATGAACACGTCGTCGCCCGGCTCCCCGTCGAGGCTGTCGAGCCGCCGGTCGAGCTCGGACCGGTGAAGCAGGCCGGTGACGCCCGGGGCGAGGTCGATGAACACGCCGAACTCGGCGTAGCCGTCGACGACCCCGTGGTAGAAACGGTCCGGTACGAGTTGGTCCGGGGAGTTCCCCCGGAAGTCGAACACGACGTCCTCCTGATGGGAGTCACAGATTCGACCGCCATCGCCGACGTCGGTGCCACAGATGATACAGGATCCCATTTGAGTACACAGAGTGCCTCCCTCCTAAAACGGTTGTCGAAAGCCGGCTGGGACGCGTTCGACGGCCGACCGCTCGTGGGACCGAATTCGGCGTCGACGCTCGATGGCGATTCGGCGGTGACCCGATATCGAGACGGCTACCCGCCGAAAAGCGTTCGGACCGCGGCGACGACACGGTATCCGACCCCGTACCCGGCCAGCGCCGGCGGAGTCCCGGCAATCAGCGTCCGGATCGGGGTCGTCCCGTGGACCGTGCGGAGCCCGACCAACAGCAACAGCGCCGCGTACGCCCCACACCCGATCCGGAGCGCCGGGATCGGCGGCCCCGCGAGCGCCATCGGGGCACTCGCGTACGCGACGACTTGGAC
This sequence comes from Halorubrum sp., assembly GCA_028275105.1. Lineage (GTDB taxonomy): Archaea > Halobacteriota > Halobacteria > Halobacteriales > Haloferacaceae > Halorubrum. The sequence goes on from JAQCNI010000090.1 coordinate 36,980, forward strand.
CGTCTCGCTCACGCCGCCCCGATCCCGGAGGGTAAACCGTCCGTGGATCCCGAACCCGGCGACGAGCAGGGCTCCCGCCGCGACGCCGGCGACCAGTCGGCCCCCGAGCGGGGTCGCCAACGCCGCCACGACGAGCGCGGCGACGGCCGCCGACGCCACGCCCCAGTCGCGAAGCGAAACCCGTTCGACTGGCTCGAGGCTGGCGACGATCAGGGAGACCGTCGCGACAGCGGCGGTCAGGTGAAGCCCGACGGGAGCCGCCAGCGCGGTCACGAGGAGCACGACGACGGCCGCCGACAACGCGGTCGAGTCGGCGATCCCGGGAACGACTCCGGGGTCCGTCACGACCCACCCGAGGACGAACGCCGCGGCGACGGCTGCGGCGAACGTCAACCCCGGCGCCTGATCCCCGGGGCCCACTCCGGTACGGAAAAACCGTCGCGGGCGGCCGAGCACGGTTGCCCACGCGCGAGCCAGTCCCCGGGGACCGCGGGCACGTCCACCCGCGCGTTCCGTCGTCTCGGTGGTCACGATCCGGGATACGAACGCACGGAATAACCGGGTTCCGGTTCGCGTCGCCCCGACGCTCGATGGCCGCGTTCCACCGGCCAACCGGTCACTCGACGGTCACCCGCTCCCCACGCTCGTCGGACTGCTCGATCGCGTCGAGGACCGTCTGGACCTCGTACTCATGAGGATGCCACATATACAGAAGGAGTCTCAATCTGCCGGAAACAAGTAGTGAATTCGACATTCGTTCACCTCACTGCGACAGCCGTTGGCGTCTTTGCCTCGTTTCGGTGTCTTTCTGGCGTGAGGCCGTACTTTCGCTGCTACGGGTACTGATAGAGTGGACAACTAGCGAGTGTATCAGGTGGCTCTTACATAACTCAGCGAAACACGTTCACTGTAAAGCAGTGAATAAGCCCGCTCAACGGTACTCCGGCGAGGTTTAGCGTCCGTACGAACCCGTAGGTTCGGACAGACTGCTCTAATCCCGACTTCGAGAGGCCGCGGAACTTCTACAGCCACGGATTCACAAGTGACCAGAGGCATTCGACTTGGTTGACGTGAACGCCTTCATCAGTGACAAACTCTTCGGAGTGTGGAACGACTTTCTCATTGTCATAGACGAGTGGCGCGTACCCGCGCCACCCGTCGTGCCACAATTCATCAATCTTCCCTGAGAGGATCTCTACCTCGTCAAGCGTCTGTCTCAGCTCGTCAGGTTTCGCACCACGTTCCGCACGAATCACGCGAAGCGTGTCTCGACAAGCTCCAACAAGCGTCATTGTATCGCCTGGTGCGCCTTCCCACCGAGACCGACCGGGATCACTATCGCCGCCGCGGGAAAGACCGTCCCGCGGCGGCATCTGTCCCTTGAAGCCAGAACACTTCTGACCAGTCTCGTCGATCTGGGTTGGACTGTCTCCATTTTCTTGGAGATGTGTCCAGACGAGGTGGAAGCCGCTCTCGAATGCGGCTTCCACCTCGCGGATAGTTGTGTGGACAGTATCGTAAACTGCCTCGAAGAGCTGAGCAACTTGGTTGATGCTGAGTAGCGTATCTGCGTAGAGTACGAAGGCAATGATAATCTCTCCAGGCGTGAGTGTTCGTCCTTCGAAGGGTGTGTTGCGGGTGTAGGTGAACGTATATCGGCAGTTAGAACACCACAGTCGGGGACTGCTGTCCCCGGCGTTGATGGTGGTTTCGCCGCAATTAGGACAAGGTGCTTCTTCCCAAGCGTGCTTACAGCGCCGCTCGATCTCGGCATCGAGCGGCTCTGGCCGCAACACTATTGATGTGAGCTCAACAAGTTGCTGAAGCATCCCGCCGAATGCCGTTTGGTTGTTCACACACAGACGCATTCAGCGGGATGCCATGATACTCACGCTGTTTCACTGCGTTCGGTAAGAGCCTCCGATGTTTGAGTACCGAGGTGTTGGCCCGAAATTGAATCGTCTGCTTTCAGATTATACCGATAGAGCGTAGATACTGGCCAAAATATCCATGTCAATATTTCAATCACGACGCTGTCTTGCGTTCAACACGGCATTTTCTGAAACTCGCATTGTGGCCATTCTGTTTGCTGGTCAACTAC